>JBGOUJ010000051.1:0-21421 GCA_041477005.1 Terriglobia bacterium | reverse complement strand
CGTGCAGACCGAATCGAGCAGCATGGGCCAGGTGATCGACATCAAGAAGGTGCTGGACATGCCGCTCAACGGCCGCTTCTTCCTCGATCTGGCGATGCTTGCGCCCGGCACGGTGCTGCCCTCCACCAACAACCGCAACTTTCTCGCCGTGCCCACCTCCGGCGGCCCGCTTGGCTTGAACAGCTCCGGCGCCCGCGAGGACCAGATCAACTACCTGTTCGACGGCGTCAACCTCAGCGATATGACGCAAAACCAGCTCACGTTGCTCCCCAACGTCGAGGTGGTGCAGGAATTCAAGGTGCAGAACAACACCTTCAGCGCCGAATACGGCCGCAATGCCGGCATCATCATCAACGCCGTCACCAAGTCGGGCACCAACGGCATTCACGGCAGCGCCTTCGAGTTTCTGCGCAACGACAAGCTGGACGCCCGCAACTTCTTTGACGTCAAACTTCCCCCGTTCAAGCGCAATATTTACGGCGAGAGCATCGGAGGGCCGGTGGTCCTGCCGGGCTACGACGGCCGCAACCGCACGTTCTTCTTCGAGAGCTTCGAAGGCCGCCGGCAGCGTGAATCCGACACCTTCCGTACAACCGTGCCCAGCGACGCCCAGCGCGCCGCGGTGACCAATCCCGTCGTCAAGAAGCTTCTGGCGCTGGTCCCCGCGCCGAATGTAGGGGGCGACGTGAATAACTTCGGCGGCTCGGCCAGCAAGAACCGGGACCTCGATCAGGTCACCGGCAAGGTCGACCACATGATCGGCCAGCAGAACATCCTTTCCGGCACCTACATCTTCCAGCGCGACCGCCGCCTGGAACCGACCTCCACCGGCGCTCACAGTCTGCCTGGTTACGGTGACTTCCGCCCCGCTCGCCGGCAGCTTCTGGCGCTGCACTACACGCGAATCATTTCCCCTCGCGTGACCAATGAGTTCCACGCCGGCTTTAACCGGGTGCACATCAACTTCCTGGAGAGTTATCAGGCCAATCCGCAGGATTTTGGAATGAGCATCGGCGCCACCGATAATTTCCCCGACTTCCGCGTTGCCGGAGGGCCGTCGTTCGGCGGTATCACGGGTTTCCCGCAAGGGCGGGCTGACACCACATTTCAGTACACCGATACCGTCGCCTGGGTGAGGGGCGCGCACTCGCTCAAGCTCGGCGGCGAAATCCGGCGCTTCTGGAACAATGTGCTCAGCGACAACGAGGGCGGCCGCATCGACTTCCCGTCCATATCTGCGTTTCTGGCGGGCCAGCCGAACCGAACCCAGGTGACCCACGGGAAGGTCACGCCCGCGCTGCGCGTGACCGCTTACAACGGCTTCTTCGAGGACGACTACAAGGTCACGCCCCGGCTCACCCTGAACCTGGGTGTGCGCTACGAGTACAACGGCGTCCCCGGCGACACGCGCAATCGCCTCGCCATTTTCGACTTTGGGACGGCGCAAGTGGTCCAGATCGGGACCAACGGCATCCAGAGCGTCTACAAGAAGGAATTTCACGATTTCGGACCGCGCGCCGGCTTCAGCTTTGACCCGTTCGGCCATGGAACGACCGTCGTGCGCGGCGGCTATGGGATCTATTTCGACCAGCCGGTCACCAATTTGGTCAGCGCGCTTGCATCCAATCCACCGTTCGCGGTTCCCCTGACCATCACCACGCCCGGCATCGACCTGGCCAACCCGTACGCTTTCACCGGCACGGTCACGCCGAGCCCGGCGGTGGTCGCGCCGAACTTCGTGCCCGCCTACGTCGAGCAATACAACCTCAACATCCAGCATGAGGCCTGGCGCACCGTTTTCCAGGCGGGCTATATCGGCTCGGCGGGGCGGCACCTGCGGATTCGGCGCGACGGCAACCAGGGCATCAAAGGGGTGCGCCCGTACGCCTCCTTCAGCCAGTTTGTGATGCAGGAATCGAGTTCCACCTCCAATTACAACGCGCTTTGGATCAGCGCCGACCGCAGACTGGCGCAGGGGCTGACCTTCACGACTTCTTACACCTTCTCGAAGTCCATCGATCTGAACTCGGTCAGCAGCAGCGACGCGCAGGTGCAGAACTCTTACAATCTGGCCGCCGAAAGAGCCCTGTCGGATTTCGACGCCCGGCAGCGCTTCGTCCTGAGCACCATTTACGAGCTGCCGATTAAGGTCGAAGGCCCGTTGAAGAAAGTGGTGGGCGGGTGGAGCCTGGCCGGCATTCTGAATCTCCAGACCGGCAATCCTTTTTCGCCGATCGTGCCCACGCTGCGGAGCGGCAGCAACGATCTGTACGACCGTCCCGACGTGGCGCCCGGACAGGCGTTGTATCCATCCCACCAGTCCCCCAACCTGTGGATGAACCCGGCCGCCTTCACGCTCAACGCTGCGAACACGTTCGGCAACGCCGGCCGCAACATCCTCACCGCCCCGCCGTTCAAGAATCTGGACCTGGCGCTGCTGAAGAACACCACCATCCACGAACGGTTTGGGGTGCAGTTCCGCGCCGAGTTCTTCGATATAGCCAATCACGCCAACTTCGGCCAGCCCAGCAACAGCGTCGGCAACCCTACCTTCGGAGTGATCTCGTTCACGCGGCTGGCGCGCGGCGACCTCGGCTCCTCGCGGCAGATCGAGTTCGGGCTGAAGATTCTTTTCTAATGTACCCGAAAGGTCTTCGGCTGGCCGGTCGATCGTTGCTCCCAATTGGGGACGGAGGAAAAACGTGAGGAAGCATTTCTGGTTGCTGGTGATCCTACTGGCGCCCGCTGCGGCGCAGGCTCCCGAAGCGCTCACGCAACAGGAGCGCAACTTCGCCATGAGCCACCTGAACGCCACCCGCAAGCGGTTTCACGACTCCATCACCGGCCTTACCGAGGCCCAGTGGACTTTCAAGCCCGGCCCGGATCGCTGGTCGATTGCTGAATGCGCGGAGCACATCGCACGAAGCGAGGATTTTCTTTACGGCATGCTGACGGAGAAGATCATGAAAGGCCCAGCCTCGCCCGAAAAGAAAGCCGAGACGAAGGGCAACGACGAGCTGATCCTGAAGTTTGTCACCGACCGCTCCAAGAAAGCCCAGGCCCCCGAACCGCTCCGGCCGACGGGGCAATGGGCCTCGGCCACGGAGAGCTTGGCCCATTTCAACGAGAGCCGGGACCGCACGATCGCCTACGTCGAGAAGACCCCGGACGATCTCCGCGCCCACATCATTCCGTCCGAGCCGCCGCTGAAGTCAATGGACGCTTATCAGTGGGTTCTGGTGATCTCGGGTCACTCCGCCCGCCACACGGCGCAGATCGAGGAAGTGAAGGCCGATCCGAAGTATCCAAAGTAGGGGGGCTTCCATTCACCGCCTCCTCACCCACATCGGCGACGACCACGCCAACTGGCCGTCGAACTGCCGCACCCGCACGTAATAGAACGACTCGAAGTTCACCGCCGAGACGGCCGAGTCCGGCTCGTAGTCGGTGAACTCGAGCGTGCAGGTTTGGCAATGGGGATCAACTGAGTAGACGACATTATTGTTCTTGATCACCTCGAAGCGCTCGATATCGGCCGTGCCGCGGATGTGCGCCAGCAGGCGAGGCCGGGCTTCCGATTGGAAGCTGTCGCCTTGCATCCACCTCTGGCCTGATGGCGACTCCATGGCCACGTCAAGAACAATGTTGTCGGTCGCACCGTAGGCGTGGCGCCGCCGGATCGCCTCCAGCATCCCCTCGCGGGTGAAATTTTCCACCAGCAGCATGGCGTAGGAGAGGTGGGTGGAAAGGTGATCGGAGCTCGCCTGTACGCCGAGCTTATAGCCCTTGGCCCAGGCGTTGCGCACGAAGCCCGCCGGCCGGTAGCCGCCGGGCTCGAGATCCGTCCGGTCAGGGGGCGCGGATCGCGGAGCGCCGGAGTACTCATAGTTATTGCGATCGCCCTGAAAAATCTCCACCAGCGGCTCGACGACCGGATCGTTGTCGCGCCAGTCGGTCCCCATATTGGTGGCCGAGGTGTGCGACATGGCGATGCCGGCGGTCTTCTTCAGGTAGTCATAGAGCCGCGCCGCGCCCGTCTCGCCTTTGCGCTCCTCGTCGGGAATGGGCAGCCAGCGGACGCCGCGCCGGGCGTGAACCACGTTGCGGTGGCCGTTGGGATACGGCAGGCTGCGCTCGTAGGCGTACAGCGGAATGAAGCGATCGCCCAGCCGGAACAGATCGGCCGACTTCTGGCTCCGCCACCAGGCGTACTCGTTGTCGCCGTAAGTATGATCGGTGACGGCCAGGTAGTCGAGGCCCGCCGCGTCGATGGCGTAGCGATAGGCATCGGTGAGCGAGCCGTCGCCCACGCCGTCGCCGAAGGAGATGTCGGTGTGGCGGTGCATGTCGCCACGCACGATGCGCAGCTTGCCTCCCGCCGCCCGATACCCCTGAACCTTGGCGATATCGGCCCGCTCGCCGGCCTGCGCCAGGGGAGCCTCGGTAGCGTCGATCTGAAGCGGTGCGAGATTCAGGGGCTGCAGGCGGCCGCGGGAGGTCACGCGAGTGGTGAGGATGGCGTAGCGGCCGGGCCGATTCTGGGCGAACGAGCGCTGGTCGGTGGCCTGGGCCAGCCAGACACCGCCGCCGGCGGCCGGAGCGAGCGCCACCCGGGTATCCGCACGGGCCACGCTCTGGGGCACCCATTGCGGCGGCGACCACCTCGCGCCGTCAAAGGCGGCGGCGAAAGTTTCCCATCCGCCGACGCCCTGCGCTCCGCCCATTCCCTGGCCGAAGCGGACGAGGTAGCGCGCCCGCCAGGCCATCCACAGCCGGCCCGTATCGTCCGCCGCGAGCTGCGGCCGGTCGCGGAAGTCGTAAGCCGGGTCCTTCACTGCGTATTCCGGCATGGCGCGCGGCTGCATCCACCGCCCATCCACCAGGCAGGCCAGCTTGATTCGCCGCTCGGCGTAGAGGCCGGCGCCCGGCTCGCCGCTTCCGCGAATGGTGAACCCGGTGTCCTTGCCCCAGTTGCGCCCGCCTTCGTCCCAAGCGGCCCAGAGCCGCCCGGCGCCGTCCACAGCCAGCGAGACGTGCCCCTCGAAATTGGCGGAAGCGGCGATGGGAACCGGCTTCGACCAGCCGTCCCCTTCCAGGCGGCTGAGGTAGACGTCGTAATTGCCCATCTCGTATCCATCCCAGGCCACCCAAACGTTCCCGCGCGCATCGGCGGCCACGGCGGGCTCCCAGTCGTTTGCGGCGCTGCGGCTGAGGTTCTGCTCCGGCCCCCAGTTGCGCCCGTCGTAGCGGCGGGCGAGGATGTCGAACTGCACATCTTCAGCGGCAGGCTTCGCAGCCTGCCGAGGGCGCGCGCCCTGCCACACCAGCCAGAGATTTCCTTTGGCGTCCCGGATCAATCGATGCATCATGTCGGTCCCGGGCGCTTCGGTGAGCCGCACGACGCCGGTCCAGGTATCGCCCCGGCGGGCGCGCCCGTAGAGATCCCAATTGCCGCCGACCTGCTGCGACCAGACCACCCAGGTTTCCCCATTGCCGGCGATCGCCACGGCCGTGCGGTACACGTCCCCTTTCTCGAGCAACAACTCCGGCTGCCCCCAGGCCTTCCCATCGAACCGCTGCGCCCAAACCGCATCGCTCTCGTTCCGGTAGCTCTGCCAGGCCATCCAGAATCCGCTGCCGGTCGCCGAAGCGCCCGTCGCCGAAGTGCCGGCCGCAGGGGAACCGGTCGCTGGAGCACCGGCCGCCGAAGCGCCGGCCGCAGGGGCGCCGGTCACAGGGGTGCCGGTCGCTGATGCACCGGCCGCTGGAGCGATGCTCGGATAATCGGCCTCCATCTCGGCTGCTGCGTGCAGCTCGACTGCCGGCACGCGCTCCACCGCCGCCTGACCATCCAAAAAAAGCGCCGCCCCCGTCTCGGGCATCTGCGATGGGGAAAAGCCGAAATTCCCGTTCGCGGTGTGGATTTCGAGCCGCGGCCCTTCGAAGCTCACCAGCAGCCCGACCGGCAGCGGCGTCTGATCCGGCCGCTCAGGGATGGCTGGGTTGAACGGGCGCGGCCGCGTGGCACACTGCCACGCCGTGCCCCCGGTGACCCGATCTTCGGGTCCGAATCGCCAGCCCGTAAGTTCGAAGACCCGCCCCCCGGGGGCCTCCAGGCGGCCATCCCAGCTTCGTCCCGCGCTCTCCCGGAGTCCCAGCAGGACGCGGTAAGACGCCCGGGCGTCGCGGCCACCGGCCGGGGCCTGTGACCACCCCGGCTTGGTGCGGAAGATCCCGGTCGCAATCGCCAGGGTCCCGGCCGCCAAGCCTATTGCTAAACGTCCCTTTTTCAGCCTCATCCGTCGCCCAGTATCGCAAAAAGCGCCCGAAAGCACTTTACTTTTCCGGTGCGGAAGATTATAGTAGGCAGTTCGCAGTTCCAATTGAACAAGGAGGGGTGCATGAGACGCTTGTCTATTCTGATCGGGTTGTTCCTGGGGGTTGTTCTGGCGCTGTCCACGGCGACGCAGGTTTACGCCAAGGACAAGAAGGCGGACTCCAAGGATCAGCGCCTTAGCGGAACGATCCACATGATCAACAAAGACACCAAGGTCATCACGCTGCAGAAGGGAACCATGCAGCGGCAGGTCGTCTACACGGACGACACGAAGTACACGTATCGCAACAAGCCTGGCTCAATGGACGACGTGAAAGAGGGCCGGCGCGTCATCGTGTTGGGCAAGTACAACGACAAGACCCAACTGGTGGCCTCCCGGGTCGACGTCCGAGAAGGGAAGTAGCTCCAGAGCGGTTTTTCCAGCGACTAACCTGGCGCCAGCCCGCGGCGCCGGCGAAGGGGATCGCGTCAATCTATGGCGGGACGGCGGCGCGTTTGTCCGACGCGCCGCCTGTGTTTTTGTCCTACCGGCGTGTGTACTCCACCCCTTGATAGACTAAAGAAATGCTGCAGTTGACAGGGGCCGGCAAGCGCTTCGGCGAGCGGCTGCTCTTCGAGGGCCTGGACTGGCTGGTCGCGCCCCAGGACCGCGTCGGCCTGGTGGGGGGCAACGGCAGCGGTAAGACCACCCTGCTCAAGATCCTGGCCGGCCTCGAGCCGCTCGATTCGGGTGAGGTCACGCAGGCAAAGAGCCTGACCGCCGGCTACCTGCCCCAGGACGGCCTGACCCTGGCCGGGCGCAGCGTCTTCGAAGAATGCTTGAGCGTCTTCGCTGAGGTCCTCTCGCTCGAGCGCGAGCAACGGGAGCTGGCCGACAAACTGGCTCACCTCGATCCCGCGAGCGGCGCTTACAAGGGCGCCGCCGACCGCTTCCATCGCGTCCAGGACGAGTTCCAGGCCCTGGACGGCTATACCATCGAAGCCCGCGTGGGAACAGTGCTCGCCGGGCTGAGCTTCCTCAAACAGGACTGGGACCGCCCCATCGAGGAATTCTCCGGCGGCTGGCAGATGCGCATCGCCCTGGCCAAGCTGCTGCTCGAGAGACCCAACCTGCTGCTGCTCGACGAGCCGACCAATCACCTGGATCTCGAAGCCCGCAACTGGCTCGAGGAGTACCTCAACGACTACCCCTACGCCTTCGTCATCGTTTCGCACGACCGCTATTTTCTGGACGTGACGGTCAGGAAAGTTGTCGAGCTCTGGAACCGCGGGGCCCACTTCTACACCGGCCACTACACCCGCTACGAAACGCTCAAGCAAGAGCGGCTGGCCCAGCTCGAAGCCGCCCAGAAAAATCAGCAGGACAAGGTCCGCCAGCTCGAAGTCTTCATCAACCGCTTCCGGTACACGGCGACGAAGGCCAGCCAGGTGCAGAGCCGGATCAAGGAGCTGGAGCGCCTGGAACGGATCGAGCTGCCGGCGGAGGAGAAGACGATTCACTTCCGCTTCCCGCAGCCGAAGGCCAGCGGCCGCGTGGTCCAGGAATTCCGCCACGTGGCCAAGAGCTACGGCTCGAACGGGGTCTTCACCGGCGTCAGCTTCCTGATTGAGCGCGGCGAGCGCATTGCCCTGGTGGGGCCGAACGGCGCCGGCAAGTCGACGCTGATCCGGATGCTGGCCGGGGTCGAGCCGCTGACCGCCGGCGAGCGGATCGCCGGGCACAACGTCGGCATCGATTATTTTGCCCAGGACCAATACAAAGTCCTCGACCCCCAGGCCCGCCTGCTCGACGATCTGTCGAGCGTGCTCCCCCGCGCCACCCAGACCGAGCTGCGGAATCTCCTGGGCTGCTTCCTGTTTTCCGAGGACGACGTCTTCAAGCCGATCGGCGTTCTCTCCGGCGGCGAGCGCAACCGCTACGCTCTGGCCCGCATGCTCCTGATTCCCTCGAATCTGCTGCTGCTCGACGAGCCTACCAATCACCTCGACCTGCGCGCCAAGGACGTGCTGCTGGACGCCATGCTGGAGTTCTCCGGCACCGTGGTCTTCGTCTCCCACGACCGCTATTTCATCGACAAGCTGGCCACCAAGGTCTTCGAGGTGGGGGGCGGCGCGGTGAACCTCTATCCGGGTAATTACGAAGACGACCTGTGGCGCAAAGAGCGCGGCGGCGCCGCCGAAGCCCGGCCACAGACGGGCGGGAGGGCTGCGGGGGCGGTGAAAGCATCGGCCAAGAAGGGCCCCCGTGTCAATCCCCTCAAGCTGCGCGAGATACAGCAGCGGGTGGCCGACATCGAGCGCCAGACCGCCGGCATCGAAAGCGAAATCGGCCTGCTCGAAGCTCAACTGGCGGGAAGCTACCGCGACCACAAAGAGGCCGCCCGCCTGTCCAAGGAAATCGAGCAGCGCCGGGCGAAGCTGGAGTCGCTGCTGGCCCAGTGGACCGAGGCCGGCGCGGCGCTGGAGCGGGTATAGCCGGGGCTGCCCGGACGGAAGGTGGAATGCGGACGGACCGGCTTTATTCGGTCATTGGCGCCCTCCTGGTCGCGGCCTGCGTCCTCGGCGCCGTTCCCGTGCTCGAAATGGGCGTGAACGACGACTGGTCGTACACCTACATAGCCAGGGAACTCGCCTCCTCGGGACATCTCATTTACACCGGCTGGGCGGTCCCCATGATCGGCTTGCAGGCCTGGTGGGCGGCTCTGCTTATTAAGCTCTTCGGGTTCTCCTTCACCCTGGTGCGGTTGTCGACGTTGCCGTTCGCCGTCGGATGCGCGCTCCTGCTGTATCGGCTGGCCCGGTACGCAGGCCTGAATCCGTCTTTTGCCCTGTTCGGCGCGCTGGTGGTGGCGCTCTCCCCCTTGTTCATCCCGCTGGCCGCCTCTTTCATGACCGACATTCCGGCTTTCTTTTTCTGGCTGGCCTGCGTTTACTGCGGCACGCGGGCCGTTCAAGCCAACAGCGCACTCCGGGCTTCCGGCTGGATCGCCGCTACAGCGGCGGTGGGCGTAGGCGGCGGCACCGTGCGCCAGCTTGTCTGGGGAGCCCCGTTGCTGCTGCTTCCCTGCGTGGCCTGGATCCGGCGAAAGGACCGGGCGCTGGTGGCCGCGACGGCCTTGCTCTGGTGCGTCGCAGCGCTGGCGATTGCAATGTGCCTTCATTGGTACCAGGCGCAGCCCTATGCGCGGCCGGAAACCTATTCGGGCGGGCTCTTTCCTTCGCTCGACCTCTTGCGGGAAGCGGCCGAGGCGCTGCTGGAGTTGGGTGTGACCTGCCTGCTCTTGATTTTGCCAATCCTGTCGATTCACCTTGCCGGTTGGAGAAATTCGCTCCGGGCGCCCCTGGCGTTGGCGCTGGGTCTGCTGATTTCCGGCGCTCTCTGGGGAGCGGTGCTCTGGGTGTTCGATGGGGACCTACTGCTGGGCAACATTATTACGGCAAACGGGATCCTGTATCCCGGAACGGAGGCGATGGGTTTCAAGCCCGAGATCCTGGCGCGGCCGGTTCGCGGCTTGCTGGCGCTGGCTCTTTTCGGCAGCGCCGGCGTCTCGGCGGCGGTTCTGCTCGAGAGCCTTCGGCGCCGGCTCAAAGGGCCCACGCCAGCCGCTTCCTTCCCGGCCCAGGCGGGCGTTCCGCCGGCGCGTTTGTTTGCTTTCCTTTATGTTCCATTATCTATTATCTATGCGCTAGCCATTCTCTATCGCGACCTTAACGATGGGGCCCTGTTCGATCGCTATGTCATTCCGCTCCTGCCGGCTCTCGTGGTCCCGTTGCTGTGGCACTACCAAAAGATCAGGCAGGCGCCGCCGGCCCTGGGCTGGGTTGCCATAGGGTTGTTTGCGTTATACGGCGTCGCCACCACGCACGACTACCTGGCGGCCGGCCGGGCGAGGCTGCAGGCGGCATCGAGCCTGACGTCCGCGGGCATTCCGCGCACCCGCATTACGGCGGGCCTGGAGTACGATGGCTGGACCGAGCTCGAGCAATCCGGCCACGTCAACGATGAACGGATTCGGATTCCGCCGCGCGCCTACCGGCCGCAGCAGGGCCGTCGCTATGCGGTATCGCCGCCGTATTGGTTCTGGGACGAGACTCCCAGTATTGAACCCCGCTACTTCGTGTTGTATTCCCCTCTACCCGGCCTGCTCGATTCGCCGTTTCCGCCTGCTCGATACACAACCTGGCTGCCGCCGTTTCATCGGCAGGTGTTCACGCAGATGGCGCCACAGGAGCGGTGGTAGAGGGGTCTTCATGTGGATCTGGGCTCGCGACCACCTTCGGACAGAATTCCTATGGGTCCTTCTGCTGGGGATTTTCGTGGCTCGAGTCGCCCTAACCTACCGGGAGTTCAATGCCACGGCTGACGAGTGCGGCCACCTTTCCTGCGGCCTGGAGCTGTGGGAGGGCAAGCCCCGCTGGGATTTGCAGCACCCGCCTCTGGCCCAATGGGTGATCGGCCTTTTCCCTCATCTGGCAGGCTTCCGAACGAGGGGCGACGAAACAGACGAAATAGATGTGCCAAGCATTCCAGTCTTTCCGGATCCTCCTGCAGGTTTCCGAACGAAGGGCGACGAAATAGGCGAAATAGATGGCAACTGGCAGCTCCTGACGCTGGCTAGGATGGGCAACCTGTGGTTCGCCCCTATTTTGTTTTTTTATGTCTATCGCTGGAGTTCCCTGTTGTATGGCCCAAACGCCGGCCTCGCCGCTGTAGCCCTGCTGAGCTTCTGTCCCAACATCCTCGCCCACGCCTCACTGGCAACGACTGATTTCGCTGCCGCAACAACCATCTTTGCCGCTGCGTTTGAGTTCCGGAGGTGGATCTCTAATCCCCGGCTGGTCTCTTGCCTGCTTTGTGGGATTACTTTGGGGCTGGCTCTGGCGTCCAAGTTTTCCGCCTTTGTGTACTTGCCGCCGGTGCTATTGCTGTACGCATGCCTGGCCTGGCGGTCCGAGAGGATGCCAGCGCCCCCTCGTCGAGCGGTAGCGGGACAAGGCCTTGTGCTGGCTGCTATAGCATGTCTGGTCATGGCGGCGGCCTATCGATTCGATCTGCAACCGTCGGCTGCCGAGAGCGAGGCGCAGGCGGCGCTGGGCGACCTCGTGAACCCCAACTCCGGAGTGGGCCACGCAGCGTATTTCCTGGCGCACTACACGCGTTTCCTGCCTCCGGATCTCTTTCGCGGCATCCATCGCGTGATACGCCACAACAAGGGAGGGCACGCGGCATATCTGCTAGGAAAGAGGAGCCAGTCCGGCTGGTGGTACTACTTTCCCGTGGCGCTGATTCTTAAGAGCAGCCCAGGATTGCTCCTCATACTCGCGCTGGCGATCGGTTGTCTGCTTCGCGGGCGCGCCAGCGGGCCCTTGAGGGACACCCTGCCAGCGGTAATAGGAGCCGCCGGGATCCTATGTGCCGCTATGATGAGCAGGATCGACATTGGAATACGCCACGTACTGCCCATCTTCCCGTTTCTAGCCTTGATAGGCTCCTCCCTCTTCGCGCGGGATGGCCCCACCAGGAAACGCCCCATCGCGGCCCTCGCCGCAGCGCTGCTGTTGTGGCACGGGGTGGACTCGCTCGCGGCTCATCCCGATTACCTGGCTTACTTTACGCCTTTCGTCCGCGGCCACGAAGCTCACTACTTGCTGGACAGCAACTTGGACTGGGGCCAGGACCTCGCGCGCCTCGCGCGTTACGCCCGCGCACACAACATTGATAAGGTGCACCTCTCCTATTTCGGCTTCGTATCCCCTGAAGTCCTCGATCTGGGCAATGTCGTTCCGCTAGCCCCTGGCGACCGTCCAGCGGGATGGATTGCGATCAGCCTGAATAATCTGTTTGAAGTTTTTCCAGAATGTACTGGGTATGCCTGGCTTCAGCGCCATACCCCTTATGCCCGCATCGGAAAGTCTATCTATCTTTACTATTTCGCGAGTGAGCCCTAAAAACTAAGCGGATGATTTCATTGTGCAACCGCTGCTTGGGGAGGATGATCGGCAGGCAAGCGGACCGCCAGCACAAAACCAACCAGCGGCATCAGGATCACGCCCCAGAGCGCCGAGTGCAAGCCGATGTGATCGGCGACCCCGCCGAACAGGGGAATGATGAGCAGGCCCGCCATGCCCCAGGCGAAGCCCATCATCAGCGCCGAGACGGTGCCGGACTGGGTGGGCACCAGCTCCTGGGCCATGGTCACGTTCACCGGGATGGTGAAAAACAGGATTAGGCCGCCGGCACACAGCGCGGCCAGCGAGGTCCACCCCCGCGTGACCAGAAACAAGACCAGGAACGGCACCGAGCAGATCATGGAAAACATGACGATCCGCCGCCCGCCGAAGCGGTCGGCCAAATTGCCGCCGGCGAAGCCTCCCACCGCCCCGCTCAACAGAAACAGCGTGAGCACGTAGCTCGCCGCGGAGATAGAGAAGCCCCGCTCCAGGTGGAAATAGAGGGGGAGGAACTGGGCGAATACGATCTGGATGATGGACCGGATCACGACCAGAAAATAGAGCAGGAGCATCGGCCTCCAGACCCGCAGAAACGGGGCCAGGTCGAAGCGTCCCTCGCCGGCGTGGGAGCGCTGGGGCGGCGCCGGCAGATTCACGGCGAGCACCAGCGTCATGGCCAGGCCCGGCAGCGCCGCCCAATAGGATCGTTCAAAACCGAGCCAGGAGTTGATGAGCGAAAAGTAGACCGGGCCGGCAGACAGCCCGATCGTGCCGGAGGTGATGAAGATCGCCATGGCCAGGCCGCGCCGCTGGTGGAGCGTGGCCGAGGCGTGGGCGGTCCCCTGGGGATGGAACGCGGCGATCCCGACGCAGCCCAGAAAGACCAGCAGCAGCAGCGTTCGATAGTTGGGCGCGAGACCGAGGCTCGAAATGAACAGACCCGCGACGAAGGGCGCGAGAACCGTGAAGCCGCGAAAATGCAGCCGGTCGGAGAGATAGCCGTAGAGCGGCTGCATCACCGACGAGGAAAACGAAAGCAGGCCTCCCAGGATGCCCGCTTGCAGGAGCGAGAGCCCGTAGCGTGCCGCGAGCAGTGGCTGCAAAGCGCCCAGGGCGCTCGAATAAAGATCGATGCAAAAGTGGCCGCAGGAAAGCAGCACCAGGCGCCTGGTCCCGCCCTCCGAAGGGGCGGTCGCCGCCGGGAGCCGGGCGGCCTCCTGCGCTTCGCATTCCAAACCGACCAGGTCGGGTAATGGTTTCATAACGGGCTGAAAAATTTCGCCGGCTCGAGCCGCGTGACCGTCCATCGCTTGCCGCTCGGCTCGATGCGGCAGTTGACGGTGTCTCGCCGCCGCCGGGAGGCGCCCCCACCGCTGGCCGGCTTCAATTCGAGCATCCAGTCGAGCTTCAGGTCGTAACCATCCCCGTTCTTGGTTTGCTCGCTGACCCCTACGGACGATCCTACCTCGAATTGGGCAAGCAGCGCGACCACGCTCTCTTCGAGGGCCGCGTAATCGGGACAGCGCCGGCGATCCACCTGGTCGAGAAAGCGCGCGGCGCTGCTTTCTTCGAGCGCCGAGCTCAGATCGAGCAGCACCGCGCTGATCCTGTCGGCGTCGGAGGCGCCCCGCGCCCGAGCCTGCGGGGGAAAAAGGCAAAGGGCAGAGGGGGCAAGGCAAAAGGCAAATTGCAAAAGGCAAAAGGCAAAAATTAAGGTAAGGGGCATTCCTTTTGTCTTATGTGCGATAGCTGGCATTGATGCGGATGTAGTCCTCGGTCAGATCGCAGGTCCAAAATTGGGCGCGGCCTTTTCCCTTGCCCCGAATCGAGAGCCGTAGCGTCGATTCCCGTGCTTCGAGCGACCGCTTCACCTGGTCCTCGGAAAATTCGGCCGCCGTGCCCCGTCGGCAGACGGCGAAGCCGTTCAGAGCGATGTCCACCCGGGCCGGATCGAAGATGACGCCGGAGCTGCCGGCGGCCGAGAGGATCCGGCCCCAGTTGGGATCGGCGCCGGCGAGCGCCGTCTTGACCAGGGGCGAGTTGGCGATAGCGCGGGCCATCGCGACGGCCGCCCGGTCGCTCGACGCTCCTTCGATCTCGATGGTCAGGAGCTTTCGCGCCCCTTCGCCGTCCCGCGCGATGGCCACCGCGAGCTGCTCGGCGACCTCTCCGAGGGCGGCCGCGACGAGCGCTCTCTCGCGTCCCACCGGCCGCACATCGGAAGCGCCGTTGGCCAGAAGAAAGACCGTGTCGTTGGTCGAGGTGTCGCCGTCGACCGAGATGCGGTTGAAGCTTCGCTCGACGGCGGCCTTCAACATCGGCCGCAGCTCCGGAGGCTTCAGATCGGCGTCGCAGAAAATGAAGCTGAGCATCGTCGCCATGCGGGGATGGATCATGCCGGCGCCCTTCACCATGCCG
The DNA here is from genome assembly GCA_041477005.1 of Terriglobia bacterium. Taxonomy (GTDB): domain Bacteria; phylum Acidobacteriota; class Terriglobia; order Bryobacterales; family JACQDG01; genus JBGOUJ01. Next base: position 6,714 of record JBGOUJ010000051.1, on the reverse strand, counting down.
GCGACCCGCACCGCGCCGGCCCGGAGCCGGACTTCGGCCACGGCCGTCTTGGGCGTCGTGTCGGTGGTCAGGATGGCTCTCGAAACGGCCTCGAAGTTCTCCGCGGCGAGCGATGCCGCCAGGCGCGGCAGAGCGTTCCCGATCAGCTTTTCATCGAGCGGCACGCCGATCACTCCGGTCGAGGCGAGCAGCACTTCCCGCTCCCGGACGCCCAGCAGCTCCGCGGCGGCCCGGGCTGTCGCGCGCGCCACGCGGAGGCCATTCGGGGTGGCGCAATTGGCATTGCCGGCGTTGGCCACGATGGCCCGCGCCCATCCTTTGGATTGGGCCAGATGTGCGGCGGAGACGGTGACCGGGGCCGCTTTGACCAGATTGCTCGTGAAAACAGCGGCCGCCGCCGCCCGCCGATCGGAGACCATCAGGGCCAGATCGTCCTGGGCGGTCTTTCGAATGCCCGCGTAGCTCGAAGCGAAGCGGTATCCCGCGGGCGGCGTCACGATTTTTCCTCCCCTAAAACTTCGCCGGCCACCGGCCGCCGGCCGCTGATGAACTCCTGGGCCGTGACCCGGTTCTTGCCTTCCGGGTGCAGCTCCAGCAGCTCGATCCAGCCCCGGCCGCAGGACACGAGAAGGCGGCGGCCCTCGACGGCGAGGGTTCCGGGAGCGACTCGCGGCTCCTCGGGCGCCGCTCCCTCACGGGGCCGAGCAGCGTCGCAGCTCGGAAGGGAAACCTTCCGAAGATGCAGCAACTGGCCGCGAAACGTGGTGTACGCCCCGGGCCAGGGATCGAAGCCGCGGACGCGGCCGGCAATCCGCGGGGCGCTGCTTGTCCAATCGATCCGGCCGTCCTCCTTCTTCAAAATCGGCGCGTAACTGGCTTGAGCCGGGTCCTGCCGGCGGGGCGTAATCGTCGCGCGCTCGAGCCGCGACAGCGTCTCGAGCAGCAGCTCGGCCCCTCCTGCCGCCAGGCGCGCGGAGAGCTGCGGGGCCGTTTCCTCCGGGCCAATCCGGTACTCGCGCTGCAACAGGATGTCCCCGGTGTCGAAACCGGCCTCGATGCGCATCGTGGTCACCCCGGTTACCGTCTCGCCGTTGGCGATGGCCCACTGGATCGGCGCCGCGCCCCGGTACTTCGGCAGCAGCGAGGCGTGGATGTTGATGGTCCCGAGCCTCGGCAGCTCGAAGACCGCTCGCGGAATAATCTGCCCATAGCCCACCACCACGATGACCTCCGGCGAGATCCTGCGGACATATTCAACCGCTTCGGGGTCCTTGATTTTTGCCGGCTGGAAAACGGCGAGGCCGCGCTCCGCGGCCAGGCGCTTGACCGGCGAAGCCGCCGGCTGCCGGCCGCGCCCGGCCGGCCGGTCCGGCTGGGTGATCACCCCGGCCACCTCCACGCCCGCGTCCAGCAAGGCCGCGAGGGCCGGTGTCGCGAATTCCGGGGTGCCCATAAACAAGGCTTTCACCGCCCCGCCGCCCGGCTGGAACAAGGCGCCCTTCCGCCACTTTCGCCTTTTGCCTTTCTTTCCCTCATTCCCACTCGCCTTGCTTGATCATCTTTCTGATCTTGCGCTTGATCAGATCGCGTTTGAGGGGGCTGACGTAGCTGATGTAGAGCTTGCCATTGAGGTGGTCGGTCTCGTGGAGAAAGGCGCGGGCGAGCAATTCGTCTCCCGTCAACTCGAACGTCTTGCCGTAAACGTCCTGGGCGCGCACGGTGACGCGGTTGGGCCGCCGCACGTCTTCGCGGAAGCCGGGCACGCTCAGGCAGCCTTCCTCACCGTTCTGCTTGCCCTCGGTGTGGACAATCTCCGGGTTGATCAGAACGATCCTGTCCTCTTCCTTTTCGGCGAGCGAGCAATCGATGACCGCGATGCGCTTGGAAACCCCGATCTGCGGCGCGGCCAAGCCCACGCCCTTGGCCGCGTACATCGACTCGAACATGTCGGCGATGAGCTGGTGGAGCTCGGGGGTGTCGAACGCGGTGACCGCGGCGGCGCGCGTTTCGAGCACCGGGTCGCCATACTTGACGATCTTGTGGACCATTCCGTTAGAATGCCCTCACTTGCTCCAGGTAACCTTCGAAATTCCTCTTCATCTCGCCCAACGAGTCGCCGCCGAATTTCTCGATCGCGGCGGCGGCCAGGGCGAGCGCCACCATGGCTTCGCCAATGACCGCGGCCGCCGGCAGCACGCACACGTCGGAGCGCTCGTAGGCGGCGAGCGACGCCTCCCGCGTTCGCAGATCCACCGACTCAAGCGGCTTGCGCAGCGTCGAGATCGGCTTCAAATACCCGCGAACCACCACGTCTTCGCCGTTGGTCATGCCGCCTTCCAGGCCCCCGGCGCGGTTCGAGGGCCGGGTGAAGCGGCGGCGCTCGCGGTCATAGCCGATGGGGTCCTGGACGCGCGAGCCGAACGCCACCGCGGCTTCCATGCCCCGGCCGATCTCGACGGCCTTGACCGCCTGCATGGACACAATGGCCTGGGCCAGCCGGCCATCGAGCCGCAGGTCCCAGGCGGTGTGCGATCCCAGGCCGGGCGGCACGTTGTGGGCCACGATCTCGAAGACGCCGCCGACCGTGTCGCCGGTGCGGTAGGCTTCGTCGACCACGGCCTTCATCGCCTGCTCGATTTCCGCGTCCACACAGCTCAGCAGGACCTCCGGCCTGCCTTCGAGGGCCACCATCTCCTCCCAGCTCGCCGGGCGCCCCAGAGCCGCGTGCCCCACCGCCACCACGTGCGAGAGCACCTGGACGCCGAGCTCGGCGAGCAGCAGCTTGGCCAGCGCTCCGGCCGCCACCCGCGCCGCCGTCTCCCGGGCGCTGGCCCGCTCCAGGATGTAGCGGGCCTCCGGAAAATTGTATTTCAAACAGCCGGCGAGGTCGGCGTGCCCCGGGCGGGGCCGGTAGACCGGCTTAGCCTTGGCGGCGCTCTCGGGGGAATCCTCGACCGGCAGCGCCTCGGTCCAGTTCTGCCAGTCGCGGTTGCGGAGGATCATGGCCACCGGCGAGCCGATGGTCCTGGAGCGGCGGACGCCGGAAACAATCTCGACCCGATCTGTTTCAATCTTCATCCGCCCGCCGCGGCCATAGCCCTGCTGCCGCCGCCACAATTGCCGGTGGATGAAGTCAGCCGAAACCGGCACACCGGCGGGCAGTCCCGTCACGGTCGCGACCAGGCACTCTCCGTGAGATTCTCCGGCAGTTTCAAAGCGCAGCATACGCGCCAGAAGGCGAGGCTGAATCCATCATGATAGCGGAGGCGAAGCGGAAATCCAAGCGGCAGGCAGCCATGCGGAGGGGGACGCCACGCGCTTGACTTGATCAGAAATACATAATAGACTTCCCGCGTGTAAGGGGGCGCCCAGGGCAGAGGGCCCAGGGAGTTCCTGCGGAGCGGCGGGGGACAGAATGGCGAACGTTTTCCATCCAGTTGATTCGGGTGAAATGCTATCATAGTGGGTGGAGTGCAGTGCACTTCTAAACTCCCAGTACAGTCTCCCGATAGGACGGAGGAAGGAGGGACTATGGCCGCTATGCGATCCGATCCATTCCTGAATCCAAGAGCCATCGCCGAGGCTGGCGAGAGGATCTACCGGGACAAGTACCAGAAGGAATACGAAGCGAAGCATCTTGGTAAATTCGTCGCAATTGATGTTCAAACGGAAGAATCTTACCTAGGCGATACGTCAGAGGGCGCCCTCAGCGCCGGCCGGAACGTGGCATCAAAAACGGTATTCCACCTCGTCCGAGTTGGCTCTCCAGGAGCTTTCCGCGTCAGCTATACATCCGATAGCTGATAGCTGACGGCGGCGTCACTCATATCCTTATCAAGGTGGTGCCCGGGTAGCCTTCCGTCAGGCGCCGGACGATGTGATGGGCCTGGTCCGTGGAGATCTTCAGCACCAGCTCCCGATAGCCGGACCGTACGCCCTGGTAGGATGTCACGATCGAAACGATCTTGCCGCCCTCCGAGCGGACAACGTCGGCCACTTCCTTGATCGAGCCGGGCCGGTCTTCGATCTCCATGCTGATCCGAACGCCGGCGAAGCGGGCGCCGGTCATGGCGATCATCGCCTCGAAGACGTCGTCCTCGGTGATGATGCCCGCGAGATTGCCCTGCTCGTCCACGACCGGCAGCGCGCCGAAGTGGTTGTCGTGCAGCTTGAGCGCCGCGGCTTCCACCGGCTCATCGCCCCCGATCGTCACCGGCTCGGGCGTCATCACCTCACGCGTGGTTTTGGATTGCGCCTCGGGCGGAAGCCCCCGGAGGTCCTTCTCACTGAGGATCCCGACGAGCCGGGCTTGGGCCATCACCGGGAGGCGCTTGATGTGGTTCTCCTCCAGCAACCGGGCGGCCTCGGCGACCGTCTGGCCGGCTTCCACGGTGATCGCCGGCTTCGACATCCAGTTGTGCACCAGCATGCGCCCGCCCGGGCGAGTCAAGGCGATCCGGGTGTATTTCATATCATTCGCTATGGTATCGTAGACCGGAAATGCCCGCGATTCGCGAAAAGGCGCAGTTGATGAGCGCTTCGGAAATCGATCGGACGCTGGTGCGGCTGGCTCACGAGGTGGTCGAGAAGAGCCCCGATCTGGAGAAGCTGGCCTTCATCGGCGTGCGGCGGCGCGGCGTTCCCCTGGCGCAGCGGCTGGCCCGGAAGGTCGAGGAGATCGACAAGCGCAGTATTCCCGTGGGCATCCTCGACATCAATCTCTACCGGGACGATCTTTCGACCGTTTCGAGCCAGCCGGTGGTCAACTCGACCGAGATTTTGTTCCCGATCACCGGCCGGGACATCATCCTGGTCGACGACGTCCTCTACACGGGCCGCACCACGCGGGCTTCGCTCGACGCGCTGTTCGACAAGGGGAGGCCGCGCCGCGTGCAACTGTGCGTGCTGATCGACCGCGGCCACCGCGAGCTGCCGATCGAGGCCCGCTTCGTGGGCAAGTACGTGGAAACCACCGACAACGAGATCATCGAGGTAAAACTCGAAGAGATCGACGGACAGGAAAGAGTCTTGCTGGTCGAACGAGTCGATTCCTGATTCTCATGGCTGCCGGGCTTTTGGGCATCGAAGAGCTGGGGCGCGACGAGATCCAGGCGCTGCTGGACCGCGGCCGCTATTATCAGCCTCTGCAGACGCAGTCGATCAAGAAACTCGACACCTTGCGCGGCAAGACGATCGTCAACCTGTTCTTCGAGGCCTCCACCCGCACCCGCACCAGCTTCGAGATCGCCGCCAAGCGCCTGGGCGCCGACACGATCTCGATCTCGGCCCAGGGGTCGAGCCTCTCCAAGGGCGAGTCGCTGCTGGATACTTTGAATACCCTGGACGCCATGCGGCCGGACGCGATCGTGATGCGCCATGCCGCTTCCGGCGCCCCGCATTTCCTGGCCCGCTTTCTGCCCACTCCCATCATCAACGCCGGCGACGGCACGCACGAGCACCCCACGCAGGCGCTGCTCGACGCCCTCACCATTCTCGACCGCCGGCCGAGTCTGGAAGGTCTGCGCGTGGCCATCATCGGCGACATCGCCCACAGCCGCGTGGCGCGGTCGAACATTCACCTGCTCTCGAAGTTCGGCGTGGACCTGGTGCTTTGCGGGCCGGCGCCGCTGGTGCCGGAGGATTTCCGCAAGCTGGCGCCGGGCATCACGATTACCACCAGCATGGAAGAGGCGGTCACCGGCGCCGACGTGATCATGATGCTGCGAGTGCAGCTCGAGCGGCAGCACGAAACGACCTTTCCCAAGACCGAATATTTCCAGTTTTACGGCCTGCGGCTGGAGCACGGGAAGCTGGCCAAGCCCGATGTGATCGTGATGCACCCGGGGCCGATCAACCGGGGCCGCGAGATCGCCTCCGAGGTGGCCGATTCCCCGCGCTCGGTGATCCTGAACCAGGTGGAGAACGGCTTGGCGGTTCGGATGGCCGTGCTCGAGCAGGTGGTGGGAAGGTGAGATAAGAAAGAAAGACAAAAGGCAAAAGGCAAAAATGGCGGAAGGGATCATTTTTTGAATAACTGCGCGGAGAGCCGATTGTTTTTATGGCGAAGTTGCTGATCCAGAAGGGGCGCGTGATCGATCCGGCTAGCGGGCTGGACGAAGTCCGCGACGTGTTGCTCGAGGACGGGCGGATCGCAGCGCTGGGTCGGGCGATTCAGGCCAGCGACGCCGAACGACTTGACGCCACCGGCTTGGTGGTGACGCCGGGGTTTATCGACATGCACGTCCATTTGCGTGAGCCGGGCATCGAGCACGCCGAGACAATCGAGACCGGCTCGCGGGCGGCCGCCGCCGGCGGCTTCACCTCCGTCTGCTGCATGCCCAACACGATTCCGGTGAACGACAGCGCCATGGTGACGAGCTTCATCGTGGAGCGCGCCCGCCGCCGCGCCCTGGTGAACGTCTTCCCCATCGGCGCCATCACCAAGGAAAGCGCCGGCGAGCAGTTGGCCGATATCGGCGCCATGAAGGAAGCCGGAGCCGTGGCCATCTCGGACGACGGCCAGCCGGTGATGAACTCGCGGGTCATGCGCCGGGCGATGGAATACGCGCGGTCGTTCGGCCTCACGGTCATCGATCACTGCGAGGATCTGAACCTGAGCTCCGGCGGTGACATTCACGAGGGCGTGAGCGCGATTCGGCTGGGGCTGCGCGGCATTCCGGCTTGCTCGGAAGAGGTCATGGTGGCGCGCGACAT
>JBGOUJ010000050.1:0-21543 GCA_041477005.1 Terriglobia bacterium | reverse complement strand
GCCCATTTCCTTCTCGAGCTCCCGCGACGCGCGCAGGAACTTGTTCATGCTCTCGTTCATGTGCACCGGGATGCGGATGGTCCGCGACTGGTCGGCAATGGCCCGCGTGATGGCCTGCCGGATCCACCAAGTGGCATAAGTCGAGAACTTGTAGCCGCGGCGGTATTCGAACTTGTCCGCCGCCCGCATCAACCCGATATTGCCTTCCTGAATCAGGTCGAGCAGGTGCAGACCCCGGTTCACGTACTTCTTGGCGACCGACACCACCAACCGCAGGTTGGCCTCGACCAAAGCCTTCTTGGCCTTCTCCGACTCCGCCTCGCCCTGCTGGATCACTTGCAGGGAGTGGCGCATCTCGGCCAGGGTCGACCCGGAGGCGGTCTCCCGCTCGCGGATCTCCCGCTTCAGTTCGCGGGACAACGACGAGTTCCGGCCGCTGGGCTTGGATTCTACCCTCTTCAATTCCTTTTCGAAACCGAAAGTCTCTTCGGCGGCGCGCTCCAGGGCGCGGCCGAAGTCCTTCCACTCGGTGGGATAGAACGGCACCTTGCGGATTTCCTGAGACACCTGGACCTGCAGCCGGGCCACCTTGCTCTGCACCCGCGCCCGAACATGCACCTGCCGCTGGGGCGTCGAGCGCAGCTTCTGCTCCATGGCCAGAAGCCGGCGATTGACATTGACGACTCGGGTAAACTGGTGGCGGACCTCGGCGCGGGCGCGCTCCTTGACCTCTTCATCGCCCTCCGGATCGCCCAGATCCACGACGTACTCGAGATGCAGCTCGGCCTTGCGGATGGCCTCGTGCATGCTGAGCACCATCTGCTGAACCAGCGGCGAGCGGGAAAGCGCCTTCTGCATGCGCAGCTTACCACGCTCCATGCGCCGCGCCAGATCCACCTCGCCCTGCCGGGTCAACAGCGGTACCGACCCCATCTCCCGCAGGTACACCCGGACCGGATCGTCGGTGTAAATGGACTCTTCGCCCACCGCCGGCGCGAACTCGTGACTGCCCTCCCCATGAAGATCCGCATCCAGAAACTCGGGGGCCTCTTCCAGGGATACCCCTAGCGAATCTGCTGGGTCGGGCGAATAATGCTCTTCAAATCGGTCCACTCCTACCTCCGTCCAACGGGCCCCACACTATAACGGATGGCCGGCCATCCTATTCCGTTGCAAGGAAAAAGGAACTGCTGCTGGATGTTCGGTCGAAACCGAAAGCCAAAACACATTTGGCTCGAACCGCCCCACGGTCGAGTCTGACGACCTAGCCCGTCCGACTCTTCTGCTGCTGAAACCCGGCTGCTGAAACTAACGCTTGGCCGCTCGCGCTTGCTTTGAGGATCCGCCCCGTACTCCTGAGGTCTTACTAAGTGACCATCCGGGCCGGACCTTGAGGCCTCACAATATTATCGCATGATTTCAAGTTTTGCAATAGCCTTTGTAACCGAAAACTATGCAGGGGGGCGATTGATGGAGAACTCAGCTTCACTGAAAGTTCAGGAATCGACCGTAACCATAAGAAAATAAATAAGATACTACTTGTGCCGAACTTTCGGCTCGCCCCCCTTCTGGTGTTTCATCAGTGTTTTCAATTCGTTGAAGAACTCCTGCTCATCCTGAAAGTCCCGGTAAACCGAGGCAAATCGGACATATGCCACCTTGTCGACCTGCCGCAACTTCTCCATCAGCAGCTCGCCGATCTCGGAGGTCGACCGTTCCCGCTCGGTCGAATCGGCCACGAAGCTCTCGGCCTCATCCACCAGGCGCTCCAGTTGGCCCATGCTGACCGGCCGCTTCTCGCTCGCCCGCAGCAGCCCCGAGAGGACCTTCTGGCGGTCGAACCTCTCGCGGCGGCCATCTTTCTTGATCACCATGTAAGGGATCTCGTCGATGCGCTCGTAAGTGGTGAAACGCCGCTCGCAGCCCAGGCACTCCCGGCGGCGCCGGACGGCTTCCCCCTCCTTACTTTCGCGAGAGTCGACAACCTTGTCCTCCAGGTGACCACAGAACGGGCAGCGCATCTTAGTTCTCCGTGGGCAAATGCCGCAGCTTGCCCCAGCTCAGGCCTTCATAGAGCGCCAGAATCACGGCCGGCGGGATCACGACCAGAAACGTGAAAACCCATATAGACAAGGCAACGCTCGCCGCTACCTCCGGCCGGATCGCAAATATCTCGGTCAGGACCAGCACCGATGCCACTTGCGTGCCGCCGCCAATGCCGGGAATCTGAATCAACGAGCCGGCCATCACGGCGCCCATAAAGATGAATATCTCATCCACGCCCAGCCGCGAACCTCTGCTGAAGGCATTGAATACAGCCCCGTAACAGAAAGCAATCAGCGCCCACTCCGCCAGGCTGTAAAGGGTGCAGACCAGCAGGGCCGGCAGGCTGCGAATCCCCCGCGACCCCTCCAGGAAAGCAAGCAGACCCCGCTCCAGCCTTCGGAACCGAAGCGGCGAGAGAAAGCGAAACCTCTCGATCAGCCAGGCGATGATGGGATCCGCAAAGCTGCGCAGCCCCACCATCACTATCACCACGCCCAGCATCGTGAAGGCGACCACATTGCCGCCGACGTGCAGAGCCCGGGTCAAGGCGGGGCTGGACCGCAATCCCGCGGGCTGGAAGTTGCCCAAGGCGAACGCCACTGTAACCAGGATCGTCAGGGTGTCGAAGGCCCGCTCGATGACCCAAACCGCCACTTGGCCGGGAACCGGCACCCCCTCTTTGCGGGCGACCAGGTAAGGGCGCACCATTTCCCCGGCGCGGCCGAACAGGCCGATGGCGGCGAAGCCGATCACGGTGGCCGAAAGAATGTTCCACAGGCTGGCGTTCGGCTTCATCGGCCTGGTAAGCACCTTCCACCGGAGCGCCCGGACCAGGTACGTGGCGTAAACCGCCAGCAACGCCCACCCGATCCAGACCTTGTCCACAGAGACAAGGCTCTCCAGGAACACCCGCGGATTGAACGCCCTCCACTGGGGGTCGGTGAGAATGGTTCGGACGAGCAGCCCCGTCAACGCCAGGAAGGCCAGCACGAGCAAGAGCCATCTTTTGGAACGCTTCATTCCGCTAGCTCAGTTGCGGGGTAGAATACACTTTGCCATTGTCAGCGGTAAGATTGAGCGCCCGAACTGCCAGGCCAGGCAGGAGCGGCGCGAATCTTAAGATACCAAAGAAAAGAATGAACTTTTGTCAGGCCTCTCTCGTTACCAGGGATGGAAGATGAAACAGCTTCCCACCTGCGGCCCGAGGCCGCGCGGTGTACACACTCAGTTCCCCCGGAACGCAGGGGTGGATTCGGCACGGGGGTCCGGGGCATCCAATGACTGGCAGTTTGGTTTGGCCGCAGTGGATCGGTTGGGGGACGAGGCCCATGGACGCCCAGCCTGAGCTGGCCCCGAGCCGCGATCTGGCATCCGACCCCGATCTCCCGCTGGTCACGCGATGCCGGCAGGGAGACGAGGCGGCCTGGGAAAGCCTGGTGAAGCTCCACACGCGCCGTGTCTACGCGATCTGCCTGCGCTTCACCGGCCGCGCCGAACAGGCCCAGGATCTGACACAGGAAGTCTTCCTACGGGTCTTCCGAAGCTTGAAGAGTTTCGACGTCGTCTCCGGTTGCTTCCGGGTCTGGCTCACCAGCCTGACCCGTAACCTGCTGATCGACCACTACCGCAAAACGCGCAAGGAGAAGCTGGTCGATTCCATCGAAGACCGCTTGCCGGAGCTGGAAGAGGCAGGAACCCTGACCGGCCGGCCCGAGGGCCGCCTGGCCGGCCGGGAAGCCAGCGAATGGCTGCAAACAGCCCTGCAACGGCTGTCGCCGGAGCTGCGAGAAGCCGTGATCCTGCGAGACCTGGAAGAGATGGAATATCGGGAAATCGCCGAGGCTTTGAAGGTGCCCGATGGTACGGTAAAATCGCGCATCAGCCGCGGCCGAGCCGAGCTCGCCCGCACGTTGCGCAAACTAGGAGTGACGCTGTGAACGGCAGAAGCCAGAAGTCAGAAGCCGGAAGCCAGAATAAAACGGCGGGCTCGGGGAGCTGCCATTCTGACTCCTGACTCCTGACTTCTGACTCTCGGTGGGGTTCTCATGCTGTGCCCGGAATTTGAAACTCGGCTCTGCGACTACCTGGACGGGACGCTCGACCAAGCGTCCGCCCAGGAGGCGGAGCAGCACGCCTCCGAGTGCGCGCTGTGCGCGGCGCTGCTGGCAGACGCCACCGCCGTAGGCCAGTTCCTGGAGCGGGTCGAGCCGGTCGAGGCGCCGCAGGAGCTGGTGACGAGCATCCTTTATCGCACCCGGCAGGCCCACTCCCGGGCCACCGGATGGCGCTCCTGGTTCCAGCCCTTGCTACAACCGCGCTTCGCCATGAGCATGGCCATGACCATCCTCTCCGTTTCCATGCTCTACCGCGTAGCCGGGGTGCAGATTCGCCAGTTGGAAGTCAGCGACCTGAACCCGGTGGCGATCTGGCAGAGCGTGGACAACAGCGCTCAGCGGATGTGGAATCGGGCGGTGAAGTTCTATCAGAACGCCCGCTTCATCTACGAAATCGTTTCGCAATGGAAAGAACTGCAGGCCGAAGAGGACCAGGAAGCGAGCCTTGAGCCGGCCGCTCAAACCCGCTCCGGCCAGCAGCCTCCGGGACAGCAGCGCAAGGTCGAGCCTTCGCCGGCCCCGGGTCGGAGGAAGTAACCATGAATTGCGTAAATCATCCCGAAACGGCAGCGGTGGCCTTCTGCCGGGGTTGCGGCAAGTCGCTCTGCAGCGCCTGCCGGAAGGAGTGGCAAGGAGTGATCTATTGCGAAGCCGACTTGGCGGCACAGCAGGCGGCTGCCCCGCCCCGCCGGGTAACCGAGTCCGTGCCGATCGTTCCTGGCGCCGCCGGAGCGCCTTCCGCCGGCCTGGCTTTCGCCCTGGGGTTGATCCCCGGGGTCGGGGCTATCTATAACGGCCAATACGCCAAGGGAATCGTCCACATCGTTGTGTTCGGGCTGCTGATCAGCATCGGCAACTCCGGGGCCGCCGGGGAGTTGCAGCCGCTGATCATCATGTTCACCATGGGCTGGTTCTTTTACATGGCCTTCGAGGCCTACCATACGGCCAAGAAGCGGCTGGCCGGCGAGCCGGTGGACGAATTCTCGGGACTGATGCGGCCTGGCCGGCAGCCCGGCGCGGTGCCGGCGGGACCCATCGTCCTCATTGCCCTGGGCGTAGTCTTCCTGCTCCACACCCTCGGCTACTGGAGCATGGAGCGGGTCCTGCGCTTCTGGCCGGTGTTGTTGATTGCGGCGGGAGTTTACATGCTCTACGCGCGGCTGACCATGCCGTCAATGCCAGACGCGCCGCCGGCGGCGCCGGGCGTCGAGCAGAAGGAATTCAAAGAATGAGAACCTGCTCCCTAAAACTGAGGCTGGGATCTCGTGTCAAGACGCCAAGCACGCCAAGGGAAACCTCTTTGTTTTCTTTGCGTTCCTTGCGCCTTTGCGCGAAATCGTTCGGGCGGTTTAGCGAGCTGAGATCATCAGGGAGCGGTTCGTGAGGCCTTTATGAGGAGTGGTTGCATTATGTCCAGGTATATTTACGGCTGCATGTGCGGCCGGTGCACGGTCGGAGCCATTACCGGGCCGCTGATGCTGATCACTTTGGGCGTTCTGTTCGCCCTCGATCAGTTCGGTCCGTACAGCTTCCACCAGACTTGGCCGGTGCTCTTGATCGTTTACGGGGTGGTAAAGGCCGCCGCCTACATGGTGCCGGCGCACGATCGGCCGTAGCAGGAGAACCATTATGGCAACGACCAACCCGATCCCGGTCCGGCGCGGCTCGCTGGTGGGCCCTCTCATCATCCTGCTGCTGGGCGTGGCTTTTCTGATCAGCAATCTGCGGCCAGATTTGTCTCTGTGGCGGGTGTTTGCCCGCTACTGGCCGTTCCTGCTGATCTTTTGGGGCGTGGCGCGGCTGGTCGAGTACGCGGTCGACCGCTGGACTTCCCGGCCCATCCCCCGCACCATGGGCGGCGGCGAAATCTTCCTGGTGGTCCTGGCCTGCCTGTTCGGCAGCGGCCTTTCTTCCTTCGATCGAAGCGACTGGGGCTCCTGGGGCCTGGGCCGGCGGAGCCTGGAAGTGCTCGGCGAGAACTTCGACTTTCCGGTGCAGGCCGCCAGCCCCGTGCCGCCGGCCGCAACCGTGGTGATCAATAACCTGCACGGCAACGTGAGAGTGACCGGGGCCGAGGGCGGCGAGATGAAAATCACCGGCCGGAAATCGATCAAGGCCTTCGACCGCCGCAGCGCCGATCAGGGGGACAAGGAAACGCCCCTCAACATCTCCGTGCAGGAAGGCCAGGTCTACGTGCAGACCAATCAGGACCGGATGTCGGGCGACCGCCGCGTTTCCGAGGACCTGGAAATCAGCGTCCCCAGGACGGTGGCCTTGCGCCTGGAGGGCCGCTACGGGGACTTCGACGTGAAGGAGGTGGCCGGCCCGGTGACGGTCAACAGCAGCAACGCCGGGGTGCGCCTAAACAATATCGCCAAAAATGTTCGGGTCGATGTGCGCCGCAGCGACGTGGTTCGAGCCACGCAGGTGAAGGGGAATGTCGAGATCGCCGGCCGGGGCCGGGATATCGAGCTGGAGAGCATCGCCGGCACGGTGACCATCGACGGCGATTTCTCCGGCAACATCAAGCTGCGCGATTTGGCCAAGCCCCTGCGTTACACCTCGAGCGCAACCGAGCTAAGCTTTGAAAAGCTGCCCGGGCAGGTGGAAATGGACCTGGGCAGCCTGCACGCCAGCGACGTGGTCGGGCCCTTCAAGCTAACCGCCCGGTCCAAGGATGTCCGCCTGAATGGCTTCAGTAAGGACCTGGACATCACTTCCCGCCGGGGCGACATCGAGCTGCGGGACCCCAAGCTGCCGCTGGCCAATATTCACGCCCAGAGCCAGAACGGCAGCATCGAAGTGGATCTGCCCCCCAATACGGCCTTCTCGCTGGAGGCCAACACCACCAACGGCCGGGTGGACAACCAGTTCGGGGACGCCATCCAGGTCGAAGAGCAGCACAAGGCCAAGCGGAGGGGCGCGGCGGCCTCCCGATCCGGCGCCGGCGCCCAAATCAGGCTGTCCACCGAGCGAGGTGACATTGTGCTCAAGGCTGCCCATCACCAATCGTTGTAACCTGTTGCGCCATTCCCACGCCAAAGGTTAAGGAGGGCCCAGGTGGGCTTTGCCTGGCGCCGGCATTTGCGATAGGATACCCGAGAGCCGCGGATCGGACGACATGCGTGCTGCGGGCCATACGCAATGCTGGTTGATTACGAGGTTGTCAAGCGAGCCCAGTCCGGCGATGCAGCGGCGTTTAATGAGTTGGTTTCCGCTTACCGGAAGAGGATACTGGGGACGGTCTTCCGGCTGATCGGGCGCCAGGAGGACGTAGAGGATGTGGGGCAGGAAGTATTCCTCCGGCTCTACTACTCGCTCGATCAGTTGCGGACCCCGGAGGTTTTTGAGCCCTGGCTCTATCGCTTGACGGTCAATGCGGCGTATGATTATTTGCGGAAGCAGCGTCGCCAGCCCGAAGCCAGGATGGCCGACCTGACCGAGGAACAGGTGCTGGCGGCCGATGCAGCGGTCGGCAGCAAGCAGGCCCTGGAGGAGAAGCACAAAGGCCAGGTTCGGGAATTGGTCACGGCCCTGCTAGAGCGAGTTTCGGCGGAAGATCGGATTCTGCTGACGCTGAAGGAGGTTCAGGGGTTGTCCCTGAAGGAGTTGGAAGGGATCTACAAGGTCAAGGAGAACGCTCTCAAGGTCCGGCTGTTTCGCGCCCGGCAGCGCGTTCTCAAGGCATATGAAGGGATTCAGAAGCAGGAGCTGAGGGTCAAGGCTTCTGCCGACAGGCGGGAACCATGAGGGATGACGGATCATCGGAACGGTTGGATCGGCTATGGGAGGCTTACCGGCAGGCTACGCCCGCGCCGGAGCCTTCGGCCAATTTCATGCCGCACTTGTGGGCCAGGATTGACGCGGCCCGGCCGGGAAGCTGGACCGTGCCGCTCGCCCGGCTGGCCGCCCGGCTGGTACCCCTGGCGGCTGCGGCCACTCTGGCCATGGGCGCCTACATCTGGAGCCCGCGCCCGATGAGCAACGCCACGCTGGCCACGTCCGGGTATGTGGACATGCTGGCCGCCGACCTGCTTGACGATCAACGCCCGACGCTGTTCCTGGGAACCGCGGAGGAGAGTTTCTGAGATGATGAAGCCGACGCGCCTTGCGGCCCTATATCTCGCGGCCGTCTTCGTGGCCGGTACGCTTTTCGGTTTCGTGGCGCACGGCTTTTACTCCGAGCGCACGGCCCGGGCCTCCAACCCCAAAGAATTCCGCGAGCGCGTCATCGCCAGGTTCACCAAGGACCTCTCCCTAAGTACCGAGCAGGTGACCGAGGTCACGGCCATCCTGGACCAGACGCACGACCGCTTTCAGGGAATCCGCGACCGGATGGAGCCGGAGTTCGACGCCTTGCGAAAGGCGCAGCGGCAGCGCATTATGGCGCTCCTGACCCCCGAGCAGCAGCCGAAGTATCAGAAGCTGCTGGAGGAGCGCCGGCAGCGACACCCTAAGAAGGCTCCCGGCAAATAGCTTCATCCCCGCCCCATCGGACCAGCAACAGGCTCTTACGCAGACCGGCGTCCCGGAAACCCAGCTACCCCGTGGGCTTGCGGGCCACAATGGCCGCCGTTCCTGCGGGTGCCCATTTTTCCTCGTAGCGCAGCACGCGAAACCAATCCAACATCCCCAGCAGCTCATTGTGCTCCAGCAGGTGCATGCGGTGCCGGGGGCGGCCCGGGTATTGCAATTGGTCCACCGAATAGGTCTTGTAGATCAGCAGGCCGCCGGGCTTGAGAGCCATGCGCATGGCTGGAAACAGCGGCCGATGGAGAAAGAAAAAGCCACAGATCAGATCATAGGACCCGCCGCCGAGGTCGAGGTCCGCGGCTTCCAGGTCCAGTTGGCGGCACTCGACGGCGACGGCATGCTGCTTGGCCAGCAGCCGGGTCTGGGCCAGGGCTTCCGACGAGAAATCCACGGCCGTAACCTGGAAACCCTGCTCGGCCAGCCAAACCGCGTGGCGCCCGGCGCCGGCTGCCAGATCGAGAGCGGCCGCCCCGGCGGGAAGCAAACCCAAAAGGTCTTTCGAGGAAACGAGGAAGGGATCGGGGGTCGAGTCAGAGTGGTCGCCCGACCGAAAGCGGGCGTCCCACTCTGCCTCCCCTGACATCCGGGTGAACTTAGACGTTGAACGAGCTACCGCAGCCGCACGTGGACTTGACGTTGGGGTTTTCGAACTTGAAGCCTGCCCCTTCGAGGGTCTCCACGTAGTCCACCCTGACGCCATCCAGGTAAAGCATACTCGCTTGATCGACGAACACCTTCAACCCGTTGAAGTTATAAGTCTTGTCCAATGGGCCGGTGTTGTTCTCGAAGGCCATCGAGTACTGAAAGCCCGAGCAGCCGCCTCCGACCACCGCGATACGCAGCCCGGCCGGCTGGGGGCTCTGCGAGCCCAGTATTTCGTTAACCTTGGTTATAGCGGTCTCACTCAAATCGATCATTGTCCTCTCCGTGGGAAAAACTCTCCGTCGGGAAACTCCCGCCTCGATTATACCCCAGGTCGCCTTGTTTCCAAACTGTTGGATGACAACCTCGCCGGAATGGATTCGGGCCGCGAGGCGACGGCCGCTGACCGGAGGACAGCCAGCCCCATGAAAACCCGCTTCTCCGACCTGCCGCTCGACCTGGATGCCGCCACCCCGCTCCACGACGCCCTTCTGCGAGTCTACGCCGCAGGCCGCGCCGCCACCGAATCCGTAATCAGCGCCATGCCGGTGGAAGTCGCGCGCTGAGCCGTGATACGTTAATCGCATGGCTCACTGGTTCTTCGTCTCCGATCCGGAAGACTATCACCTGGACAAGCTCTTCGACGAGAAGCGCACCGTTTGGGACGGCGTGCACGGCGCCGTGGCGCTCAAGAATCTATCCAAGGTCAAGAAGGGCGACCGGATTCTGGGCTATCATAGCGCCCCGCTCAAAGCGGTCTACGCCGAGCTGAAGGCCGTCTCGGACGGCTACCAGAAGGACACCAAAGAAGGCCCGGTCTGGGTGGCCGACGTCGCGCCGGTCCGCCGGCTGAAGACCCCGGTGCCCCTGACTGGCCTGAAAGCCAATCCCAAACTGGCCAACATGACGTTCGTCAAAATCCAGCGAGTGTCCGTTTCGCCGTTGAGCGAAGCGGAGTTCGAAGAGGTCCTGCGGATGGCAAGCTGAGAAGGCGGGAGCGCGCGCGGCCGTTATCGCTTGCGGCCGGCTGCCCAGTTGAGCACGACGTGAACCGGCGGAGATCGTTGTTCCTCTCCCGGCACGTTAACCAGAAAGCGCTTCCCGTCCGAGGTGACCGAATACCAGTAAGATGTGCGCGGTGGAGTGGGTATGTCGAACAAGGGCTGTGGAGTCCCAGCTCGAAAATCCGAGCCGGCCGTCTTCACCTCGACGGCCATGAGCTTGCCGTCCCCGCCGACGTAGTATAGCTCTTCTCCGCTGCCGCGCCATCTCGGCAAGAAACCGCCGTTGGTCGAGATCTGCCATTTGCCTGTCGGCGCGGCCGCCGTGGAAGGTTCCCCCAGAAAGCTCTGCACGTAAACCTCATACCTGTTTGATTCCGTCGTGGAGGCGTAAGCGATCCAGCGTCCATTCGGAGAGAATTGCCCGAGGCGCTCGTCGAATTTCGATTGCACAAACGGGAACGGCTTTCGATCCCCGTCGAGCGGCAGGATCCAGATATCCCAGCTTGTTTTGGGGACCCGGATGTCGAAGGCGATAAACCGCCCGTCTCGGGACCAGTCGGTGGGGTGTTTGAACCCCGGCGATCTTAGAAACGGCTCCTCGCGAGCGCCGCTACTGGTGGGTTTCTGATAGAGGTCGTATACGGTTTCCTCTTCCAAAGAGAACGCGATCCGGCCCCCATCCGGCGACCATATGGGGAAGGAGAAGGTCTGCGGGCCGAACGTGAAGCGCGTAGCGGCGTCACGGGAGGCATCGAGCAGCCAGAGGCCGGACACCCCGGTCACGGGATCGGTCTTCTGGACGGCGACGCTGCGTTGGTCCGGCGAGAGCCGCGCACCGCGGTACTGCGCCGTTTCCCCGATCGTCCCTAAGGGCTTGCCGGTGCGATCGAACCAGACCAGTTGGGTTGGCGTAACCGTATCCACGGTCCGGTATGCCAGCACCCCGGTGCTGGCAACGGAAAAATCCCCGAGTCCCAGCGCCGGGTCGAAGTCCACCTGCTCGGCGACGCGAATCGGCTCGCCGGAAAGCTGACGGCGGCTCTCGTTGAAAGGCTGAGCCATGAGCACGGAGCGGTATACGTAAAGGAGATAGCCTGGCGCGTGAACCCCGTTCGACTCGATCGCCAAAAGGCGTCGCGTCTCGCTGGAATCGAGTGAGCCGATGTAAATCCCCGAGTTCTCGGGTTGCGTGCTGTGGAGCGAATAAAGGAAGTGGCGGCCGTCCGGCAGGAACTGGGGCCAGCGGTGGGCAACCTCCCCGCGAGCGGAATCGAGCGTGGTCACGGGAACCGGCACGCCGCCCTCGGCAGGGACGCGATACAGCCGATCATAGGCGCCCCGGCCAAAGAGGATCGTTCCGTCCCGGCTCCAGGCGGCGCCTCCCACATGCTCTCCGGCGCTTTGCACGACATCGCACAGCGTTTGGGGGACCCCCCCGGTGAGAGGGACCCTCTTGAGCTTGCCCGCGGCGAAGAACCCGACAAAGTGGGCATCGGGCGACCAGAACGGGTCGCTGGCCCCCTCCGTTCCCGGCAACGACTGAACGGACAGGGAATCGAGGGGCCGGATGGTGACATCCCCCCGGTGGCCGGCGCCGAAGGCCACGCAAGCTACCAGGCGCCCATCCGGCGACAGGCTGACCGGTCCGGCGGCGGCAGGAAGGCCGGCATACGCCAGTTTCCCAGGCTGCGGAAGAAGAAAATGGACGGTGGTGGCCTCTGGCGGCTGGCGCAGCAAATAGGCGATGCCCAAGGCGAGCGTGGCCAGCGCGAAGATCGCGGCCGCTGCCCAGGCCGGCCAATTCCTGGCGGGTCCGGCCACCTCCTCGTGCTGCCCTTCCCGCTCGGCGATCCACTGCAGCTCGCTCGCCAGATCGCGTGAGGATTGCCAGCGATCGTCGGGGTTCTTAGCCAGGCATTTCTTGATCGCCCGATTCAACTCGGGTGGAATGCTTGGCTGGAGAGTGGATGCCGGTTGCGGGTCTGAGGCGAGGATTGCCGAGGTCAAGGCAGCCGGGCTCCTGCCCTCAAACGCTCTTCGCCCCGTCAGCATCTCGTAAACCACCGCGCCAAACCCAAAGATGTCAGTCCGTGGGTCGGCCTCCTTGCCTTCCAACTGCTCCGGCGCCATGTATTGGAACGTGCCAAGGATCGTTCCTTTCGCCGTCAGCTCCTTCGAAACCGTCTGCAACTCTGAAAATGGATCCCAGGCGCCAGCGCTAGGCTCAGCTCCCCGCATTTTCGCCAGTCCAAAATCAAGGAGCTTCGCGCCCGAACGGGTCAGCATGATGTTGCCGGGCTTGAGGTCCCGATGGGTCAGTCCCTGCACATGGGCCAGGTCGAGGGCGCTGGCAATCTGGATGGAATACCGGAGCGCTTCGTCGAGCGGGAGTGGGCCTTTTTGAAGCCTCTCGGCCAGCGTCTGGCCTTCGAGGTACTCCATCACCAGGTAATCGGTTCCCTCTTGCCGGCCGACGTCATAGAGGCGGCAGATGTGCGGGTGATCCAGGCTGGAGATGGCGCGCGCTTCCCTTTCAAAGCGCTCGCGGAGGTCGGGGCGATCCGCTGCAGGAGTGAGGACCTTAATGGCGACCGTCCGGTCCAACCGCGTATCGAGGGCGCGGTAAACCTCCCCCATGCCGCCGGCGCCGATAGGAGACACAATCTCGTAAGGGCCGAGACGAGCGCCCGCGGAGAGTGTCATTTTTTTGTTTTCGCCCCGTCCGGTGATCGAGGATCCGTTGGACATCGACAGCACACAGCACAATGGTACTGCATGTTACCGCATGTTACCGCGACTTGTCCCTGGAGTCCCTGCCTTGACTGCCTTGAAGGTCGGACCGCCCTCACGTCGAGGGCCATCAGCTTCCCGTCGCTGCTTAGATAGAAGAGCTCCTCTCCGGCGCCCCGCCACCTCGGTCCGAAACCCCGTTGGTCGAGATCTGCCACTTGCCCCCGGACGCCGACAGAGCCGGCGGGCACTCCCTGGAGGGCCTGGACACAGACCTCCTCTCTACCCGACTCCCAAGACAGCCTGGATCGGCCTTCCAAACCACCTTGCTTTGGAGCCGAGCAAGCGTTCCTTTTGTTCGCCGGTGACTTGATGCTTGGTGAGGATTTTTTCCATGGTGGCGACCATGTCCTGGCGCTTCCCGGTCGTGAGACGGTCGCCCTGATGGTCCCTGTAATGGTAGAGGTTTTTCCCGACAATGGCCACGCTGGCGCCATGCTCCAGCAGGACCCACGGCAGGTCGTAATCGTCTATGCCGGGCGAGTCGCCCAGCGACTCATCGAGGCCGCCCACCGCCTCTAATATCCGTTTCTGAAACAGAAAGAAATGCCTCAGGTAGGCGGCTTTCTGTTCCAGATCCGGCTTGCGGTCGTACTCCTCGATGCTCAAGGTTCGCGTGGCCCCGGCGATGCGGGTTACCCCATCGGCGGCATAGATGGCTAAACCGGTGGAGACGATATCAGCAGAGCTTCGCAAGCACTCTTCCACCGCCGTAGAGTCGAGCCAGTCATCCGACAATAGAAATCCGACTCTCGGTGCGGCCGCTGCACGGATTCCGAGGTTCAGGGCGGCCGCGAAACCCCTTGCCTCCTGTTTGAGAACCGTCAGCCTGGGCGCCGACCTCTGCAAATGGGCGAGGATTCTCAGATTGCCCTGAGGGGTTAGGGGCGAAGTGAGGACCAGGACCTCGCAGGGAACGCTCTGCCTAAGCGCGGAGCTCACACATTGAACCAGCCACGCCTCAACCTGTTTGAGAACAGGAATGAGAATCGCCGCCGCGGGCGTCAAGGGCCCTTACCATTACCGGCCATCTCCGCCGCCGATTGGAACGCCAAGTCGTCGCCAGGCGGGAAGTGTTCAGCCAGCCGCACAAAATCGGGACACCCCTGCCGGAAATCCGCCTCCCGATCCGGAGGCAGCTCCCCCACGATGCCGGCCACCGCCCCCAGCAGTGCGTAAAGGTGGAGTGGCTGCTTTGTTTTGAGATAGCGCTCCAACAGCAGCGCCGGCCAAGGCTCCACCCAGGATGGATAGCCGCAGCGCCGGTTCTTGTGAAACAACCGCCTCCAGCGGGCGAAGATGGTCCTGGGCGTGTGGTGTTTCCCGTGCTCGCCGAGGCAGGCGGAGTGGTCCTCTAAGGGCAGCAGGCGAGCCTGGTAGCCGGCATCCTGGATTCTCTTGAGCTGGGCCTTCTCGCAACTGAAAGTGTCTTCGTACGGGAACTGCCGGACGATGTGGTGGCGGTAGATCTTCACTCCGTTAATGGGGTGCGCCACGTCGCAATCCCAGAGACCGGCGCAGACGAGCGCCGTCGCCGGCGGCGCGGCCGCCAGGGTCTCAAACAAGGTTTGAATGGCGTGCGGGAACAGCAGCATGTCCTCATCGACCTGGACATAATAGGGGGTCTCGCAACGGTCCAGCATCTGCTGGAAGGCGGTTGAAAGCGGCCCGATGTAGGCGATGGTCTCCAGCCGGAATCGCACTGTTTGCCGCTGCAGGTGAGAGAGGCAGTCCAGGAAATTGACTTCGTCGCCAATCGTGGTAACGAATACGGTGAGATCCTTCGATAGATCCCGGCCTCCATTCGTGTTGCCGGCAATCATTGTATCAACGCCGCCCAGCCACCCTTTTTGACCCGCACAGCGTATCGCCCGGCGCTCCGAATGTCAAGAGCCGCGGAGCTGAGCCGCGGAGCTGACAGAGGACGAGGTTGATCCTCTCTCTCGTAACCGGGTGCAGAAGCATCCTTTGGTGGTACTGATCGAGCCACGGCCAGTTGTTGGGGTCCGGCCACCTGCCTTCATAAGCCCTGGCCGCGGCCATCCAGTCGGCGACCATCTCTCGCACGTAGCGCATAGGCATCGGTAGGGGCTCGCCGCCGGGCGTGGGCGTCCAGTATTCCCAGTGATGTGGATTCTTGTTGCGGTGATGGAGGCGCGCCCTGGCGAAGCCTGGTGGATCACCCCGGTCCCCGAAGAACTGTCTTCCATAGACGAGCAATCCCACGGGCGTGAGCTTGGAGCAATCGTGAAGGATGAGCAAGGGGACTGGCGTCCCCGTGCGCAACCCAGCGAGCAGGACGAACCACTTGTGTTTGAGCGTCAGCCACAAGTACCCGCAAGCCCACAGCAGGACCATCATGCGCCTCCGCCGAGCGTCATGAGGGTGCTCGGGCGGGCGCCCGAGGGATTGGCACGCGCCGAGGCAATCGCACTTGCCCGGTGGGCTCCTGGCGCCACCGGCGGGGTCCCGCCTTCACGGGCTGAGGAGCGAGACATCATCAATGGCCGCCCAGACCGGGGGAGCTATGATCTTTCGGTTATACGGATCGGAGAAATCGATCTTCACCACCGGAGCGTGATACCAGATCTTGATCTCCTGCCTCTCCGCCGCCCGAAAGCGAATCGTGAAACGCTGGTAACCCTCGTTCCAACCGACCGTGAGATCCCGGACCTTCTTCCCGGCGACGTCCACTCCGAAGCGCACCGGCCTCTCCGGATTCAGTTGACGGTCGTCGTGCGGAATGTTGGTGGCGCAGTAGGCGGTGAGCAGGTATTCGCCGGTCTTTGGGGCCTGGATCTTCTGGAACAGTCCGGCCCCGGAGCGCCCGTCGGGATTCAGCGCCC
Source organism: Terriglobia bacterium (assembly GCA_041477005.1). Classification (GTDB taxonomy): domain Bacteria; phylum Acidobacteriota; class Terriglobia; order Bryobacterales; family JACQDG01; genus JBGOUJ01. The sequence goes on along the minus strand of JBGOUJ010000050.1, from coordinate 5,568 downwards.
CGTAGTGCTGGCCGTAGTGAGGGTAGTTGCCAGCGACCGTGAACACATCCGGGCGCCCCTCGCCGGTCCAGCCCGTTTTGCAGTCTTCCACTCCACCTGGCGCGGGCGTGCAATCCTCGAATCCCGGATTCCGAACGAGATTCGCCGGGAGAGCGGGCCTTTTCTTCCCGTCGAGCAGGCCGTAGACAGAGAGCTGCCTGGAAAAGGTCGCAACGTACACCTTTCCGTTGGCAATGGTGGGCGGGGTGAACTTGGCGAAGTTCCCGAAGTCGTCGTAATCCCGGTTCTGATAGCTGTCCCACAACTCCCGGCTCAGGTCGGACGCGTCGTACGCCCGGATGATCCCCGGCACCGTTTGAGCGTTGGCATCGTTGTTGGTGGGCGTGGTCGCCCATACGATCCCACCGCGCCGGCTGTTGGCCGAGATCGACAGCATGCCGCCGGTCATCATGGATGCCGTCGGCGATACGGGATGCGCCGGGGAAGACTCCCGGCCGATCGTCCACGCCGGCTGGCCCGAGGGATCTCCGGCCTGAAAGCGCCACTGGCTGCCCTCGCCCACAATCGGGTAGGCGCGGAGCACATCGTTTTCGCCCCAGACATAAATCGCCGGCCCGCGCGTTTCGCCGTCCCAATAAACCGGTGAGCCGTGGATGTGCTTGTGCTTCGCCGGGTCGCCCCAAATCGCCTGGAATTCCTGGAGGATCTGCGTGTCGCTGCAAGTGATGTCGCCGGCGGGCGATGCCTTGCCGAGGTTTCCTTTATCCAGAACGTAAATCCTTCCCTGTTTTCCGCCTCCCACGACCCACCCGCGCTCGGCGAGCAGCAGCAGTCCGGATGACCCCAGGTCCCAGTCGTGCTGGTCGAGGAGTTGACGGTTGCAAGGCGAAAAGTAATCTTCCTGCTGGATGGTATTGCCGCTCGGGCGGAGCCGAAGCACGCTTTCTCCGAACGCGGTCGCCTCATCCAGGAAGCCGTTCCCGGTCATGAAGTAGAAACTACCTTCCGAATCGGCGGTCAGGCCCATGCCTGCCTGCCAGATGCCGGCCCCTCCGCCTTCCGGGCCATTATCCGTGTTGCTGACCCAGACGCCCGGCTTTTGCGTGAGGTCCCGGGCGTCATAAGCGAAGACCCAGCCGGCAAAGGGACGAGCATCGGCATGCGCTCCGAAAGCAGCGACGATCTTCCTCGAATTCCCGCTCTTGAGCAGCAGCAGGCCAGCCCTCTGGTGCTGCTGTGGGGGATCGAAATAGATTGCGGTGGCAATCACGTGCCTACCGGCGTGGTACGTACCGCCGGGGACGGCCGGCGGCGTGAGAGAGCTGGGAAGGGCCCCGTTGATCTCCGCTGGCCCTCCAAATTTGTCGGCGCCATTGGTCAGGTCGACCGCGTGAAGACGGTGGCGCCACCTGGGGCCGCCGGAAACGTCGTGCTGCGTGAAGTTGGTGAAGTAAAGGGTATTGGTCTCCCGATCGATCACCGGGGTGCTCGTGATCCCGATCTCCGGAACAAGGTCGTGGTACGGCGCATACCCTTGCGGAATCGGCCAGTAGACGTTCGGGGTCGGCGCGGAGCGCCCGTAGTTCCTGGTCCAAAGCTGCTGCCCGTTATCCGCATCGAAGGCATACACGCTGTTGTGCTCCGTGGCTACGAACACGACGTTGTGCACGGCGCCCCCGATCCGCAGGCTGCTCACGACCAGAGGCTGGGCGTAAATCTGACCGTCCACCTGGCAGTCAAACAGCTTTCCGAACTGCTCCTTGTTTACGTTGTCCGGCGTGAGGTTTGTTTCCTGAAGGTTTGCTCCGGTGCGGGCGTCGTCATTATGCTGGGTCAGGACATCAGCGAAAGCCGCCAGCGCGAGCGCTGCAATAAGTACCCCGCCGAATCGCGCGCGCCACATATTGGCCCCCTCTTTTCTGAGTGGGATCACGGCAACAGAAAGGTAGAACTGGATCGGGCTCCTACCGCCTTCATGGCACCGCTTCAGTACGCCCACCGCCACAGCGACGCTCCAGTGGTATAGCCCGCGCCCACGGCCGCCATCAGCGCGATTCCACCCTTCCGGAGGAGCCCTTTTTCGACGGCCTCCTTCGTGGCCAGCGGAATCGTAGCGCCCGTCGTGTTGCCGTAGCGATCGATGTTGATCAGGACGCGGTCGCAAGGTATGCCCAGCCGCTCGGCGGCGGCGGTAATGATACGGCGGTTGGCCTGGTGGGGCAGCAGGATGTCCACGTCCGCGGCGGTCAAGCCGTTGCGCGCGAGCAGTTCCTTGCAGCTTTCGTACATTTTCCGCACGGCGAACTTGAACACCTGCCCGCCGTCCTGGTGGACATAGTGCATGCGCTTCTCTACGGTCTCTTGAGAGGCGGGACAGCGGCTTCCTCCGGCGGGCATGTAAAGGTACTTGCCGCCCGAGCCGTCCACCTCGTGAATGAAGTCGATCAGTCCCTCGCCGTCGGAGTCGGCCGGCTCGAGCAGCATGGCCCCGGCGCCATCGCCGAACAGGACGCAGGTGGACCGGTCGGTGTAATCGATGATGCGGGACATGGTATCGGCGCCAATCACCAGCACGCGCCGGTGCGCGCCGGTCGCGATCAGTTGCGCGCCGACGGTCAACCCATACAGGAATCCGCAGCAAGCGGCGACGAGGTCGAAGCCCCAGGCCTGGCGCGCCCCAAGGCGGTCCTGCACCAGGCACGCCGTGGAGGGGAACATCATGTCCGGCGTAACGGTGCAAACCAGGATGACCTCCACTTGGTCGGGTGATACGTTCCGCTCGGCGAGCGCCGCGCGCGCGGCTTCTACGGCCAAGTCGGAAGTGGCCACGTCCGGGTCGGCGATGTGGCGCGTGAGGATGCCGGTTCGCTCCAGTATCCACTGGCTCGACGTATCGACCATCTTTTCCAGGTCGTCATTGGCCAACAATCGCGGAGGAACATAACAGCCCACCGCCGAGATCTTGGCCCGCCGGACCCCTTTCGCTTGGCTCACCGGTTCTTCCCTCCCTGGCGGTTCCCGCCAGTCCCACATGATCGCACAGGGGACGCCGCAAACAACAGGTCCGTGTGGTTCAGTCCATAGTGCAGCGCGCTCGGAATCCCGTGCCTCGTATTCAAGAACCAAGGCAACCGGCAAAGGAACGAAACTCTCATGAGCCGTTTCGCCTCACCCCCGAGGATGAAAATGATTTTCGGAGCAAAACCAAGGCAAAAGGCAAAGTGCAAAAGGCAAAAGTAGCGGATGCGCCGCTTCGCGGCGCGGCACTCTGCCCGGCCCGCGGGCCGGGCACTTTAAAAAATACCCCCTCCCTCGATTTTTGCCTTTTGCACTTTGCCTTTTGCCTTGGTTTTGCTTTGCCTGTCGCCGTTGCCCTGCCTCTCGCCTTTTCCAGACAAGTGACCCAAGCTGCCCACGGTTGCCTGCCCGCCAGAGGGGAAGTATGATCGGGTATCACCCTGAATGGAACAGACCACCCTGTTCTTCGAGACGGTCGAGCAGATCTACCGGCGCGTCTTCCGCGAATTGAAACCGCGGACGCCAACGCCCACCTTCGCGGTGGAGTACCGCCCGTTCGCCAACGTGAACAGCTTCATCCGCCACGACAACGGCGCGGTGTGGGTGCGAATGTCGGACCTGCTGGAGGGCGCGCCGGCCCCGGTGCACGAGGCGCTGGCCTTCATTCTGCTCTCGAAACTCCACCGCAAGCAGATTCCCGAGAAATACAATCGCCGGTACCGCCTCTTTTTGAACCGCCCCGACGTCCGCCGGAAGATGCTGTTGCTGCGGCAAATTCGCGGGCGCAAGCACCTGGGCGAGGCGCGCGGCGAGTTCTACGATCTGGAGGAAGTCTTTGAAGATCTGAACCGCCGCTTCTTCGGCGGCTTGCTGGCGCGCCCGCTGCTCGGCTGGAGCCGCTCCGTCTCCCGAACTATGCTCGGCCATTTCGATCCGGCGCACAATGCTATCGTCATCAGCAAGATCTTCGACCGGAGCGGCGTGCCCCGGTTTCTGGTCGAGTACATCGTCTTTCACGAGATGTTGCATCTGCGCCATCCGGTGGAGCACCACAGCCGCGGCCGGTGTGTCCACACGCGCGATTTCAAGGAAGCCGAAAAAGCCTTTCCGCGGCTGGCCGAAGCGCGGGCGCTGCTGAAAAAACTATGAAGATGGCCGTCGATGTGACCGAAGTCGAGGTGAACCGCCGGGCCGCCGAGCGCGTGGCCGCCGGGCATCCCTGGATCTATTCGAGCGACGTGGTCGACCGGCACGATGCGCCGCCCGGCGCCGTGGTGCGGGTGGTCGGGCCGCGGCGGGAGCTGCTGGGCACAGCACACTACAGCTCGACCTCGCAGATTACGCTCCGACTCCTTTCGAGCCGCGCCGAGACCGTGGACGCCGCGTTCTTCCGCGGCCGCCTGGAGCGGGCGGCGGCCTACCGGCGGAGGGTGGTCACCGACACCACCGCCTACCGCCTGGTGAACGGCGAGGCCGATCTGCTGCCGGCCTTGGTGATCGACCGCTACGGCGACTATTTCGTCCTCCAGACCCTCGACCAGGGCATGGACGCCGCCAAGGGGCAGATCGTCGAAGCGCTGGGAACGTTGTTTTCACCAGCCGCCATCGTCGAGCGCAACGACGCTGCGGTGCGGGCCAAGGAAGAATTGCCGCTCCTCAAATCTGTCCTGGCCGGTGAGGCCCCCGAGGAGATTGAGTTTGAAACCAACGGCCTGCGTCTGGCGGCGCGGCTGCTATCGGGACAGAAGACCGGCGTTTTTCTGGACCAGCGCGAGAACTACCTCGCCGCCCGCCGGTTCGCTCACGGCCCGGCCCTCGATTGCTTCACCTATACCGGCGGCTTCGCGCTCCACCTGGCTGCGGTTTGCCCGAGCGTCGAGGCGGTCGATAGCTCGGCCGAGGCCCTCGAAATGGCCCGCCGCAACGCCGGCCGCAACGCCATCGCGAACATCGAGTTCCGCCAGGCCGATGTCTTCGACCTGCTGACCCAGTATGCGTCCGCCCGCCGCAAGTTCGGGACGGTGATCCTCGATCCACCGGCCTTTGCCAAGTCGCGGGCGCACGTGGACCAAGCCATCCGAGGCTACAAGGACATCAATCTGCGGGCGCTGCGGCTGCTCGACCGCGATGGCGTGCTGGTCACCTGCTCCTGCTCCTATCACCTGAGCGAAGCCCAGTTGCTGGGGCTGGTGGCGGAAGCCGCCCTTGATGCCGGACGTCCCTTGCGCGTCTTGGACCGCCGGACCCAGGCCCTGGACCACCCCATCCTGCTCACCGTCCCCGAAACGCACTACCTCAAGTGCCTGGTTGTACAGGTGGTCTGACAGAGCGATGGTTGGCACTGTGCGGCGCGGCGATGCACAAGCGGCCCGTCGCGGACGCGCGGACACCAGAGGAACTCATGAACATCATCGAGGCTAAGGGGCAAGAGGTTGCCAACGCCCTAGCTAAGCTAGACTAGCCGCACTGCGGGGCGAGAACGCCGTGCGATCGATACAATACGCGCATGATGGGTATCCACTTCGCTCAGGTGACCCCAAGGGTTGTGGT
>JBGOUJ010000049.1:0-21625 GCA_041477005.1 Terriglobia bacterium | reverse complement strand
CCCGCCGCCGCGGCACGCGCCATCACCCGCTCGAAACGCGGCTGGTGCTCCTGCTTGGTCGTGCCCAGACTCAGATTCACGACCTGCATGTCGCGGGCAATGGCCCATTCCATGGCCGCCAGGAGCATATCGACGCTGGTCGAGAGGGCGCGGTCAAAGACCTTCACCGCGTAGAGGAGCGCCTCCGGCGCCTTCTCGCGGATCGCCGCCGTCACCGCCGTGCCGTGGCCGAGATAGTCGAGATAGGCTTCCGTTTCGCCGCCCGGCCCGATCGTGACGCCGCCGGCCACGCCTCCCACGTGAGGATGATCCGGGTTGACGCCGCTGTCGATCACGGCGACGCGCACGCCGCGGCCGGTCAGGCCTTCGAGGGGCACGCCGCCTCCACCACTTTCCCCTTTTCGAGAACCACCACCTGGTCGGCGATCTCCATCAGGGACGATCGATGGGTAATGACGATCGTCGTCCGGCCGCGCATCAGGCCCCGCAATGTCTGGGAGATGCTCTGCTCGTTCGCGGGATCGAGCGCCGCCGTCGGCTCGTCGAGCACCAGCACCCTCGGATCGCGCAGCAGCGCGCGGGCGATGGCGATGCGCTGCCGCTCTCCGGCCGAGAGGGTCAGGCCGCGCTCTCCCACCAGCGTGTCGTAGCCCTGGGGCAGCGCGGCGAGGAAATCGTGGATCGCGGCGGCGCGCGCGGCGGTGATGATCTCCTCCTCGGTCGCTTCCGGCCGCGCGTAGGCGATGTTCTCCCGGACACTCGCGTGGAACAGGTAGGGCGCTTGATCGACCAGCGTCACCGCGCGGCGCAGATCGGCCGGGCGCAGCTCGCGCAGATCGTGTCCGTCGAGCCGGATCGAGCCGGAGTCCGGGTCGTAGAGCCGCAGGATCATGTCGGCGATGGTCGATTTGCCGACGCCGCTCGGGCCGACCACCGCGCAGATGCTGCCCGCCGGGACGCGAAACGTCACGCCGTCCAGCACCGGCTCCCGATCGTGCCGGAAGACGACATTTTCGAAGGTGATTTCGCCACGGACATTTTCCAGCGGGATGGCGTCGGCCCGCTCGCCGATTTCCGCCGGCGCATCGAGCAGCTCGAAGACGCGGCCCAAGGAAACCGCGCCGGTGACCAGGTTGGTGTGGATGCCGAGCAGGCCCTGCACCGGCCCGAGCAGCCGTAAGTGGTAGGCCATGATGGCCACCAGCGTCCCCACGGTCATCGCCCCGTCAATGACCAGCTTGCCGCCGTAGAGAAACAGCGCGGCGGTGGAGAGCGCCAGGATCGTTCCCGGCGCGGCCGAGGCCAGATAGGAGGTGAGCTGCATGGCGAGCATCGCGTCGATGAAACTGCGGTTCCGCTCGCGGAAGCGCGTCACCTCGTGCTCCTCGGCGTTTGAGGTTACCACCAGCCGCATACCCTGCAGGGTCTCGATCAGGAAGCTTCCGATCTCGGCGCTGCGCTCCCGCAAGCCCTTCACCTGGCCGGCCAGCCGCCGCTGGTAGTGCCGCAGGGCGGCCACGCTCACCGGCAGCAGCGCCACGCTCAGCAGGAAAAGCCGCCAGTTGAGCCAGAGCATGATGGCCACGCTGCCCGCCAGGAACACCGCGTTAGCCAGCAGCGCCAGGATGGTATCGGCCGAAATCCGCTGCACCTCGGCGATGTCGTTGTTGATGCGCGAGACGATGTCCCCGAGCCGCCCGCGCGCGTAGAAGCGCGGCGAGAGCGCCTGGAGATGCCGATAGAGCGCCAGGCGCATATCGAACAGCACTTCGGCCGATACCTGGACGTAGCGGTAACTGGAAAGGATGCTGAACAGAAAACTGAGCGCGGTGATCGCGACCATCAGCGCCGCCACCGCGGCCAGCGCCCGCATGTTGCGCCGCAGCAGGGCTTCGTCGATCAGGAGCTTCGAAATGTAAGGCTGGGCCAGGCCCAGTACCGTCGCCGCCAGGCTGATCGTGACCACCAACACCAGCCTCCGCCAGTACGGCGTGGTGTAGCGCAGGGCACGGCGATACTGGGCGAGCAGGCTCGGCGGCTGAGGGGTGGGAGCGGGGTCCGGCGCCACTGGTCTTTAGCCGGGCACAACCAGCATGCCGGTGGTCAGGTCGGCGTTCACGTCGAGGGTCTTCTTGAGGGTCAGGGTGGCGGCGGCGTAGACCTCCACCAGGGGCGCCGAGCCGGAAATATAGATAGCGGCGCCGCTGCCCGAAAGGGTGAACCGGAAACCGGGGAATCCTGGGTATTCCACGCGTTTCACCAGGCGCCGCGTGGTCATGTCGAATACCCAGAATTCGGCGCGCCGGTTGCCGAGACTGTCATAGAACGCCATCGTGTAGCCGGTCTTGCGATCCGGAGTAAGCCGCAGGCCGGACATCCCGGTGGTCGAGGGACCGACCGGCGTGAATTCGAAGGTGCGCTTGGTCAGGTCGAACGTGGCGATGCCGAAGACGCGGCGGTGGACGATCGGATCGGTCGAAAGAAACAGCGCCGTGAGCATGCCCGGCTCGTCGTGGGGGTCGTCGCCGAAGCCCAGATTGATGTTTTCCATCCCGGGATACGATGGCTTCGAAAGCTCGATCTTCTCCACCAGCTTGAAGTCGCTGGTGTCGAAGATAAACACGTTCTCCCGGAACTGGTAGAGGTACTTGCCATCCGGCGAGACCCGCAGCCCGCCGCCCATAAACGCCGTCGCTTCCTCTTTCGGGTAATCCACCGTCTTGACGACCTTCTGCTGCGCCAGGTCGATCACGGCGAACTGCGGCTTTTCGATCTCGAAGCGGTCGATCTGCTTCACGCGCGTGGTCAGGATCGTGTAGAGCAGCCGGTCCTGCGGATCGGCGGCCACGCCGCGAAACCAGACCCGGCGATTCCCCTCGTCGAGCTGGAAGTGATTGACCACCCGGCGAGTGGCCAGATCGATCACCTCGATGCCGCTGTGGGTCTGCGAGGTGACGAAGATCTTCTTCTTGTCGTTCGAAAGAGTCAAACCGCGGGGAACGCCGGTCTGGAGTGGGATCTGCTCGACGACTTTCTCCTCCGCCTCGTCGAGCACCAGGACCTTGCCTGGCAGCGCCCCGACATAGAGCATGGTACGGCCGCCGGCCGCCCGCGCCCGGCCGGCAAAGCCGGCCGCCGCCATCGCCAGGAACTCTCGTCTGCGTATCACGGAAACACCAGATCGATGTTGCGCCAGTCCTTGGTGGCGCTGGCGCACTTGCTGACCCAGTCGGGGTAGTTGTTCAGGTGGTCGGGCACCTGGGCCGGCCAGAAGCAGCTTAGATAACAATCGTACAGATCGCGCTCGACCGGCGCGCAGAGGCCCGCCGTGCCGCCCGCCGAGTCCACCTCCCAGCCCGGCGAGAAAACGAGCGAGCAGCCCGGCGGGTAATGCGGCTTGTTTTGCGGCCCTCCGCCCTGCAGGGCGACGACGTCGCCGTGCTCGCCGGCGAGCCACTCTTCCACCCGAGCGGCTTTGCGGTTGACTGCCCGGAGATGTTTCATGTGGCCGAACTCCTTTCTTCATCGAAATGCGTCAGAAAACGCGGATTTTGCGCGGCGATCTCGCCGTAGACGCGCAGGCAGGCGTCGGTCCAGCCGCGAATCCAGTCGCAGTAGTGCAGGTTGGCATGGCCGGTCGAGCCATAGCGGACGAAGGCTTCGTGGTAACAGCCGCCCGAGCAGACCGGCCGCGCCCAGCAGGTGTGGCACTCGATCTTCCGGCCGATGTGGCCGCGATCCAGAAAATCCGCTTGCTTGGCAAGATCCACGCCGGTCGAGATGTGCCCGAGTTTGTGGTCGTCGGCGTCGACGAAGCGGTGGCAGGGCGCGATGTCGCCGGAAGGCCCCACGCCCAGCAGTCCCAAGCCCGCTCCGCACGGATGGGCCTTGCTGATGCCGTTATGCAGCTCGGCCAGCGTGTCGGTGACGTTCGAGAAGGCGTGGTGCTCGTCGCGCAAGGCGCACTGCAGGTATTCCTCGGCGAGCTTCTGGAATTGATGCAGCACGATGTCCAGCCCGCCGCCGCCGATGGCGTAAAGCCTCACCGGCGAGGTCGTCACCGGGGCGAAGCCCACCTCCTGGAAGCCCAGGTCCTGCGTCAGGTGGCGGAAGATTTTCAGCACGTCCACCACCTGCGACGTCAGCGTGACCCGCGCGCCGATGGGGCGCGTCGTGTGACGCGCCAGCAGTTCCTTGATCTTCGGGGCGATGAGGTCGTAGCTGCCCTTGCCGTTTTTGAACACGCGCAACTGGTCGTTCATCTCCTTCGGGCCGTCGATGCTGATGGTGATGCCGACCCGGTTCTCGGCCAGGTACTCGATCACCGGCGGGGTAAGCAGCGTGGCGTTGGTGGTCAGGCTGAAGTCGACGAGCTTGCCGGTCCCCGCGGCTTTTTCCCGGGCGTATTCGATGGTCGAGCGGACCACCTTGAAGTTCAGCAGCGTCTCGCCGCCGAAGAACGTCAAATGGACCGCCCGGCGTCCCGGCGAGTTGGCCAGCAAGTAATCGACCGCCGCCCTCGCCGTCTCCTCCGGCATGTAAGTGGCCTTGCCTTCGGGATTGGCCAGCCGGTCCTCGCCGAACTCGTAGCAATACTTACAGGAGAGATTGCACTGGTTGGTGACGTTCAGCACCAGGGTGCTCAGCGGGAAGGGCAGCGGCGCCTTCTCCATCGGCTGTTCCCATCCGCTGCCGTTGGTGATGGCGTGCGCCTGGTAGAGCTCCTCCAGGACTCCTTCGACGTCCGAAGCCACGTGGCCGGCGGCGGTGAGGTCGGCCAGCAAGTCTTCCCGCGAGCGCTCGCCCGCGCCGAGCCGGTCGATCGCCAGCCCAGCCAGGTCGTTCAGCTCGAAGATGGCGCCGCTGGGAACCAGGTACAGATACTTGTGACCGCTGCCTTCGAAGGGGTGGAATTCCCCGAGGCGAAAAGCGTTCACTCTGCCACCTCCGGTTGGTCCCAGCGAACGTAGAGCGGGATCGTCACCACCATGTAGCTTCTCCCGGTTAGCGGCTTCGAATCGGGCGCGGCGTCTTTCGGTTTGTAGGCGGCGACCACCCACACGTCGCCGTAGTTGTTGCGGCCATATTTTCGCTTCGGATTCGGGCCCTCGATCGCCGGCGTGAACAGGCCGGTGGGGCTGAGGGTCCCCACAAAGTCCTTGTCGTCGTCGCCGTAGACGCCGTAAAACTCTTCGAGCGACCACTCGACATCGACCGGCCCCAGGCTCACGTCATCGGCCGTGTTCGGCTTGTTGTCGGGGCCGCGGTTGTAGGCGATGGCCTCGAACTGCTGGTAGCCCTTCGGATGGCCGGAGCCGCCGCCCAGGCGCGCCATGGCCCAATCCGGCGCGACCTTGATGTAGTCCACCTTGTCGTAAACGGCGAAAGCGGCGGTGGCTACGGCGCGCCGCACGGCCACGTCCCGCTTGCCGATGACGGCATCCTTGGCGACATCGGCCTCGATGGTGATGCGGTTGCCCGACTGGCTGACGATCCGCTTCACGGTGACGCCGGTCCCCAGCTCCACGTCGCCGGCCGTCAGCCGCGCCGGAAAGTTATCGCCGAAGATCTCCAGCCGCTCGCCGGTGGAGCCGGTCCGGAGCGCCAAGCGGTCCACGCCGAACACTACCGGGTCGTTACCGGCGCGGCGCAGCGTCACGTCGATGCCGAACTCGTCGTAGCCGCCCCAAAACCAGCGCCCCTCGATCTGCGACTGATCGCGCGAGACCAGCATCACCTCGCGCGCCTGCTTGGCGTCTTCCGCGTCCTGGCTTTGCGAGCGCCCGCGCCACTCGAAGCTGGAATAGACGAGGGCGTGGCCGGAGCGGGTCATCGTTTTGCCGTTCTTCACGTAGAAGAGCTTGGCGTTGGTCGTGAACTCGTCGCCGGCGGCGCCCGGCTCGATCACCATCTCGCCGTAAACGCGGCCGCGGCCCGGTTGCCTGCCGGTGACGAGCCATCTTCCGGCCAGCTTGGGAGCGCGCATCTCGGCGCGCCAAGCCGCCCATTCCGGCGTGTGGAGCGGGAAGGTTTTGGCGATGTACTCGACCGCCTTATCCACCGGGTCGCGGTTATCCGTTCCCGGCGCGGGCGGGGGCGAATTGGGCGGCGGCGGAGGATGGCGGAAACTGGTCGTCTCGCTCAGCGGAAAATAGCCGAGATGCATCTTGACCAGCAGATCCCATTCTTCCTTCGAGCGCCGCCACGATATGACGCGGCCCCAGGTGTGGCAGGACATGCAGGCCTCGTGCACCGCGTCGTTGGGCGCCGTCTCGTCCTGCAACCGCCGCTCGACCTGGTAGAGGGCCGGCTTGGCTTCCTCTGGCGCCAGGCCGTGGTAGGTGCTCAGGTATTTGACGATCGCCCGCGCTTCTTGGGGCGTCACCTGCAAGCCGTTGAGCCGAACCATCCGCTTGATCGCCTGCTCCCATCCTTCCGGAGTGGTTCGCTCCCAGGAGATGCGAGTGAGATTGCCTTTCTCGTCCGGCTTATGGCAGGGAGAGCATTTTTCTACGACCAGTTTATCGGTGACCGGGACGCCCTCTTCGGGCGGCTCCTTAGACGGGGCCGGTTGCGTTTGAGCCAGGAGCGGCAGCCCAGCGACGAGCGCGATCGCGAGGATTCTGACCACGGGAAATACCTGGAAAACGGAGCAATTGTAGCACACCGGAAGGGGAATGCTCGCTCAGAATCGGCAGAATCGGTGTGTACCGTCGGCGCTCCGCCGGCTCAGCCCTCCCGGGAGCCGCGGCTCGAGGTCTCAACGCCAAGACACCAGGGTACGTTGACAATCACAATCCGCTGGCTGCCCGCGAGGAGCAGGCGCGCCGCAAGAAGCTCGCCCCGCTGGCGGTGCAGGAAATATTGATACCAGCGCCGCGCGATGAGCTCGGGGATGAGGACCGCGATCTGGCGGTCCGGAGTCTTCGCTTCCAGCTCGTGGATGTAGTTGACGATGGGAGTCACCCGGAAGCGATAGGGCGACGGGAGCACAACAAGCTCGGGCGGGCGCAGGCCCGCGCGGCGCGCCGGGCCTTCTACGAGCTTTCCCCATTGGTCTTTCAGCCAGTCTGTCTCTTCCTCGGCGGTGACGTGCAGGGCGAGGATGTCGGGCGAAAGGGTGAACGCGAGGCGCAGGCCTTTCTTCGAGACTTGGCTCCACATTTCAATGGGGACGACCACGAGGGGCGGGCGAAGATCGTTCACCGCGAGCGGGGAAGGGCTGGCGATTTCGAGTGCTACCTGGTGGTAATGGCGGCGAATAGCCCTCATAAGCACAAGCATTCCAGGGATGAGCAGCACCGTGACCCAGGCGCCCTCCGCGAACTTCGCCACCAGAACCACGAGGACCGTGATGGCGGTGACGAAAGCGCCCAGACCGTTCACTAACATGCTGCGGGTCGCGCCCGGGCTCCGCTGCTTCCTCCAATGCGCGACCATGCCCGTTTGCGACATCGTGAACGCCAGGAAGGCGCCCACCGCGTAGAGGGGGATCAGGCGGTCGGTAACGCCGCCGAACAGGATCAGCAGCACGGCGGAAAGCGCGGCCAGCACGATGATGCCGGAGGTGAACACGAGCCGCCGCCCGCGCACGGCGAAGGATGTCGGCAGGTAGGCGTCGGAGGCGATGGCCCGGCAAAGGCGGGGGAAGTCGGCAAAAGCGGTGTTGGCGGAAAACGAGAGGACGAGAAGGATCGACGCCATGGTGACGTAATAGAAGCCGCCCTTGCCCGCTACGGCGGCGACCAGTTGCGAGAGGACGCTCTCGTAGCCCGGCCGGCCGGGGTCGGTCGCGCCGATGTTGTAGGCGCGGACCAGGTAGGCGATGCCGGCCAGCAGCACGATCAGGATGGCGATGATGATGGTCAGCGTGCGGCGGGCGGTTTCGACCACGGGCTCGCGGAAGGCCTTTACGCCGTTGCTGACGGCTTCGACGCCGGTCATGGCGGTGCAGCCGCTCGAGAAGGCCTTGAGCAGGAGCCAGAGGGTGACGGCCTCGGTGGCGGGCGGCAGCCTCGGGGGCGCCATTACTGCCACGGGATGACCGCCGCTGAACAGCGTCCGGAGCAGACCAATGACGAGCACCGCGAGCATGCATCCGATGAATAGATAGGTCGGCGCCATGAAGACGAGGCCGGAGTCGCGCACGCCGCGCAGGTTGATGATGGTGACCACGATCAGGATCACGAGGCAGAGCGCCAGGGTGTGCGGCTGCAGGCTGGGAACGGCCGAGTTGAGGGCGCCCACGCCCGCCGAGATGCCGACCGCGGCGGTGAGGACATAGTCGGTCAGCAAGGCCGCCGCCGCGAGCAGCGCCGGAAACGCGCCGAGGTTCTGGCGGACGACGGTGTAGGATCCGCCGCCGGTCGGGTAGGCCTGGATCGTCTGCCGGTAGGAGAAATAGACGATTGCCAGCAGGATGATAATGCTGGCGGTGATGGGAACGAGGTAGGCGGCGCCCAGGACTCCAAGCGGGATCAGCAGCGTCAGCGCGGCCTCGGGTCCGTAGGCGGCGGAGCTGAGAGCATCGAGGCCGAAGATCGGGATGCCCGCGGCCGGGCCGATCTGTTCTCCCCGTTCTTCGCTGGTGGCGAGGGGTTTGCCGAGGATCCAGTCGATTAGTGACATCGTTTCATTGTCTTCCAAGGGGCCACAAAAGGGGGCGATTTTGGTAAGGCTGCGTACCTATCCCTTCCGGCGTTTCTTAGCGGGAGCTGGCGGCGGTGGAGCGGCTCGGCGCTCCTCGGCCGCCCTGTAGTAGGCGGCGAAAGCGAGCGCGGGCGCCAGCAGCGCCAGCGGGGCGATCTGGGAGAGGACTCGGTCCAGCGAGGAGCCGATCATCCATTGGAGGCTGACGGGGCCGGTGACGTAGACCAGGGTTATGCCGCAGAGCTGCCAGAGGACCAGGAGGGGCAGTAGCAGGAAACGGCGGGCTTCGAGGGCGCCCCAGCCGACCCGGCGGTGGAGCAACACCGCCAGCAGGCAGAAGGCGAACGACAGGTTGAACAGGGAAGGGGCGAACGCGTGCTGGATCATCGCGCTGACGGTGGGCCAGTAGCTGGTGATATTGGTCTTGACAATCTCGCCGGAAAGCTGGCCGGGGCGCTTGACGCCGTAGAGGCGGCGGGCCAGGTCCCAGGGCGCTACGGCTAGCGGGGGAAGCACAACCAGGGTCAGCCAGTAGCGCCAGTTCCAGAGGCGCTTCCATAGGAGGCGTCCGGCGGCCAACAAGCCGAGGCCGCCGAGGAAGAACTGACCCTCATTTTTGGTCCAGGCGCCGGTTGAGGCGAACAGGACGGCCAGGGCGAAGTCGCTGTATTCGCCGTCGCGGTACCAGGCGTAGAGGAAGCCGGCGCCGAGCAGGATGGCGGCGGCTACCGCCGTGTCGGCGTAGCCGGCGTAGTGGAAGGCGACGAAATCGACCTCGTAGAGGCCCACCAGCATGGCGGTGAAGACGACCGCCACGGGACGGGACCCGTAGCGGCGGACCAGGTAGTAAAAGCCGGCGACCAGCGAGGCGAAGAAGCAGGGGGAAAGGAACTTGGCGGCCTGGTCGGCGGCTTCGCCGGTCCAGAGGTACAGGAATGTCGCGTAGAGGGGTACAAGCAAGGGGTAAGCCGGGTTGCCCAGGAACTCGTGGGCGCGGCGGAGGTAGGGGGCCACGCCGCCGTCCATATAGAAGGCTTTGCCCTTGAACATCCAGAGCATGACGGCATCCCACTCGTTCAGGGGCATCAGCCGCTCGTAGGGGACCCACACGGCAAGGACGACGAAGGCGAAGATCAGGGCCGGCCACTCGATCCAGCCGGGCCATTGCCATTTCGGCATCGCGGGACGAAGGGCGCTGCGACGGCGGTAGAGGAACGCTGCGAACAGCGCAAACCACGGTCCCAGGACCGCCGGGCGGGTCCAGGGGATATGGGCCAAATTATAGAGCAGCAACTGCAGCGACAGTGCGGCGGCGCCGGCGGTAAAGCCGAGGCAGAACGAAACCACCGGCCCGGCGCGAAGCCACGGCCGCAGCACGAGCCAGCCGGCCAGGCAGGTGAACACAAAGGCGAGGGCGATCATGGGCGCTGGCGGTAGATCTCGACGTGAGGGTCGGAGTGGATCTTCTTGAGATGCGCCAGGCGCTGGCGCAACTGGTCTTCGTTCCAGACGCCGCCGAAAGCCTCGACGGCCAGGTTCCGCGGCGAGTCGCGGAAGACGGCCAGGTAGGGGCAGTTCTCAGCCTCGGCGCCGGTGTTGGCGTAGATCCGCACGCGGCGCGGATATAGGTAATAGTCAAAGCGAGTCTTGTAGTAGTTGACGTGCTCGGGGCCGGTGTAACTCAGAAACAGGATGCAGGCGTCGGGCGGAGTTACCTGCTTCACCTGCTCGGCCACGATGTAGGCGGGATAGTCGATCAGGCCCGCGCGCTCGGAGAGGGAGCGGTCGGCCAACCGTTCCTGCCATTGCTCAGAGGCGGAGAATTGCTGGGAGAGCGGCGTCCAGGCGAAGGCGACCCAGAGCGCGAAGAGGGCCAGCAGCAGCAGCCGGTGGGCGCGTGCCCGCAATTACACCCCCCAGCAGTAGTCTTCGACCACCTTTTCGACCGACTCGTCGCGCTCGGCCAGGCGCAACAGCTCCAGGCGGACCGAATCGAGCAGGGCGTTGCAGCTCGCTTCGAGCACGTTGTCCGAGACGCCGACGGTGGTCCAGCTTCGCTTGTGGTCGGTCCACTCGACCAGGACGCGGACGCGGGCCGCGGTGCCGCGCTTGGAGTCGAGCACGCGGACCTTGTAGTCGGTCAGGCGGATGTCGGTGATCTGGGGATAGAGCTTGGAGAGGCAGCGGCGGAGGCAGAGGTCCATGGCGTGGACGGGGCCGTGGGAAGTCGCGGTGCCCGAGTGCAGGCCGTCTTTGGCGCGGATGGTCATGGCGGCGGTGGAAGTGGTCTTGCCGTCTTCCTTGCGCTCGGTGGTGACCTTGGAGTTTTCGAGATCGAAGAAGAACAGGTCGGGGTGGAGCGTCTGGCGCACCAGCAGCTCGAAAGTCCCCTCGGCGGCTTCCAGCTCGTAGCCTTCGTATTCGAGCTGCTTGATGCGGTCGAGCAGCTCGCGGCGGGCGGCGTCGGTGAGCTTGTCGCTGAGCCCCTTTTCCTTCAGCTTGAAGAAGATGTTGCTGCGGCCCGAGAGATCGCTGATCAGCACGCGGCGGCGATTGCCCACCAGCTCCGGCTGGATGTGCTCGTAAGTGGAAGGCTCTTTGAGCACGGCGCTGACGTGAACGCCGCCCTTGTGGGCGAAGGCGCTGCGGCCGACAAACGGCGCGTCGTTGCGCAGGGCGAGGTTGGCGAGCTCGGCGATGAAGCCCGCGGTGGCGGCCAGATGCGCCAGCCGCTCGGGGCCGATCGTGGTGTGGCCGAGCTTCAGCTCGAGCACCGGGATGATGGAGCACAGGTTGGCGTTGCCGCAGCGCTCGCCGTAGCCGTTGAAGGTGCCCTGGACGTGGGTGGCGCCCTGCTCGACGGCGGCTAGGGCGTTGGCCGCTCCGAGATCGCAATCGTTGTGGGTGTGGATGCCGATCACGCCGTCGAAGCGCTTGCGCACTTCGGCGAAGATCTCGACCAGGTGCGTGGGGATGGAGCCGCCGTTGGTGTCGCACAGAACCAGGGCGTCGGCGCCGGCGGACTTGGCGGTTTCGAGCGTGCGCAGGGCGAAGGACGGGTTCGCGGTGTAGCCGTCGAAGAAGTGCTCGGCGTCGTAGATCACCTCTTTGCCGTGCTGCTTCAGATAAGAGACGGTCTCGGAGATCAGAACGAGGTTTTCCTCTTCGGTGACGCCGAGGGCGCGCTGCGTGTGCAAGTCCCAGCTCTTGCCGAAGATGGTGACCACGGGCGTGCCGGCTTCGAGCAGGGCGCGGACGTTGGGGTCGGTCTCGATGTGGTTCTTCGGATACCGCGTGGAGCCGAAGGCGGCCAGGCGGGCGTGCTTGAGGTCGAGCTCGTCCAGGCGGCGGAAGAATTCCTTGTCTTTCGGGTTCGAGCCGGGCCAGCCGCCCTCGATGTAGTCGATGCCCAGCTCGTCGAGCCTGCGCGCGATCATGAGCTTGTCATCGACCGAGAAGGAAATCGTCTCCCCCTGCGAACCGTCACGGAGGGTGGTGTCGTAGATCAGTATTCGCATAAAGCCTCACGGAAAAACAACCACAGATGAACACAGATGAACACAGATTCGGATCGGGTCTTGATCTGTGTTTATCTGTGTTCATCTGTGGTTTCATTCTTTTAGCGGCCGGCGGCCACCGGCTGGTCTTGCGGGACGCCGGCTTCCTTTTTCCTCTTAAGGAACGTCATCATCTCGCGTAGCCGGGCGCCGACCTGCTCGATCGGCTGGTTGCGGGCGGCTTCGCGCATGGCCAGGAACTTCTTGCGGCCGGCCTTGTTTTCGTCGATCCACTCCTTGGCAAAAGCGCCGGACTGGATCTCGCTCAGAATTTTCTTCATCTCTTCGCGCACGGCCGGGCTCACGATTCGCGGGCCGCGCGTGTAATCGCCGAACTCGGCCGTGTCGCTGACCGAATAGCGCATGTAGGAGAGGCCGCCCTCGTAAATCAGGTCCACGATCAGCTTCAGCTCGTGGAGACACTCGAAGTAGGCGATCTCGGGCTGGTAGCCGGCGGCGACCAGGGTCTCGAAGCAGGCGCGGACCAGCTCGGAGACCCCGCCGCACAGCACACACTGCTCGCCGAACAGGTCGCTTTCGGTCTCCTCTTTGAAAGTGGTTTCGATGACGCCGGCCTTCAGGCAGCCGAGGGCGAGGGCGTAGGCCAGGGCGCGCTGGCGGGCTTCGCCCGACGCGTCCTGATGGATGGCCACCAGGGCCGGAACGCCGACGTTCTCGGTGAACAGCTCGCGGACGCGATGGCCGGGGGCCTTCGGGGCAACCATGGAAACATCGACTCCCGCCGGCGGGACGATCTGCTGGAAGTGGATGTTGAAGCCGTGGGCGAACATCAGGGTCTTGCCGGGGGTGAGGTGCGGCGCAATCTCCTTTTCATAGAGGCCGGCCTGGATATGGTCCGAGACCAGGATCATGATGACGTTGGCGGCGGCCGCAGCCTGGTCTACGGTCAGGACCTTCAGCCCGGCGGTCTCGGCCTTGGACCAGGAGGGACTGCCTTTGTAGAGGCCGACCACCACGTCGATCCCGCTGTCGCGGAGGTTCAGCGCGTGGGCGTGGCCCTGGCTGCCGTAGCCGATGATGGCCACCGTGCGGCCTGCGAGGTAACTGAGATTGCCGTCCTTTTCGTAGTAGCTTTTTGCCATGTTGTCTCCAAAGGCTTGATTCACCACAGAGGACACAGAGGGCGCCGAGGAAACCGAACGGGGGCCGGCCGGGTGGGGCCACCGGTTTTTTCGCGGTGCGCTCTGTGTTCGCTGTGGTGAATGAAAGTCATGCCGTCACTTTCTTTAACGCTTTCGCCTGGCGGTTCTCTTTCGTCGAGCGCGGCAGGGCCATGGCGCCGGAGCGGATCAGCTCGATGTCACCATAGGTGCGCAGCATCTCGATGAAGGCGTCGAGCTTCTCGGAGGCGCCGGAGGCTTCGAGAATATAGACGCCCGGCGAGGCATCGACCACGCGGGCGCGGAAGATCTCGACCTCCTTCAGAAACGTCGCCTTCATCTCGTCGGTCACCTGCACCTTGGCCAGCATCATCTCGCGGCAGACCGCCTGCGAGTCGCTCAGGTCGAAGGCCTGGACAACGTTGATGAGCCGCTGGATCTGCTTGATCACCAGCGGCCGGATGGCGCTTTCGACCTCCGCCACGATGGTCATGCGCGACAGCTCCGGGTCGAGCGTCCGGGCGACGGTCAAGCTCTCGATGTTGTAGCCCCGGGCGCTCAGCACGCCGGTGACGCGCATCAGGGCGCCGGGCTTGTTTTCCACCAATAATGAAATCAGTTGCAGCATAGCTTTGCGGATCGTGGCCCCCCCTGCCGAGGGTTCCCTACGATCCACGTTCCACGATCTACGATCCGCTTTTCAAGTCTACCGGCTGGGGCTCGCCGAGGACCATCTCGTTGACGGCGCCGCCGGAGGGCACCATCGGGTAGACGCTCTCCTCCGGCGTCACCTTCACGTTGAGCAGGTAGGGGCCGGGCTCCTCGACGGCCTCCTGCAAGGCCGCCGCCAGGCGGTCGGGCTTGTCGACCGTGCGGCCCTTCATGCCGAAGGCGGCGGCCAGCTTTTCGCAATCCGGGAAGCAGTCCAACTCGACCGCGGAGTAGCGGCGGTTGTAGAACAGCTCCTGCCACTGGCGGACCATCCCCAGGTAGCCGTTGTTCATGATGACGATCTTGATGGGCAGGCCGTAGCTCGCGATGGTCGAGAGCTCGGGGATGCTCATCTGGAAGCCGCCGTCGCCGACCAGGGCTATGACGAGCTTGTCGGGGTTGCCCATTTGGGCGCCGATCGCGGCGGGCAGGCCGAAGCCCATGGCCCCCAGGCCGCCCGAGTTGATCCACAGCCGGGGACGGTTGAAGCGCACGTATTGCGCCGCCCACATCTGGTGCTGGCCGACGTCGGAGCAGACGACGGCTTGGCCACCGGAGATGCGGTCGATCTCGCGCACCAGGAACTGCGGCTTGATCTCGGTGTCGGAATAGGCGCTCGAAAAGGGGTGCTGGCGCTGCCACTCGTGGATCTGCTCCATCCAGCGGCGGCGCGACTCGGCCTTGGCGCGGCCGTCCGAGTCCTTGGTCTCGGCCAGCATCTGGTTCAGCTTGGTGAGCACCTGCTTGAGGTCGCCGACGATGGGCAGGTCCGGGTGGCGGTTCTTGCCGATCTCGGCCGGGTCGATATCCACGTGCAGTACCTTGGCGTGGCGGGCGAAAGCATCCAGGCGGCCGGTCACGCGGTCGTCGAAGCGGACGCCCAGGGCGATCAGCAGGTCAGCATTGCTGATGCCCATGTTGGCGGCGTAGCTGCCGTGCATGCCGAGCATGTTGATGCAGTAGGGATGCTCGCTCGGCAAGGAGCCGAGGCCCATCAGGGTTTCGGCCACCGGGGCTTCGAGCAGGCAGGCCAGCTCGTCGAGCTCGGCCGAGGCGCCCGAGTTTACGATGCCGCCGCCGGCGTAGACGTAGGGCCGCTCGGCCTCCCAGATCATCTTGGCGGCGCGCTTGATCTGCCCGGTGTGGCCTTCGACGCTCGGCTTGTAGCCCCGCAGGTGGATCGGGCCCGGGGCATGGTAGACCGCCTTGGCGTTCTGCACGTCCTTGGTGATGTCGACCAGGACCGGGCCGGGGCGGCCGGTGGAAGCGATGTAGAAAGCCTCATGGATGGTGCGGACCAGCTCGCCGATGTCCTTGACCAGGTAGTTGTGTTTGGTGCAGGAGCGGGTGATGCCGAAGACGTCGGCTTCCTGAAAGGCGTCGCGGCCGATCAGGTGCTTGGGCACCTGGCCGGTGATGGCCACCACGGGGATCGAATCCATCATCGAGTCGACCAGGCCGGTGACCAGGTTGGTAGCGCCGGGGCCGGAGGTCGCGAAGCACACGCCGACTCTGCCCGTCGAGCGCGCGTAGCCTTCGGCGGCAAAGCAGGCGTTCTCTTCGTGCCGCATCAGGATGTGGCGGATGGGGTGATCGTAGAGGGCGTCGTAGATCGGCATATTGGCCCCGCCCGGATAGCCGAACACCACTTCGCAGCCCTCTTTAGCAAGGACTTCTAGAACCAGTCTTGCGCCGGTCATTAACATAAGCTCGCTCCGCTCGCTGGATCGTGGATCGTGGGAAAACCCGCTCGGGCCCACGATCCACGTTCTACGATCCCACAAATAAAAAAGGCCGCCCCGGGGTTCCTTTTCTCGCCCCGGTTGGCAGCCTCTGGAACATCGTTCCGAGCAGGCCTCATCCGGGGCCGGATACACCGACCACAATAATGAGGGAGCTGCTAATTCGGATGATCGCGATGGATTTCGGAGCGGTGGGGGCGGGGGCGGCGGGAACGGAAGGAAGCTCGGCGGGTCGAGGACGCGCGGCGCGACTCGAGCACGGCCGGGCCGGAACTTCGGCCCCCTTCCGCGACTTCCTCATTTCCAGTTGGCGATTCCGCTTCATGCGCACACACCAACACCGTCCAAACCAACAGTCTAGACAACAACGGGGGGGCGGGTCAAGCGGCGGCACATTGTTTTTGCATATGGACATGATAGGGGCCAGGGGTTAGCAGTTCGGGGCCGGAGGCGTGTTAACATCGTATTTACCCGATAATCTTGCATGGCATTACAACTTTTCAATACCCTAAGCAATCGCCTGGAGCCGTTTCAGCCGCTCGACGGAAACACGGTCCGCATCTATAGCTGCGGGCCGACGGTCTATGATTACGCCCACGTCGGCAACTTCCGGACTTACGTGTTTCAGGACGTGCTGCGCCGCTATCTGCGTTATGGCGGCTACCGGCTGGACCATGTGATGAACATCACCGACGTCGAGGACAAGATCATCCGCAGCGCGGACAAGGCCGGGAAGTCGCTGCGGGAGTACACCGATTTCTACATCGCGGCGCTCGAGGAGGATGCCCGCAAGCTGCGGCTGGAGCGGCCGGAGAGGATGGTGCGGGCGACCGATCACGTCGACGACATGATCGTGGCCATTCAGAAGCTCGGGGAGCGGGGGCTGACTTACCAGAGCGAGGGCTCGGTCTACTATCGCATCTCCGGCTTTCCCGGATACGGCAAGCTTTCGCGGCTCGACTTGAGCGGCATCCGGCCCGGGGCGCGGGTGGATGTGGATGAGTACGACAAGGCCGACGTGAGGGACTTCGTGCTTTGGAAAGCCGCCAAGCCGGGCGAGCCGTTTTGGGAATCGCCGTTCGGGCCCGGACGGCCGGGCTGGCACATCGAGTGCTCCGTGATGGCCATGAAATACCTGGGAGAGACGCTCGACCTCCACACCGGCGGCGTGGACCTGGTCTTTCCCCACCACGAGAACGAGATCGCACAGGCCGAGCCGCTGACCGGCAAGCCGTTTGTGCGCTGCTGGCTGCACGCCGAGTTCCTGCTGATCGAAGGGCAGAAGATGTCCAAATCGCTGGGCAACTTCTACACCCTGCGGAACGTGCTCGAGAAGGGCTACTCGCCCGAAGCCGTGCGCTACCTGCTGGCGTCGGTACCCTATCGCAAACAGTTGAATTTCACCTTCGACGCGCTGAAGTCGGCGGCCACCGCCATCGAGCGGCTGCGCAATTTCAAGCTGCGACTGGATACGGACCGCTTCGAGCCGGGTGAGAACCCGCGAATCACCGAGATGGCCCTGGAGGCGCGCCGGCAGTTCGAAGCCGGCATGGACGATGACCTGAACACGGCGCGGGCGCTCGCGGCCATCTTCGACTACATCCGCGAAGCGAACACGCTGATGGACGCCGGGGAATTCCCGGCGGGCAACTTGCCCGGCGCCCGCGACGTGCTCTCGCGCTTCGACTGCATCTTTGAGGTCCTCCAGGCCAGAGCAGAAGCGCGACTCTCCCCCGAGCAGATCCAGCAGGCGATCGACGAGCGGCTGGCGGCTCGCAAGGCCCGCAACTTCACCCGCGCCGACCAGATCCGCCAGGAGCTCGGGACCAAAGGGGTGGTTCTGGAGGACACGAAAGAAGGCACCCGGTGGAAGTATGCCAACGGGTAACAAGTCAACAAATCGTGCAATAATAACCCTCAGGGGGGTGCCGATGCCCCGTCTGAACAAACCCGTAGAGTCGCGCCCGGCCCTTTTTGGCGTCGACTAGGTCCTCCGGACCCGCGAGGATCCTTTCGATTCAAATTCCAGGAGGCCATTATGAAGGGCGTGATCCCGAGCGCCGACGAGCGTTTTCCGATGCTGGCCACGGCCGTGCCGGGACCGCAGGCGCGGCGCGTGCTCGAGCTGGACGCGCAGTACGTCTCACCTTCCTATACCCGCAGCTATCCGTTGGTGGCGCGGCGCGGCCGGGGCGCCGTTGTCGAAGATGTCGACGGCAACCGGTTTCTCGACTTGAGCGCCGGCATCGCGGTGGTGGCGACCGGGCACTGCCATCCGCGCGTCGTCGAGGCCATCCGCCGGCAAGCGGCCGAGCTGATTCACATGTCGGGGACCGATTTTTACTACGAGGGGCTGGCAAAGCTTGCGGAAAAGCTCGCTCAAATCACGCCGGGCGACAACAATAAGAAAGTCTATTTCGGTAATTCGGGGACCGAGGCCATCGAGGCGGCGATGAAGCTGGCCCGCTACCGCACCGGGCGGGACAAGTTCATTGCGTTCCTGGGAGCGTTTCACGGGCGCACCATGGGGTCGCTGTCGCTGACGGCGAGCAAGCCCGTGCAGCGGAAAGGGTTTGGACCGCTGGTCCCGGGCGTATATCATGTTCCTTACGCCTACTGTTACCGTTGCGCCTACGGCAAGACGCCGGATAGCTGCGCGGTCGAGTGCGCCACGGTGATCGAGCGGGAGCTGTTTCGCACGATCGTGCCGGCCCAGGAAGTGGCGGCGATCGTGGTCGAGCCGATCCAGGGCGAGGGCGGGTACATCGTGCCGCCGCCGAAGTTCTTGCAGGAGCTGCGGCGCATCGCCGATCAAAACGGCATCGCGCTCGTGTTTGACGAAGTGCAGTGCGGCATGGGTCGCACGGGCAGGATGTGGGCGTGCCAGCATGCCGGGGTCGAGCCGGACGTCCTGGCGACGGCCAAGGGCATTGCGAGCGGCATGCCGCTCGGCGTGGCCGTCTCGAAGGCCGAGTTCATGAGCTGGGGGCCGGGGGCGCACGCTTCGACCTTCGGCGGTAATCCGGTGGCGATCGCCGCCGCCATGGCCACGATCGAGCTGCTCGAAGAGGGGCTGGTTGAAAACGCCGCCCGGATCGGCCGGCGCATGCTCGACCGGCTCGCGGAGTGGCCGCGGCGGTTTCCCGTGGTGGGCGACGTCCGGGGGATGGGGCTGATGATCGGTATCGAGTTAGTCACCGACCGGCAGAGCAAACAGAAAGCCCCGGCGCTGCGCGACCAGGTTGTCCAAAGGGCCTTCGAGCGGGGGCTGCTGACGCTGGGCGCCGGGGAAAACGTCCTGCGGCTGATGCCGCCGCTGGTGATCGACGCCGACCAGGCGGACTTTGCGCTGGACGTGCTGGAAGAAGTGATCGGGAAGTTATGAGCAGCGGGCAACCGCTCCCTCACGTTCGCGGCTCGGAAGGGCAGGCGCGCTCGATGATTCTGGACGTCGGTTGCGGCATCAACAAGTATCCCGGCGCGATCGGCATCGACCGCAACCGGGACACCGCCGCCGACGTGATCTGCGACCTCGATCACGCGCCCTATCCGTTTCGCGACGGGCAGTTCGACCAGATCCGCGTGACCCACGTGATCGAGCACGTCGCCGACGTGATCGCCACCATGGAGGAGCTGCACCGGCTCAGCCGGCCGGGCGGCCGGATCGTGGTCGAGACGCCGCACTACACCGATTACAGCTCCTTCTGCGATCCCACCCACCGCTGGCACCTGAACAGCTTCTCGTTCCGCTATTTCGGGGACCGTAACGGTGGGTTCGGCTATTACACCCGGGCGCGGATGCGGGAGCGGCGCGTGCAGGTTAAGATGTTGCGCCTGTGGAAGTGGCTGGGGTTCGAGTTCGCGGTGAACCGGTCCTTGGTCTTCCGCCGCTTCTGGGAGCACTATCTATGCTTTCTAGTACGAGGCAAGGTTATCGTTTTCGAGCTCGAGGTGCTGAAGGGTGAAGCTCCGGCTGTTTGACCGTGGCGCCGCGAAGCCGGACCACCTGCTCCGGGGCGCGCGGGGAGAAGATCTGGCCTATGGACATCTGAGAAAACTCGGATATACTGTGGTTGCCCGCAACTATCGCACCCGCGACGGCCGGGGCGAGGTAGACCTCATCGGGTGGGACCGGGAACAACTGGTCTTTGTTGAAGTTAAGACCCGGGGGAGCGCCGAATTTGGCTCGCCCGATTCTGCCATCGATTCTCACAAGAGGCAGAACATAATCCGGGCTGCCGCCGATTATCTGCGTAGGGCCGGCGTCGAATGGAGTTGCGTGCGCTTCGACACGGTGAGCGTCATCGACGGCGATCCGGTTGAAGTGGAAGTAAATAAAGACGCCTTTTCGCGGCGGTCGGTGACTTCCGGTCGCGGCGGAAGGTAGGGAGCAGAGGACTTCCAGATTGCCTGAATTACGAAAAGACCCAATTGTGGGGCGGTGGGTTATTATCGCGACCGACCGCGCGCGGCGGCCCAGTGACTTCCTCCGCGAGCCGGTGACCATCCATCCGGGACGATTCTGCCCGTTCTGCGAGGGCAACGAGGACAAGACGCCGCCGGAAATCCTGGGCTGGCGCCAGAACGGCCAGGGACCCAACCAGAAGGGCTGGTCGCTCCGCGTGGTACCCAACAAGTTTCCCGCGCTGGGCATCGAGGGCGAGCTGGCGCGCCAGGGAGAAGGGCTGTTCGACAAAATGAACGGCGTGGGGGCGCACGAGGTGATTGTCGAGACGCCCGACCACGCGATGACGCTCGCGGGGTTGCCCGAAAAGCGCGTCGAGGACGTGCTCTGGGCCTACCGCGACCGCATGCTCGACCTGAAAAAGGACAAGCGCTTCCGCTACATCCTGATGTTCAAGAACCACGGCGAGGCGGCCGGGGCTTCGCTCGAGCACACGCATTCCCAGTTGATCGCGCTGCCGGTGGTGCCGATCTACGTGCGGGAAGAAGTCGAGGGCGCCAAGACTTATTACAACTTCAAAGAGCGCTGCATTTTCTGCGACATCATCCGCCAGGAGGCGGCCTCGGGCGCGCGGGTGATCCAGGAGACCGATCATTTCCTGGTGCTCTCTCCCTACGCCCCGCGCTTCCCGTTCGAGACCTGGATCATGCCCAAGCAGCATGAGTCGTCCTTCGAGAACTCGCAGTCGCACGTCTTCGAGAACCTGGCCAAGGTGCTGAAGCGGCTGCTGCAGAAGCTCGACCAGGTGCTGGAGTTCCCGCCCTACAATTTCGTGCTTCACACCTCGCCGCTCAACGAGAATACCCAGGACTACTACCATTGGCACTTCGAGGTGATGCCGAAGCTGACCAAGGTGGCCGGCTTCGAGTGGGGATCGGGATTCTACATCAATCCCACGCCGCCCGAGGAGGCGGCGAAGTTCCTGCGCGAGGCGAGCCTGGTCGAGGCGGTCGCGGAGCGCAAGCCGGCAATGTCGTCGTAGGTGAACGGAGATCGTGGACCGTAGATCGTGGGCCCGGAACAGGCCAGGTTTTCCCACGATCTACGATCCACGATCGGCGCAGCCGGGCCGAGGCCCGGCTGCGCCTTGGGTTGACACCTGCGTAGTTGGGTTGACACCTGCGGAGCTGACCGTAGATCGTGGGCCCGGAACGAACCAGGTTTTCCCACGATCTACGATCCACGATCGGCGGAGCCGGGCCGAGGCCCGGCTCCGCCTTGGGTTGACACGTGCTCGCGCCAGTCGATAGAATCAAGACTGGAGGACGCGGGAGTAACTCAGCTGGTAGAGTGCGACCTTGCCAAGGTCGATGTCGCGGGTTCGAACCCCGTCTCCCGCTCCAGACCCGCAGTGGATGTTCCTTCCCCGCCGGGCGCGGT
>JBGOUJ010000048.1:0-21643 GCA_041477005.1 Terriglobia bacterium | reverse complement strand
TTGAAAACATCAAGGAAGTCGGCGGCGTCGCCGTGGGCGTGGCCACCGACGAGCCGCTCTGCGTCCGCGTCGATCAAACCAAGCGCCGCCGTCTGGCCGGCGTCGGCGCCGACTGGATCATTCCGAATTACAATTGCTACGATGAGTTGATGTCGGCCCTATTTCCAGAGTGAACGGCCCGAATGCCCGATGCCTTCGCGCTATCCCACGTTTGACCGCTCCCGCCTGCTGATCAAGCCGCTGGCCGAGCGACGTCACGACATGGACCTGAGCGCGCTGCTCCCGCTCGGGGCCGCCGAGCCGGCCTTCGATCACCCGCAGCTCCCGACCGTCGCCGCCCGCCTGGTCGAGGCCCGCCGCCACGGCTCCGCCCGCATCCTGATGCTCGGAGCCCACGTCCTCAAGGTCGGCGTCTCCCGCCACCTGATCGATCTGATCGAGGGCGGCTGGCTCACCCACCTCGCCTTCAACGGGGCCGGCGTCATTCATGATTACGAGCTCGCCCGCATCGGCGCCTCGACCGAGAGCGTCGCCCGCTACATCCGCAGCGGCGAGTTCGGCCTCTGGCAGGAAACCGGCGAGCTCAACGACTGGATCGGCGAAGCCGCCGGCTGCGACCTGGGACTCGGTGAAAACATCGGCCGCCGCATCGCCGGGAGCGATTTCCCCCACAAGGACGTCAGCGTCTTCGCCGCCGCCTATCGCCGCGGCGTTCCCGCCACGGTCCACGTCGGCATCGGCTACGACATCATCCACGAGCACCCCAACTGCGACGGGGCCGCGCTCGGCAAGGCCAGCTATCGCGACTTCCTCATCTTCACCCGTGCCGTCGACGGCCTCGAAGGCGGCGTCCTGCTCAGCTTCGGCTCGGCCATCATGGGCCCCGAGGTCTACCTGAAGGCGCTCTCCATGGTCCGCAACGTGGCCCACCAGAGCGACCGCCAGATCTGTCATTTCCTCACCGCCGTGTTCGATCTGGTGCCCATCGCCGGCGACTACCACCGCGAGCTGCCCAAATCGGACCCCGGCTACTACTTCCGCCCCCACAAGACGATCCTGGTGCGCACGGTGGCCGACGGCGGCGAGAGCCTCTATTTCTGCGGTGATCATCGCGCCACTCTGCCGGCCCTGCGCCGGGCCATCCTGGCGGAGGCCGGCAAATGAACCTCCCCGACCTGATCGCCAAGTTCTCCGGCTTCAGCGCCCTGGTCGTGGGCGATATCTGCCTCGACCGCTGGTGCGATTACGATCCCTCCGTCGCCGAGCCTTCGCGCGAAACCGGCATCCCGCGCATCGGCATCACCGCGACCGAGACCACCCCCGGCGCCGGCGGCACCATCGCCAGCAACCTGGTCGCTCTGGGCGCCGGCCGCGTCTCGGTCATCGGCGCCATCGGCCAGGATGGCTTCGGCTTCGAGCTCGGCCGGGCGCTGGCCGAGCGCCGCATCGAGCACAACCTCCTGGTCGCCTCCCGCGGCCTCCAGACCTTCACTTACACCAAGCTCCTCAACTCCGCGACCGGCGTCGAGGATTTGCCCCGCTGCGATTTCATCAACACCCGCCCCCTGCCGGCCGACGTCGAGAATCAGCTCATCGCCAACTTCAACGCCCACTTCCAGGAGTTTGACGTGATCCTGGTCTCCGACCAGGCCGAAACCCAGGCCGGGGGCGTGGTTACCGACTGGCTCCGCGACCTGATCTCCGATGTGGCCGAGCGCTACCCCCACAAGGCGATCATCGCCGATTCCCGCGCCCGCATCGAGCGCTTCCGTAACGTGGTGGCCAAGCCCAACAACGACGAGGCCGTCGCCGCCTGCCGGCGCCTGTTCGGCCAGACTGATTTTCAGCGCCTGCGCGGCGCCATCGGCAGTCGCCCCCTGCTCGTCACCCAGGGAAACCGCGGCGTTCTGCTGGTCGATGAGCGCGCCGAGCACTTGATTCCATCCGAAAATGTTTCTCATCCGGTGGACATCTGCGGCGCCGGCGACAGCTTCGCCGCCGGCCTGGCCCTGGCCCTTCGCGCCAGCGGCGATTTTCCCACCGCCATCCGCTTTGGCAACCTCGTCTCCAGCATCACCATCATGAAAAAGGGCACCGGCACCGCCGCCCCGGAAGAGATCCTGGCTAAGGCGGCGGTGCGCCTGAATTGATACATGTCCTGGCCATCGACATCGGCGGCACCAAGCATTCCCTGGCGCTGTTCGACGACCGCCGCCTGATTCGCCGGGAGACCTATCCCACCGACGTAGCCGGCGGCCGCTCCTGGATGGTCGAGCGCCTCTCCACGCTCGCCGGCGAATGGAGCATCGAGGCGGGCGTAGCGGCCTGCGGCATCGGTTTCGGCGGCCCGGTGGACTTCGCTCGCCAGTGCGTCGGCCGCTCCATGCACGTCGGCGGCTGGCAGAATTTCCCGCTCGCCTCGACCCTCGAAGCGGCCCTCCGCGTCCCCTGCCGCATGGACAACGACGCCAACCTCGGCGCCCTCGGCGAGTACACCGCCGGCGCCGGCCGGGGCGCCCGCTCGCTCCTCTACGTCACCCTCTCCACCGGCATCGGGGCGGGCCTGCTGCTGGATGGTAAGATAATCCGGGGGGCGGATTCACTGGCCGGTGAGCTGGGTCACATTCCGCTCGACCCCGATGGCCCGGAGTGCTCCTGCGGCGCCCGCGGCTGCTTCGAGGCGCTCTGCTCCGGCCGCGCCATCGAGGCCCGCACCGGACGCGCCGCCGCCGACTTGCTACAGGATGCGGCCTTTCGCGCCGGCTACACGCGGGATCTGGCTCGCGGCCTCCGCGCCGCCCTGATGCTGCTGAACCCGGATCGCATCGTGATCGGCGGCGGCTTGAGCAAGGCCGGCGACCCGTTGTTTGCCGGCCTCCGTGCCGAGCTCGGCCGCCAGATCCCGGCGTCGCTCCCGGTCACAATCGACGTGCAGCCCGCCGCTCTCGGCGACGACTCGGTTCTCTGGGGCGCGCTCGCTCTCGTTTCCGAGCCCGGGCGCCGCTCGGGCCTGTGAGGGTGCGGCTCCCGGGAAAATGACTACGAAATGACTTTTCCGGAACAATACCGCGGCAAGCTGCTGGAAGCAATTGACGGGATTCCACTCGACAAGGTCGAAGAGGCGATCCGCATCCTCGCCCGCGCCCGCGATGCAGGCCGCAGCATCTTCGTCTGCGGCAACGGCGGCAGCGCCTCCACCGCCTCCCACTTTGTCTGCGACATGGTAAAGGGCGCCAGCTACGGCCGCCCCACCCGCTTCCGCATCATGGCCCTCACCGACTCGCTCCCCACCATCACCGCCTACGCCAACGACATCGGCTATGACCAGGTCTTCGTCGAGCAGCTCCGCAACTTCGCCGCCTCGGGCGACGTCCTCCTCGCCATCAGCGGGAGCGGAAACTCCCCCAATGTCCTCCGCGCCGTCGAATACGCCAACTCCATCGGCTGCTGCAGCATCGGCCTCTCCGGCCGCGACGGCGGCCAGCTCGCCCCCCTCTCCCAGCTCAGCGTCCACGTCCCCATTCCCCACATGGGCCGCATCGAGGAAGCGCACTTCACCATCTGCCACATGATCGGCTACTACTTCATGGAAGTGGGATAAGCCTCCGGTCTTTGCCACACTGCGCTGCCCCCAAGGTCCCCTCCTGTTTGTTACAGCAAGGTTACAGCTATATTAAAGGAGTGTTGCAAAACCTCTACAGCAGGAGCTGTTGGCACATGAGACTCACAGGGCGGATCATCCGTACTTTGTTTCTCGGCTGGCTCGTCAGCCGAAGCGTTTCCGCGGCTCCGGACGCGGGAACCATCGCACTCTTGCGTCAGCAGTTGGACGCCCAAACCGTGCAGATGCAACAAATGAATGCTCGCATCGCAGCTCTGGAGAAGTTTGTGGCCCGCCTGGCCGGTTTCGCCGGCTCCCCTGCTGTATCGCCCGCTTCGAACGCGAGTGCCCAAGCCGCCTCCTCACCGGCCGCCGAGCCGCCGCCCGAAAGCACACCCTCTCCATCAGCACAAACCGCTCTCTCGTCCACGCGCTTGCACATCTCCGGCTATGCCGATGTCACGTCGGTCTACCGATCATCTTTCACCGGCACTGGCATCGCCACCTCCTTCGGCTCCATCCCGCTCCAGCAGGCGCCGGAAGCCCGTCTTGCCGAGTTTCGCGGCGCCGCCAATCACTCCCGCTTGAGCGTGCAACTGGATACCCGTTTGGCTGGGCGCGATGTGACTTCCTATGCCGAGATGGATTTCCTCGGCAACGCCCAGCCCAACGTCTTTGCCGGCAGCAACTCCCACACCCTCCGCCTGCGCCTCTACTGGGCACAGTTTCGCGGCGAGCACTGGGAGCTGTTGGGCGGTCAGTCCTGGACGCTGCTCGCTCCCAACCGGGTGGGTATCTCCCCCAGGCCGTACGAAATCATGCACACGATGCTGCCGGATCCGAACTATTCCGTCGGCCTGGCCTGGACCCGCCAGGCTACGATTCGCGCGACGCGCCATTGGAAGCGCCTGCACCTGGCGGCGGCGCTCGAAAACCCTGAGCAAAATGTCCTCGATTCGCTCGAAGTTCCTCAAGATGTTGTCGGCCTGGACCGCCGCACCAACCCCGGATCCAACATTCGCCCCGACTTTCTGATCAAGGCTGCCTACGACACGTCCATTGCCCATCTCGAAGCGGTCGCCATCGGACGCAGCTTCCAGGTCTATTCGATCTCTCGAGGCCGGGATGACCGTGCCCTCGGCGGCGGCTTCAGCGTCGCCGGCGTCATCCATGCCGGTTCCCGAATCGATCTGGTGACCCAGAATCTTGCATCCGCCGGCGGCGGCCGCTACGCCCAGGCCCTCGTCCCCGACGTCGTGGTCCGGCCCGACGGCCGGCTGGTGCGCATCACGACCTACTCCACCCTGCAAGGAGTCGAAGCCAAGGCCACTCCCAACCTCAACTTGTACGGCTATTATGGATTGGTCTACGGGAAGCGCGCCGTCTACCGGATGCCGGACGGCTCCTTCGTCGGATTTGGCGCTCCCCTCGGCTCGACGCTCGATAACCGCGCGGTCTCGCAGGCGTCCGTCGGTTTCCGCCACACTTTCTGGCGCGGGGAAGGTCTCAGCAATCTATCTTACTCTTTGGATTATGCCTACGTGATCCGCAAGCTTTGGGAGACCAGCACGACCGGAAGCTTCGGCCGCACCCACATGATCTACACCAGCTTCCGCTACAACCTCCCCTGACCAACTCGTGCGGCGCGTGGCGCGGCAGGGACGTTTCTTGCGGGCGCCGAGCGAGCCTTACCTCTCCGCGCGGCTTCAAGGGTCGTAGCTTTCTATGGATTTTCGGTGGCCGGCCCGGTAGGTGCTCGACTGGCTGGCGTCCGCCTCGCACGCCCGGTCGCTTGCCTCTGCCGACCTGCCAAACGCCCGCCCGCTACAACGTCAACACGTAGGCGACGGCGTCTTCCTTCTCTTCGTCGGTCAGCAGCTCTTTGTAGGCGGGCATGCCGCCGCCGCCCGCGTCGACAACCTCCAGGATCTTGTCGTGGGTCGCGTCCTTGCCGCTCGGCAGCTTGCCGTCCTTCACCCCTTGCAGCCCGGGGCCGATCTTCTTGTCCTTGCTATCGGCGTTGTGGCAGACGATGCATTTCGACTCGAAAATCTCCTTACCCTTGGCCGCGTCCCCCTTCGCCGCCGTCTTGGCAGTCTCGGTCTTGCCGCCCTTCGGCTTCTTGGATTTCTGTGCGAAGGAAAGCGACACCGCCAAGCTAAGAGCCACAGCTACAGCGATTATCTTGGACTTCGTCATGCAGCAGGTTCCTCCTGGGTTTAATCTTTAATTTTACCGTAGGACAGGCCTTCTTGCCTGTCTGCTCCATGAAGCCGCCCAGGAAGCCCGCCATCGCCCTGTTCGCCCGCGCCCCCATACCCGGGTTGGTGAAGACTCGCCTGCTCGGCCGCCTTTCGGCCGAGCAGGTCTGTGATCTCTATCGCGCCTTCGTCCGCGACATGTGGGAGATGCTCCTCGTCTTCGCCCCCGCGACCGCATTGTTTCTCTACACCGACCGAGACCACGCCGCATGGCGTGCGCTGGCCGGCGGCGCCCTCGGGTCCCGCCTTCGCCTGCAGCACGGAGCGGATCTCGGCGAGCGACTGCTCCACTGCTTTGAGCAGATGCAGGCCTCCGGCTTCGGACCGTTGCTCATCCTCGGCAGCGACAGCCCCGCTCTGCCCTCCTCCACCATCGCCCCGTGGGCCGACCTGCTCCTCCAATCACCGTCGTTGCTCGGCCCGACCGCAGACGGCGGCTACTACGCCATCGGCTGCCGCCGCCCGCACCTCCAGATGTTCGAAGCCGTCGAGTGGTCCTCCCCCCGCACCCTGGTACAGACTGCCGCCGCCCTGGAGCGCTGCGGCCAACCGCCGGCCTATCTGCCGCAACACTACGACGTAGATACCCCGGAAGACCTGCGCCGTCTCGCCGCCGAGCCCCATCTTGGCCGCCACACCAGGAAATGGCTCAATTCGATCAATCCCGCTTTCGCGCCGCGACCGTAAGGAAGCGGTCGCCCCAAGTGCCGATCTCGTGCAAAGACGTCAAGCACGCCAAGAAAAGCTTCTTTGTTTCCTTTGCGCTCTTTGCCCCTTTGCGCGAGATCTTCCGGTCGGTTTGATTCTTTGACGCCCCGTACCGTCACGGCTTGGAAAAACGATTCACGCTATAATTTTTATATGAGGATTCTGCTCTTTAGCGGCAAGGGCGGCGTGGGCAAAACTTCGATCGCCGCCGCTACCGGGCTGGAGCTGGCCCGCCGCGGCTATCGGACGCTTGTGCTGAGCGTGGATCCGGCCCACTCCCTCGCCGACGCTTTCGATCTGGACCAAAGCCTCTTCTCCGGCTCGACCGGCTTGCCGCAGGCCATCAACAAACGGCTGGCCATCCAGGAAGTCAACATCCAGCAGGAGATCAAGCGCCATTGGCAGGAGATCTGGTCGTACATCGTTTCGGTCCTCCAGGCCACCGGCATCGGCGAAGTAGAGGCCGAAGAGCTGGCCATCTTCCCGGGCATGGAAGAAGTCAGCTCTCTAATGTATGTCAACGAATACCGCCGCAACCGGGAATACGACGTGGTGGTGGTCGATTGCGCTCCAACCGCCGAATCGCTACGCTTCGTCAGCATGCCCACCACGCTCGAGTGGTACATGAAGAACATTTTTCACCTCGAGCGCACGGTGCTGAAGGCCGTCCGGCCGGTCGCGAACCGTGTCTCGCCGGTGAAGCTCCCTTCCGACAGCTATTTCGGCAACATCAAGTTGCTGTTCGATCGCCTGGAAGGCATCGGCGAGCTGCTGGGAGACTCTCGCGTCACCACCGTCCGGCTGGTGACGAACCCGGAAAAAATGGTCCTTCGCGAGACCCAACGTGCGTTCGTTTATTTCGCCCTTCACGGCATGACCGTGGACGGCATCATCGTGAACCGCGTCCTTCCCGAGGCCGTGCAGGACCGCTACTTCCGCGACTGGCAGCGCTCGCAGCAGAAGACACTGGGGCAGATCGAGGAGTACTTCGCTCCGGTGCCGGTGGCCCGCGTGCCGCTGTTCGCCCACGAAGTGCTCGGTACGGCGCGCCTCACCGAGCTCGCCCGGGTTCTTTATCAGGAACCCGACATCGACCCGGCCACTCGCAGCCGCACCGAGGCGCCCTATCGTTTCGAGAAAAACGGCGCCGGCTACCGCGTCCGTCTCCGGCTGGCCTTCGCCGAGGCCGGGGAGGTCAGCGTGTTCAAGAAAGGTGACGATTTGGTGGTGGAAATCGGCACGGTGCGCCGCCACGTGGGGCTGCCCACGAACATGGCAGCCTTCGAACCCAGCAAAGCGAAGCTGGAACAGGGAGTCCTTACTGTTGAGCTGATGGAGAACCGAAAATGAAAAAAGCGAACCGCAAACCCCCGAATCCTCCGCGCCCCCAGGCTTCCCGAGGAGCGCCTTGGGGCCAATGCTACTGCGCCGGCGCCGGCCCCCGTCTGACCGCCCTCACGGCCGGCGTGCTGAAAGGCCGGTTGAGCGGCCCGGTCTTCGACCACTTCCAGACCGCCAGCATGGAAGTACTGCTAGGTCTCCGCGCCCTATTGGACGCACAGATCGAATCGCTGAGCCGGCGCTCGCGCAAGGGCACCCGGGTCCCCGTGGAATGAAAAACGAATGGGAACCACAGATGAACACAGATAAATCCCGTTTCCGAATCTGCGATTATCTGTGATGCATCTGTGGTTTCATTCGATTCTTGCCAGGAATTCCAGGAATCGCCGCGCGTAGCAATCCAGGTTCTCGATGGCCCCGCCGCCCAGGAGCGGCGAGCACATCTCGTAAGCCACCGGGCCCCGGTAGCCGGCCTGCCGCATCGCCCTCAGGAACCCGGCGTAATCGATGAAGCCTTCCCCCATCGGCACGGCTTGCACCCAGGCCGGCTGCGCCTCGTAATTGACGATTCGGGATTGATACCGGAAACGGGGCCGAAGCTGGTAGTCGGCGGCGGTGGTGTGGCAGGTGATCGGGGCCATTTTTTGGGCGGCCTGGATGATATCGGTGCCATGCAGCGCGGGCGCCCAGGCGTCGAAGATCGCTTTGCAGTTCGGCTCGCCCACGGCCTGCACAAGGTCGAACTGGCTCTCGTAGTGGGCGGCCAGATCGTGGTGGTTCTGCACGCCGATCGTCACGCCATATTCCGCCGCCCTCTGCGAGCACTCGCGAATCGACTCCACCAGGGCCCCCCAGAGCGCCGTGTAGCTGGACGAAGGGCTCTCGTAGCCGGTAAAGATTCGAACCACCCCGGCCCCCAGGTCCCGCGCCATTCGCGCCAGCTCCGTGACGTGCTGGATCTGGATCTCGCGGTGCGGCACATCCCCATGTTCCAGATCGGCGGTGAAGTTGTTATAGCCCGCGATGACGTGGCATTTTAGCCCCGTCTTCTCCATCCGCTCCCGCAGTTGCGCCCGGGCCCGCTCCCCGTAGTCGAGCACCGAAAGCTGCGGCCGCTTGGCCATCAGCATGACCCCGGAAAACCCCAGTTCTAGGGCTTTATCGAGGAACTGCTCCAGGGTGAGGCAGACCTGGCCGGGCCACACACCCGCGTAACTCACTGAATGCAGGACAGAAACAAACCCCAAGAACCCTCCTTACTGCGGGTACCATCGTACCAAACATAAAATGGACCCGCAGACCTATTGTCGCTTGGAGCTATCTAAGGCGATTATCGGATATTCTTATGACAGAGCGTCCAATCCGCTTTGAGATCGAGCGTCCGGTCGAGTTCCGACTGACGGACGTTCGAGGCGGTCCCCGGTTCCAGGGGCGAACTACTAATATCAGCAGTGGTGGGGTCCTGTTCCGCACCGATCAGATGCTTGCTGTCGGACGCAAGATCGAGATGATCGTCCGGATGTCGGAGTCGCCGGAGGAGAGCCTGGACGTGGATCTGCGCCTCCTCGGACGAATCGTCCGCAGCGGCCCGGGCTGGGCGGCGGCCCAGGTACGGAAGCATCAGATCCTGCCTACAGGTCCACCCGGCACACGTCGCGATATGGACAATACTCTCGGCAGACCTGACGGTCTCTAGGCGCCACCTCGATTCGGCCGGCGCGAATCTCCCCGACGATTTCCAATACCCGCTGGGCGGCGCGCTGCAACAAAGCGCGCACCTCCTCCCGACTGCGCTCCTCGAGATCCGGATCGGGCGGCGCCAGCCCCTTGGCGTACCAGCCCCGGCGCGTCGTCTCTTTGCGCAGCCCGTGGAAAATCATGCCGGCCGGCTCGAGACCCCACTGCTTCTCGATCGCCAGCAGATACAGCGGCCCCTGCAGCCGCACGCCCTCTTCGTGCTCCTCGACGAGCCGCTCGATCCGTTCCCGTGGTGAATATTTGTAATCGACCACCAGCGCCGCGCCTTGCGGGGAAATCTCGTAGCGGTCGATCCGTCCCCGGATCCGAAAGGCCCGCTCGACGCCCTCTTCCACGATGAACTCGAACTCGCTCTCCGGCTTGCCGGCGTGGAATCCCGGAGCGACTCCCCGGGCGCGCTCCTCTTCGGCGAAGCGCTCCAGGTCCGCCAGCAGCTCCATCTTCATGGCCTCGGCGCGGAAGTTGAGCCGGATGCCCTCCTGCCGGCACACTTCATCGAAGACCTCCTCAAACACCGGCCGGATGGGACCCAGTGCAGCGCCCCCTGGGGTGCTCGCCGGGCGGCTGCCCGCTGCGGTGCTCACCGGCCTGCCCGCTGGAGGTCCCCCTCGAGCCCCCCCTGGGGTGCCCAGCGGGGCGCCCACCAGGATGGTCACCGGGCTGCCGGCCGAGGGCCCCGCTCGGGCGTCCGCCGGTGTGCCCAGTTGGGCGCCCGCCAGGATGCTCACCGGGCCGCCGGCCGAGGGCCCCGCTGGGGCGCCCGCCAGCGTGCCCAGTGGGGTGCCCACCAGGATGCTCTCCGGGCTGCCGGCCGAGGGCCCCGCTGGGGCGTCCGCTGGCGTGCTCAGTGGGGCGCCCGCTGGACCTCCCGCCGCGCATCCCACTGCCGCGCCCGCTGGGGTGTCCCCTGGGGTACCCGCGGGAGCGCCCCCTGAGGTGCCCTCTGGGCCCCCCGGGACGCCCTCTGGGGCGCTCGCTGGGCCCTGCGCCGCCCACCGTGCGATTGCGCGATGGACGATCGTGCCCTTCAGCAACGCGTCCACCCGCTCTTCGGGCGCCGGCGGCGGCCCTTTGAGCTGTAGCGTCCGCTCCGCGAAAAACAGGAACGGGCATTGGATGTACTGTTCGAGCGACGACGGACTGAACCGCGGGTGCTTTCGCTCGATGGCCCGGTGCAGCTCGGGGTCGTCGAGGTACGGCCGCGCCGGCCGCCATTGGGGCGCCGGCTCCTTCGCGCGGACCCGCCGGGCCGGCTCGGCCTGCCACGGCTCGAGAAAGAACGACGCCAGCGTTTCCGCCCCTGTTTCGTCGTGCGTGGGGTAGGTGAGGTAGACCTGCTCGGTGGCTCGCGTGATGGCCAGATCGAACAGAAAGCGCTCTTCGCGGTCGCGATCCGCGCTGGTGCGGAGCCGCCACCCCTTGGCCCGCAGCGCGTGGCGCCGGGCATCGGGGAAGAACAGATTCTGGGCGTGGTAGCGCGGGAACTGCTTCTCTAC
Source organism: Terriglobia bacterium (assembly GCA_041477005.1). Classification (GTDB taxonomy): domain Bacteria; phylum Acidobacteriota; class Terriglobia; order Bryobacterales; family JACQDG01; genus JBGOUJ01. The sequence goes on along the minus strand of JBGOUJ010000048.1, from coordinate 10,478 downwards.
CAGCCCGCAGACGAACACCACGGGCAGCTCCCACTGCCGCGCCTCGTAAACGCTCAGCACCTGCACTACGTTGCGCCGCCGATCCGGCGTCCGCAGGGGCGTCAGCCGCAGCACCGCCTGCAGCGTCTTTCGGTATTCCTCGAGCCGGATCTTCCGTACCTCGCCCAGCCGCAGCGCCTCCGCCGCGTCCTGGGCCGCCAGCGGCCACGCCGCCAGCGCCGCAGCCAGCGTTTTCCACTCCAGGGCCGCTTCGTGCGAGACCCGGTCTTCCACCGCCGGCGGATGGAAGTAAGTTTGAGCCAGCTCCCCGCAGCCCCGCGCCCAGCTCTCCGGCGTACGGCTCTCACCCGCCCATTCCTCCAGCTTTTCCAGCCGCTCGATCGTCTCCTTGACGAGCGGAAGCTTTACCGCGCGCCGCTTCAAGAAATCCAGGCCCTGGTTCGGCAGCTCGCCCCGCAGATCGAATTCGTAGCGGTCCATCTGCGCCGCCAAGCCGATCCCCGACCCGGCCAGCTTCAGCACTTCCAGCGTTTCGGCCCCGTCGAATCCGGTGGCCGCCAGCCGCAGCAGCCCCGCCAGAAACCGGATGCTGCTGTGCGCCTCGAGCATCTGCGGCTGCCGCGATCGAAAGGGAATGCCGAACCGCTCGAAGACCGTCTCTACAACCGGCCCGTACACCTCCGGCGCCCGCAGGATCAATCCGTATTCGTGGAACGGCCGCCCCGTGGCCTGCCGGTCGCTCCAGATGCGCCCGGCCACGCCTTCGATCTCCCGCTCCGGCGAGGCTGCTCTCACCACCACCGGTTGCCGCGGATGGCGGTAGACGGTCTCGAGCCGCGTTTCCGCAAGCCCCATCCCGACCAGCGCCTCCCGCGCTTCTTCAGCGCCGCTCGCGGGCAAGGTGACGAGGATCTTCTCCGCCGCGCCGGCCACTGCCCGCAGCAACTCCAGCTCGACGGGAGTGAAGTTGAAGAACCCGTCGAACAACACGACGCCGAGCTTTCTCCGCGCCGCTTCCGCTGCGGCCAGCCGCAGCCGCTCCGCCCGATGCACCGCCCCCGCCTCTCGCAGCAGCTTCTCGAACTCTCGCACCACCCGCCCGAAGGCCTCGCTCGCCGGCGGCGTCTCCCGCCCGGCGGCCCAGATCTCCGCCATCGTCTCGAGCAGTTTGGAGTGGAATCCCGGGTAACCAGCCACCGCGGCGAACTCCGGAGGCGCGGCTTGCTCGACCGCCCGCTCGACCAGCAGTGTTTCCATCGCGGGCGATAATTCCCGATACTGGGGCGTGAAGCTCGCGGCGTAGTCGGCCAGAGGCAGGACGGCCGTCGAAACGACCAGCCCCCGCCGGGCTAGTTGGTGTTGCAAGTGCTCCGCCATGCTGGCCGTGGGCGTCACCAGCATCGCCGGCTTCTTCCGGCCGAGGCAGGCTTCCAGCTCTTCGAGCACGCGGTGGGTTTTTCCGCTCCCCGGTGGTCCAATTAGCAGCATGGGCTAGAAAACATGGTATACCGGAAACCGCTACCTTTGAGCGGTTTTCAATACCTATGCGCTACCTTGCGAGTTTCACCATCGCCGCTTTGCTCGCTTCCGCGCCGCTCGCGGCCGCTGACGTCAGGACCATCGCCGGCGGCGGCAAGCCGGGCTACTCGGGCGACGGCGGCCCGGGGACTTCCGGCGCCCTCGCCAATCCCTACGGCCTCACCATCGGCCCCGACGGCGCCCTCTACATCTGCGAGGTCGATAACCACGTTATCCGCCGCCTGGATCTGAAGACCCACAAACTCTCGACGGTGGCCGGGACGGGCAAGCCGGGCTACTCGGGCGACGGCGGTCCGGCGCTGGCCGCGACCCTGAACCAGCCATACGAAATCCGCTTCGATCGCGCCGGCAACATGTTCGTCGACGAGATGCAGAACCACGTAATCCGCCGCGTGGATGCGAAAACGCACGTGATTTCCACGCTCGCCGGCGCCGGCGCCCCCGGCTTTTCCGGCGATGGCGGCCCGGCCGGCCAAGCGCGGTTGCGCCAGCCCCACAGCATCGCCATCGGTCCCGATGGCTGGCTCTACATCGCCGATATAGGCAATCACCGCATTCGCCGGGTGAATCTCGAAAGCGGCCGGATCGAGACGTTTGCCGGCACCGGCGAGGGCAAGCCCACTCCCGACGGCGCCTCGCTCGACGGCGCGCCGCTCAACGGCCCCCGCGCCATGGCCTTCGACCGCCGGGGCGACATGTTCCTGGTCTTGCGCGAAGGCAACACCGTCTACCGCATCGATATGCAGAAGCGGATCATTCACCACCTCGCCGGCACAGGCGCTAAAGGCTATTCGGGCGACGGCGGCCCGGCCCGCGACGCGCTGCTCAACGGCCCCAAGGGCATCTCGATCGCCCCCGATGGCGGCGTCTTCATCGCCGACACCGAGAGCCACACCATCCGCCGCATCGATCTGAAGACCGGGATCATCGACACCATCGTCGGCGCCGGCCATCGCGCCGACGGCCCCGACGGCCCACCCCGCTCCTGCTCGCTCGCCCGCCCCCACGGCATCTTCGTCGACAGCCACGGGGTCATCTACATCGGGGACAGCGAGAACCACCGGATCCGGGTGCTGCATTGATGATTTGTTGATTTCTCGATTTGTTGATTTTCCTTCGCTCGGGGGGCAATCTACAAATCGCCAAATCAATAAATCACTAAATTTTCTGCGGCAAGGCAAGAGGCAAAGTGCAAAAGTCAAGAATCAGGGATGCGCCGCTTCGCGGCGCGGCACTCTGCCCGGCCCTCGGGGCCAGGCACTAAAAAGATGCCCCCTTCCTCGATTTTTGCCTTTTGCCTTGCTTTTTTCCATGAGGTGGAGAGGGATCCCTATCTAGCGCGCTGCACCACGGATTACACGCCGTCGCCCGCCCCGCCTCCCCTTTTGCGTTACAATCGCTCCGCATATGCCCTTCCGCCGTTTCGCGTGGCTCCTACTCCTCGCCCTATTCGGTTGCACGGGCCGCCAGGCCTCCCATCGGCTGACCATCGCCGTAATTCCCATGGGGACCACCCACGAATACTGGAAGTCGATCCACGCCGGCGCCGTGAAAGCAGCCCGCGAGGAAGGGGTCGAAATCGTCTGGAAAGGCCCCCAGAAGGAAGATGACCGCGCCCAGCAGATCGCCGTGGTCGAGGATATGGTTTCCCGCCGCGTGGACGGTATCGTGCTCGCCCCGCTCGACGGCAAAGGCCTGCAAAAGCCCATCGCCGAGGCCCGCCGCGCCGGCATCCCGTCGGTGATTGTCGATTCGGGTCTCGCCGGCGACGACCAGATCAGCTTTATCGCCACCGACAACTACAAGGGCGGCCAGCTCGGCGCCCGCCGGTTGGTTGAGACGCTCGGCGGCAAGGGATCGATCATTCTAATGCGCGTCATGGTGGGGGCCGAGAGCACCATGCGCCGCGAGCAGGGCTTCCTCGACGAGATTCGCAACCACCCCGGCATCCGCATCCTCAGCGACAACCAATACGGCGGCATCACCACCGAGACCGCCTACCAGACCGGCGAAAACCTGCTCAACCGTTTCCCCGGCGTGGACGGCATTTTCTGTCCCAACGAATCCACGACTTTCGGCATGCTCCGCGCCCTGACCGACGCTGGCAAGGCGGGCAAAGTGAAGTTCGTCGGCTTCGATTCGAGCGAGAAGCTCATCGCCGCGCTGCGCGAAAAACAGATTTACGGTCTGGTCCTGCAGAACCCGTTCCGTATGGGCGAGCTGGGCATCAAGACGCTGGTTCGCCATCTGCGCGACCCCCACGCCCCGATTGAGAAGCGCGTCGACACCGGCGCGGCGGTAGCGACGCCGGAAAACATGGACTCGCCGGAGATCAAGCTCCTCCTCTCGCCCCCCATCGAGCAATACCTGAGCCGACTGAGGAATGGAACCACAGACTCCATCGGGAAAATGAAACCACAGATGAACACAGATGAACACGGATAAACCTATTTCCGAATCTGTGTTTATCTGCGTTCATCTGTGGTTTCAGTTTTCATGATGCCTCCCGCCCCCCGCATCGAAATGACCGGCCTGCGCAAGGCCTTCGGCGCCACCGCGGCCCTGGATGGGGTGGACCTGTCGGTCGCCGCCGGCGAGGTGCACGCGTTGATCGGGGAAAACGGGGCGGGGAAGAGCACCTTAATGAAAGTGCTCAGCGGCGTCTACCAGCCCGACGCCGGCCGCATGCTGCTCGACGGCGAGCCTTACGCCCCGGCCGATCCGCTCGAAGCGCGCCGGCGCGGGGTGGTCATGGTCTATCAGGAGCTGGCCCTGGCGCCGCACCTTTCGGTAGCCAACAACATCCTGCTCGGGGTCGAGCCGGCCAGGCGTGGCTGGATCGGACGCCGCCGGCTCGAAGAATCGGCCCGCCGCTCCCTCGACGCGCTGGGCCACCGCGAAATCGCCCTCCACGTTCCGGTTTCGCGCTTGAGCGTCGGCGCCCAGCAGCTCGTCGAGCTGGCCCGCGCGCTGGTGCTCGACGCGCGGGTGGTGGTGCTGGACGAGCCGACCAGCAGCCTGCCGGCGGCCGATGTGGAGCGGCTGTTCCAGGTGATCGGCCGGCTGCGCGAGCGCGGCGTCTCGGTCATATATATCAGCCATTTTCTGGAAGAGGTCGGGCGGATCGCCGACCGTTTCACGGTCCTCCGCGACGGCCGCTCGGTCGGCGGCGGGCGAATCGGCGAGGCGGAGCAGAGCGGGATCATCGAAATGATGGTCGGCCGCCGCCTGACGGAAATGTTCCCGCGGCTGCCGCACGCCACCGGTGACCCCTTGCTCGAGCTGGAGGGCCTGGCCGCCCCAGGCGTCGAATCGGCCAGCTTGGTCCTCCGCCGCGGCGAGATCCTCGGCGTGGCCGGCCTGATCGGCTCGGGCCGCACCGAGTTGCTCCGCGCTATCTTCGGCCTGCTGCCCGTGCGGGGCGGGTCGGTGAAGATCGCCCGATTCTCCGGCCCCGCGCCGCCTCCCGAGCGGCTGGCGCAAGGCGTCGGTCTGTTGAGCGAAGACCGCAAAGGCGAAGGCCTGGCGCAATCCTTGTCGCTGGTCGACAACCTCACCCTGTCCAACCTCAAGCCCTATTCGCGCTACGGCTGGCTCGACCGCGGCGCGCGCCTCCGTGCTGCCGCCGCCTGGATGGAAAAGCTCTCGATCCGCGCCCCCGGTCCCGCCGCACCGGTGGCCGGGCTTTCCGGCGGAAACCAGCAAAAGGTGGCCCTGGCCCGGCTGCTCCACCACGATTGCGACGTGCTGCTGCTCGATGAGCCGACCCGCGGCATCGACGTCGGCAGCAAAGCCCAGATCTATGAGCTCATCGGCAAGCTGGCCCAAGCGGGCAAAGCAATCCTGTTCGTCAGCTCCTACCTGCCGGAGCTGCTGGGCATCTGCGACACGATTGCCGTGATGTGTCGCGGCCGCCTCGGCGAAAAGGCCCCCGCCGAAACCTGGACCCAGCACAGCCTCCTCACCGCCGCCCTGGGGGCATCTCAGTGACGCCGCCCGTCCCCCCGTCTCCGCATCCCTCCTCTCCCGGTCCCTCCTCCCCCCCTCTCTCCTCCCTCGGTCTCTCCTCCCTCGGTTCCCTGCTCGGCCTCGCCGCCGTGTTTCTGCTCTTTTCCCTCTGGGCCGGCGCTCCGTTCTACTCCCGCTACAACCAGGTCACCATGCTCACCCAGAGCGTGATCGTCGCTTCCGGCGCCCTCGGCATGACCTGGATTATCCTGTCCGGCGGCATCGACCTGAGCGTCGGCTCGATGATCGCCCTCTCGACCGTCATCATCGCCCGGCTGCTCGAAGCCGGCGCCGCGCCCCTCTGGGCCGCCCTGGCCGGCATCGCCGTCGGCGGTCTCTGTGGCGCCTTCAACGGCCTGCTGATCACCCGCCTCGGCCTGGTGCCGTTCATCATCACCCTCGGCACGCTGCTCGTTTTTCGCGGCGCCGCCACCGGCCTCGCCCACGAGCAGAAAATCGACGCCCCCATAACCTGGCTGAATGACCTGCTCACCAAGTTTCCGTCTCCGCCGTGGCTGCTGGTGGCGCCGGGCGTCTGGCTGACGCTCCTGCTGGCGATCCTGGTCTCGCTGCTGCTCGGCCGCACCGTGCTCGGCCAATACGCTTTCGCCATCGGCTCCAACGAGCAGACCGCCCGCCTGTGCGGCGTCCGGGTCCGGAGGATCAAGATCTATGTCTACCTACTGGGTGGTCTGCTCACCGGCTTTGCCGGCCTGATGCAGTTCAGCCGGCTTACGGTCGGCGACCCCACCGCCGCCAAGGGCCTGGAGCTGGATATCATCGCGGCGGTGGTGATCGGCGGCGGCAGCCTCTCGGGCGGGCAGGGAAGCGTCGCCGGCTCCCTCGCCGGCGCCTTGCTGATGACCGTCATCCGCAGCGGCCTCAGCATGAAGGGTGTCCCGAACTGGGTGCAGGATGTTCTGACTGGTGGCATTATCGTCTCAGCCGTAGCCCTGGATCGGCTGCGGCAAAGGGAGGTCGCATGAAACGGGAAAGTCTTTGGGGCGAGTTACTGGCCGAGTTCCTCGGGACCATGGTCCTGATTCTGTTCGGCAATGGCGTGGTCGCCATGGTGGTGCTGTTCGGCTCCGGCCTGCCCGGCGAGATCGTGAAGGGCGGCTACACGAACATCACTTTCGGCTGGGGACTGGCCGTCACCATGGGCATCTACGTAGCCGGCGGCATCTCCGGCGCGCATTTGAACCCCGCCGTCACGCTGGCCCTGGCCGCCTTCCGCGATTTCCCCTGGAAAAAAGTTATCCCCTACAGCCTGGCCCAGATCGCCGGCGCCTTCGCCGGCGCGGCCCTCGTATATTGGAACTACCGGCCCGCCTTCCACCGTGCCGACCCCCTGCTCGATCACACCGCCGGGATCTTCACGACCTTCCCCGCCTTCCCCGAGCTCCTCTCGGCCGGGCTGTTCGATCAGACCCTCGGCACGGCGCTGCTGGTGCTGCTGATCTTTGCGGTGATCGACCCCCGGAATCAGTTGCCCGTCGCCAACCTCGGCCCGTTGGTGATCGGCCTGATCGTCGTGGCAATCGGCATGTCGTTCGGCGGCATGCACGGCTACGCCATCAACCCCGCCCGCGACTTCGGCCCCCGCCTGTGGACGGTCGTGGCGGGCTTCCAAAACAACGGCCTGACCAGCGGCCCGCCGGTCTTCTGGGTGCCCATTGTTGGCCCCCTGGCCGGCGGCCTGATCGGCGGCTTGGTCTACGACCAAGGCATCCGCCGTTTCTTACCAGTGAATCAATCTTAGGGAAGCAGGACTGTTTCGAAATTTGCGGTCCCTTACTCTGCGTTCTCGGCGGTTGGAAGAGGTCACAGCCTTATTGAACGGAAACGCCTCTCCCGCAGTCAGCCGCAGCGCGCGGAGCCGCCCGCCGACCTGACCCGTCAGTATGATCTTCGGCGTTCAAACCTGGGACCCGGCCGTGCTCGCACTGGTTGCTCTCTTGCTCAGCGCTGTCGCCCTCTTCGCCGCCTACGTGCCATCGGTCCGCGCCACCCGCGTGAACCCTGCTGACGCGCTGCGATGCTGAAGTTAAAGACCCATTCCCGAGCCGTCGGCCTCCCCCCTTCAATTCTTCCGCACTTCCCGGTCGAAATCACCCAGCACTTCGTCCCGCCGCTCGTTCTCCAGGTCCCGCTCCAGCCGCCGCAAGGCCACGCCCACGACATCGCGATGGTGCAGCCGCGAGCCGAAGCCGTCGCGGCTGAGTTTCAGCCACAGGCGGTGCACCAAATCGAGATCCTCCGGCCACAGGCGCGGCGGATGGGGGCCGAGGTTGTAATAGCGCGGCTCTTCCCCGGGGTAGGAAATCTCCAGCGAAAATGCCGGCCGCGGTTGCGGCAGCCGCTCCCAGGCCTCGCCGATCGCCTGAGCCAGCTCGTCCGCGGACATCTTCGCCGAGCGGCCCGTCACCAGCCGCGACGCCTGCAGCTTGGCCGCCGTCTGCACCATGGCGTCGAACGGGTTGACCGCCGGCACTACCACCAGCTCCACGGTTTTTCCCGCTTTCTCAGCGAGCGAGACCACGCGCGTGAACAGTTCTGTTTCGTACTTGCCGAAGATTTGCTCGTCCTCCAGGTTGTGCTCGCCCGAGCCCGCCGGGCTGATCGGCCGCACCGACAGCACCACGATGTCGTGCTTGCGCAGGTTCGTTTTGGCCAGAGTCCTCTGCAGGTGGTCGAGCGTATTGCCCCGCACGGCCACCACCACGCAGCCCGGCCGCGTGTTCACGACCTCCGGGTTTACCTCGGGCTCGTGGTCCAGCCGGAACATCTCCAGGCCCTTTTCCAGGTGAGCCTTGCGCTGGTTGATCTTTTCGGAAATCGTGAAGAGCAGGTAAAAGGCCAGAGTAAACAGACAGCCCGAGATGGTGGCCACCTGCTTGGTGAGCAGGTTGGAAAGCGCGATCACGAGCAGCGCGAGCGTCGTCAGCCCTAGCCCGACCGGAATCTCCACCGACCCGATGTTGAAATTCAGCGGGAACTTCCACTCCCGCTTCCCCGGCTCCTTGTAGCGCAGCACCAGCGTTCCCAGCGCCTTGGTGAAGAAGCTCCACACCACCCCGAACGCGTACGCCTCGCCCAGCAGGTAGAGATTCCCCCGTGTGGCGATGATGGTGAAAAGCTGGCACACCAGCACGATATTGATCAGGTAGTGCGTCGTTCCGTACTTCGGATGGGGCTTGCGGAACCAGTCGGTCAGCACGCCGTCTTCCGCCACCCGGTTCAGCACGCCGTTGGCCCCGATGAACGCCGTGTTCACCGCCCCGGCCAGAATCAGTACCCCCACCACCACCACGAAAACGTGGAACCCCAGCGTGAGGGCTGGCGGCCCGCTCAGGTACGTAGCGATCCCGCCGATCAGGTTGTTCAGATATTTCGGCCGCACGTTGTCGGGCACCAGCATGTACCCGAAGAACGGCACCGACGACGTAAACAGCAGGCTGTAAGCGAAGATCACCGCCCCCGCTCGCCGCAGGTTTTTCACTTTCGGGTGGGCGATCTCCCGATTCACCTGCGCCAGGGTTTCATAGCCGCTCATCGACAGGATGGCATGGCCGAAGGCGACCATGCAGGCGATCGTGCCGATACGAATCAGCGACGTGCCCGTAAGCCACCCTAAGGCGTCCGGGGCGAATGTCAGATTCGCCGGTATAGGCCACGGCGGCAGGTGAAACTTACCCTGCAAAAAGATCGACAGCGGGCACCACAGAAACAGCAGCACCGCCATCACCGTGGTGATCTGCATGATGCGCAGCGCCTTCCCGGTCGACTCGTGGATCCCCAGGATGTTCTTGCGCCAGAAGTAGACCGTCACCGCCACGGCGAATACCACCGACGTCCAGTTCACGTCAAAGCGGTAGGAAGAGTGAACGATCTCGCTCAGCTCGTTCAACACGCCGGTCAGGTACTGCCCGGCGCTCACCGCACTGATCGGGCCCGTGAGGATGTAGTCGAACACCAGGGCCGAAACCGACAGCTTGGCCATGGTGCCGCCCAGGGCGTGCCGCACCACCACGTACACGCCGCCCCTCACAAACATCGCCGAGCTTTCTATGTAAATGTTGCGGACGGCATAGGAAAACAGCATCACCCCCAGCACGAACCAGGGCGCCGCCTGGCCCACGGCGTGCTCGGTGATGCCGCCGGCGTAAAACGCCGACGACGCCAGGTCGCTCAACACGACCGCCGCCGCGCGCCAGAAAGAGATGAACGAGAGCGCCACGCTGGTGGCAACCACGATCTTGGTTGCCGTCGGGCGCCCGCCGGAAGTCTCCATGATCCTCTGCTTATTCTACCGCCGCCGTCGCTCTGCCGCGCGAAGCGCTGTGCCGGATCGAAAAAACTTTGGGCCCCGATTGAAATTATCGATTGGACACGGCCGGGTCTTGCCCGTAGACTCGAAGGCCGAATTGTAACCAAACATTAAGCGAGGAGATGCTCCTGCAATACCTGGAGTTCGCCTGGCGGCTTGCCGACTCTTACTACATTATGGAAAAGGGCTCCATCGTCGCCCAGGGTGCCACCCAGGAGCTGAGCGAGGAAGTTGCCCACCGGCGCCTGGAGATCTGAAGCCCCATCGGGCTTGAGCCATGACCGCGCGTCCAGCCACAGCCACCGATGCCGAGGCGATCGCGCGCATCTACAACGAAGGAATCGAGGACCGCGTGGCGACGTTCGAAACCCGCCCGCGATCGCCCGAGGATGTGCGCGCCTGGTTCGACGGCGTCCACCCCATCGTGGTGGTCGAAGAGGGCGGCGAGATCATCGCCTTTGCCGCGACCAGCCCCTACCGGCCTCGCGAGTGCTACGCCGGCATTGCCGAGACATCCTTGTACGTGGCCCGCCCCTGGCGCCGCCGCGGGGCCGGCCGCGTCGCTATGGCCGCTTTGATCGAAGCCGCCGAAAAGGCCGGC
>JBGOUJ010000047.1:0-22304 GCA_041477005.1 Terriglobia bacterium | reverse complement strand
GTCGGACCTGTCGTTCGGCGATTACGGCCTGAAAGCCATGGAGCCGGGCTGGATCACCGACCGGCAGATCGAAGCGTCGCGCGTCGCTATGACCCGATTCATCAAGCGCGGCGGCAAGGTGTGGATCCGGCTGTTCCCCGATAAGCCGATCACGAAAAAGCCGGCTGAAACCCGCATGGGCAAAGGCAAGGGCGCTCCGGAACAGTGGGTGGCGGTGGTGCGGCCGGGCAAGATTCTGTTCGAGATGGAGGGCGTCAGCGAGGAGACGGCGCGGCAGGCGATGGCGCTCGCCTCCCACAAGCTGCCGATCCCGACCAAGTTCGTGGCGCGCCATGTCGAGGTGGTGCGATGAAGGCCGAGAAGATTCGAGAGCTGGACGATCGCGAGCTCGCCCACCAGGTGGGCGAGGCGAAGGACAGGCTGTTCCGGCTGCGCTTCCAGATGTCCATGGGGCAGACGGACGGAGTGAAAAAGTATCGCGGGCTGAGGAAAGATCGCGCCCGGATGCTGGGCGAACAGCGCCGCCGGGAACTGGCAAAGTGAGGAATCTTAGCTACAGAGGCACAGAGCCCCAGAGAAACCCCAAAGGATTCTGCTCTGTGTCTCTGTGCCTCTGTGGCTAATCGGGATGGTTATGGCGGAACAAAAAAAGAGGGCCGAAAAGGTAGGCCAGGTCGTTTCCACGAAGATGGCCAAGACGGTGGTGGTGGAGGTTAGCCGGCGGGTACCCCATCCCCTGTACCGCCGGGTTGTGACCAAGCGGAACAAGTTTTACGCCCACGACGAGAAGGGCTTGGCCAAGATGGGGGACCGGGTGCGGATCGTGTCGACGCGGCCGCTCAGCAAACTGAAGCGATGGCGGCTGGTGGAAGTGATCTGGCGGGCCGACCAGGTGAAGGTCCAGCCGGATGAAGTTTAGGGAAATGGAACCACAGATGAACACAGATAAACACAGATGAAAAACCAAGAATCCTATCTGCGTTTATCTGCGTTCATCTGCGGTTTCATTCGGTTTCTTAGTCGAGGGTTACTCGAATGATTGGCATGCGAACACGGCTGGAGGTGGCCGACAACTCCGGCGCACGAAAACTGGCGTGCATTCTGCCGCGGGGCGGCGATATCGGATTGCGCGCCGGGTTGGGGGACGTGGTCACGGCCAGCGTGAAAGAAGCCGCCCCGGATTCGAACGTCAAGAAGGGGACCGTGGTGAGGGCGGTGATCGTGCGCACTCGCAAGGAAACGCGGCGCAAGGACGGCACCTACATCCGCTTCGACTCGAACGCCGCCGTACTGATCAACGAGCTGGGCGAGCCGGTGGGCACGCGCGTGTTCGGGCCGGTGGCACGCGAGCTGCGGGATAAAAAGTTCATGAAGATCGTTTCGCTCGCCCCGGAGGTGCTGTAGTGGCGGCGCTCGAAATCAAGAAGAACGACACGGTGAAGGTGATTGCCGGCCGGGACCGGGGCAAGCAGGGGCGCGTGCTGAGCGTCGATCCGGACAAGGGACGGTTGCTGGTGGAGAACGTGATGATGAGCAAGAAGCACACGCGGCGCAACCCGGCCAAGCAGATCAAGGGCGGCATCGCCGAGCGCGAAGCCCCGATCGCGATCTCCAACGTCATGATCGTGTGCCCCAGTTGCGGGCCGGTGCGCATCGCCCACCAGGTTGCGCCCGACGGCCGCAAGACGCGCGTCTGCCGGAAATGCGGCAATCCGCTCGACAGGAAGTGAGCCCAGGAAATAAGATGGCAGCCCGACTCAAAGCCCTTTACGCGAAAACGGTGGCGCCGGCGCTGAAGAAGCAGTTCGGCTATTCGAGCCCCATGGCCGTCCCGCGCCTGGCCAAGATCACGGTCAACATCGGACTGGGAGAAGCCACGCAGAACGCCCGTCTGATGGACGCCGCGGTGCAGGAGCTAGGCCAGATCGCCGGCCAGCGGCCGATCGTGAACAAGGCCAAGAAGTCCATATCGGCGTTCAAGCTGCGGCAGGGCATGCCGATCGGCTGCTCGGTCACGCTGCGCGGCGAGCACATGTACGAGTTTTTCGACCGGCTGGTGAACGTGGCCCTGCCCCGCGTGCGCGACTTTCGCGGCATTTCGGCCAAATCGTTCGATGGGCGCGGCAACTACACCCTGGGGCTTCGCGATCTGCTCATTTTCCCCGAGATCGACTACGCCAAGGTGGACAAGACGAAGGGGATGAACGTCACCATCTCCACCACGGCGCGCAACGACGCGGAAGGCCTGGCCCTGCTGAAGGGCATGGGCATGCCGTTCCGCAGCTAGCAGAGGTGTTTATGGCCACGGTTGACAAATGTGTCTGGGTGGCTAAAGAGGACTGACTGAATGGCCACAACCGCCAAGATCGCCAAAGAGCGCAAGAAGCCGAAGTTCAAGGTGCGCCTGCGCAACCGCTGCCGGAGGTGCGGGCGTCCCCGCGGCTTCCTGCGCAAGTTTCAGTTGTGCCGGCTGTGCTTCCGGAGCCTGGCGCTGCAGGGCGAGATTCCGGGAGTCATGAAGAGTAGCTGGTGACGGGGAAGCAGCCCTCAGCTATCAGCCGTCAGTTGTCAGCCACCACGCTGCTGAAGGCTAACGGCTGACTGCTGATAGCTCGGAGCTGACGGCTGATGGCTAAACGTTGAGAGCTTTTCTATGAACATGACTGATCCGATCGCCGACATGTTGACTCGGCTGCGGAATGCCTTACAGGCGCGCCATCCCAAGGTGGACGTGCCGGCTTCCAAGCTGAAGGCGGAGATCGCCCGCATCTTGAAAGAAGAAGGCTATATCGCCAATTTCAAGGTGGCCGAAGAGGAAGGGAAGCGGACGATCAAGATCTACCTGAAATACAGCCCCGACAATCAGCCGGTCATCTCGCGCATCCAGCGGGTGTCGCGGCCCGGGCGCCGGGTTTACGTCGGCCAGAAAGGGATCCCCCGGGTGCTGGGCGGGATGGGCATCAACATTCTGACCACGCCGCGGGGCGTCATGACGGGGCGCACCGCCCACCGGGAACGTGTGGGCGGAGAGATCCTTTGCGAGGTCTGGTAGGGACCGTGCCATGTCGCGAGTAGGAAACAAACCGATTACGCTCCCCCAGGGGGTCAAGGTAAAGATCGAGCCGGGAGCGGTGTACGTGGAGGGACCCAAGGGCAAGCTGCGAACCGAGGTCCCGCCGGCCATCCGCTTCGAGCAGAAGGATTCGACCCTGCTCGCCTTGCGGGATCGGGACGAAGATGCGGCTCTGCATGGCCTGGCCCGAAGCCTGGTGCAGAACGCCGTCAGCGGCGTCAGCAGCGGCTTTTCCAAGGAGCTGGACATCGTGGGCATCGGGTATCGCGCCACCGTCCAGGGGCGGGTGGTCACGTTCGTTCTGGGCTACTCCCACGCGATCGACCTGCTGATCCCCGATGGGATCAACATCGCGGTGGAGAAGCAGACCCATATCGTAGTCTCGGGCGCCGACAAGGGCGTGGTGGGGCAGATCGCAGCCAGCATCCGCACCCTGCGGCCGCCGGATCCATACAAGAACAAGGGCGTGCGCTACACCGGCGAAGTGCTGAAGAAGAAGGTCGGCAAGACGGGAGCCAAGTAGGAATGGCAGAAATGCAAGGCAAAAGCAAAAGACAAAAATAGCGGAAAGTGGCTCTTCTTTTATGATTCGCCAGGTTTCGAGGAACGATTTACGAAGACGGATTCATCTGCGGATCCGCAAGAGATTGCAGGGCGGCCCGGAGCGGCCGCGCCTGAGCATCTATCGCTCGCTGAATCATATTTACGCCCAGGTGATCGAAGATCACGCCGGGCGGACGCTGGTCTCGGCGAACTCGCGCGAGAAGGACTCGGGCGTGAAATCGGGCGGCAATGTCGCCGGCGCCAAGCAGGTCGGCAAGATGGTGGCCGAGCGGGCGAAGAAGGCCGGCATTACGAAGGTCGTCTTCGACCGCGGCGGCTATCTCTACCACGGCCGGGTCAAAGCCCTGGCGGACGCAGCACGGGAAGCAGGTCTGGAGTTCTAGAGTCTATGCCTCAACACGAAGGGAAAAGGATTGACCCCGCGACGCTGAACCTGAAAGACCAGGTGGTCTCCATCAACCGGGTGACGAAGGTCGTCAAGGGCGGCAAGAACCTCAGCTTTTCGGCGCTGGTGGTGGTGGGCGACCCGGACCAGAAGATCGTCGGCTACGGCAGCGGCAAGGCCAAGGAAGTGCCCTCGGCCATTCGCAAAGGCATCGAGGCGGCGAAGAAGAACCTGGTCAAGGTGAACACGCTGCGGACCACGATTCCGCACCGGGTATTGGGACGCTTCGGCAGCGGCGTAGTGCTGCTCAAGCCGGCGCGCGAGGGCACCGGGATCATCGCCGGCGGACCGGTGCGGGCGGTGATTCAGGCGGCCGGGATTCCCAACGTGCTGACCAAGTCGATCGGCACCACCAATCCGCACAACGTGGTCAAGGCGACCTTTGATGCGCTGCGGCAGTTGCGCGACAAGCAGGCGGTGGCCGACTTGCGGGGCCTGGCGCTCGACAAGATCTAGGAAGCTATGGCAAATGCGATGATCAAGATCCGGCTGAAGCGCAGCCCGATTTGCTGCCCGGAGAAGCACAAGCGGGTGGTGAAGGGGTTGGGGTTCCGCAAGCTGAACCAGGTCGTGGAGCGGCCCGACAACCCGTCCACTTGGGGGATGATCCACAAGATTCCCCATCTGGTGGAGGTGGTCCGATGAACCTGAGTTCCCTGCACCCTCCCAAAGGGCAGAAGCACGCACGCAAGCGGGTCGGTCGCGGGATGGGATCGGGGCACGGCAAGACGTCGACTCGCGGCACCAAGGGCCAGCGCTCGGTCAGCGGCTTCGGCCAGAAGCGCGGCTTCGAGGGCGGCCAGATGCCGCTGCACCGCCGCATGCCCAAACGCGGCTTTACCAATATCTTCAAGAAGCACTACGCGCTGGTGAACCTGGAACGGCTGGAGAAGCTGGAAGGCGATCAATTTACACCCGAGCGGCTGCTGGAGCTGGGGGTCATCCGGCGGAGGCTGGATGGCGTGAAAATCCTGGGTGAGGGGTCCCTCACCCGCCCGATCACGGTCTCGGCCCACCACTTCTCCAAGAGCGCCGCCGAGAAGATCGCCGCCGCCGGCGGCAAGGTCGAGGTTTTGACCAAATGAACAAGCTTTTCGAAAGCATGGCCAACATCTTCCGCATTCCGGACCTGCGGAAGCGGGTGCTGTTCACCCTGGGCCTGCTCGCCGTTTACCGCGTGGGCGGGCATATTCCCACGCCGGGCATCGATCCGGCGGCGCTGGAGGCGTTCTTCGAGCGCAACGCGGGGACGTTCTTCGGCTTCATGGACCTGTTCTCGGGCGGCCAGTTCCGCAAGCTGACCATCTTTGCGCTGGGCATCATGCCCTACATCACCGCCTCAATTATTCTCCAGTTGCTGACGGTGGTGATTCCGACGCTCGAAAAGCTGCAGAAGGAAGGGGAGCTCGGCCGGCGCAAGATCACCCAGTGGACCCGCTACCTGACGGTCGGTCTGAGCTCCGTGCAGTCGTTCGGCATCGCCCTCACCTTGATGAAGAGTCAGGGCAATTTCGTGCTGAGTCCCGGCCCCGGCTTCATCCTGATGACCATGCTGACGCTCACCACCGGCACGGCTTTCATCATGTGGCTGGGCGAGCAGATCACCGAGCGGGGCATCGGCAACGGGATGTCGCTGATCATTTTTGCCGGCATTGTGGTCAACCTGCCCCGGGCGATCCAGAACATGATCGTGAACGTGGCCGTCACCAAGCAGTGGAGCCCGCTGACGCTGCTGTTCATATTGGTGCTGATGGTGTTCGTGGTGGCGTTCGTGGTGCTGGTGGAGCGGGGCGAGCGCCGCATCCCGGTGCAATACGCCAAGCGCGTGGTGGGCCGGCGGATGATGGGCGGCCAGTCCACGCACCTGCCGATGAAGGTAAACGCCGGCGGGGTGATCCCGGTGATCTTCGCCAGCTCGCTGCTGACCTTCCCACAAACCTTCGGCAACATCGATTGGGTGCGGGGCAACCGCTATTTGAGCGGCTTGCTCCGATCCATTAGCTATGATGAGCCGCTCTACGTGCTGCTGTACGTGCTAGGCATTGTCCTTTTCGCCTTCTTCTACGTTTCGATCATCTTCAACCCGACCGAAGTGGCCGACAACATGCGCAAGTACGGCGGTTTCATCCCGGGCATCCGGCCGGGCAAACGCACCGCCGAGCACATGAACGAGATCCTGACCAAGATCACCCTGGTCGGGGGATTGTACCTGGCGCTGCTGTCGGTAATCCCCGATTTCATGATCGGCGGCATCCGGCTGCATCACCTGCCGGGTCTGGTGGGCAACTTCTTCGATCAGCACGTTTCGCGCCTGATACTGGAGGGGCTGAACGTGAACTTCTATTTCGGGGGGACTTCGCTGCTGATCGTGGTGGGGGTGGCCATGGACACGGTGAACCAGATCGAGGCGCAGTTGATCATGCGGCATTACGACGGGTTCACGCCCAAGTCGGGCCGGATTCGCGGGCGAAGGAGCAGTTTCTGACTGGGAAGGACGAGGAGTGGCTCTGGAAAAGGGCTTGGCAAAGCCGGTCGGGGCGGTAGTGTTGTTCGGCCCCCCGGGGGCAGGGAAAGGGACGCAGGCGCGCAAGATCGCTTCGCGGATGGGGGTCCCACAGATCTCCACCGGCGACATGATCCGCGCCGAGGTCAACGCCGGCACCCCGCTCGGCGAGAAGGTGGGCTCGATTATGAAACGCGGCGAGTTGATCCCCGATGAATGGGTGAACCGGCTGGTGGAGAAACGGCTGCAGGAGCCGGACAGCCGGCGCGGCTTCGTGCTGGACGGCTATCCGCGCACGGCAGGGCAGGCCCAGGCGCTGCAGACGATGCTGCAGGGCAACGGGTTGCCCATTATGGCGTTCAGCATCCAGATTCGCTATAATGAGCTCATCCCGCGGATTACAGGACGCCGTTCGTGTCCCCGGTGCGGAGCGATTTATAACATCCACTGGCACCCGCCTCGGCAAGATAACTTGTGTGACCTCGATCAGACACCGCTCGACACGCGCGCCGACGACCGCGAAGAAGTGATCCGCGGGAGGCTTCTGACCTACGAGAGGCAGACCCGTCCGGTGATCGATTTCTTCCGCGCCAGCGGGCAAGTTATTCACGAGCTGGACGGGACGCTGCCCGCGGAGACAATTTCGGACCAGTTAGTCAAGATCCTGAGTCCGTCATGATCATTCGAAAGACGCCGGCCGAGCTGGAGAAAATGCGGCGCAGCGGTCTGCTGGTGTGGCAGATCCTGGAAGAGTTGAAAAAGATGGTGCATGCCGGCGTGACGACCTACGATCTGGAGCGGGCGGCCGAAAAGATGATAGCCGCTGCCGGCGCCCTGGCGGCGTTCAAGAATTACTACGTGCCGGCCGCCGGGCGGCGCTACAACTTCGTGCTGTGCACGTCGGTGAACAGCGAGATCATCCACGGGCTGCCGTCGACCAAGCGGGTGCTGCGGGAAGGGGACATCGTTTCGATCGACACCGGGGTCTCGCTGGACGGCTATTACGGCGACTCGGCGACCACGGTGCCGGTGGGTAAGATCGGTGAAGAGGCCGAGCGGCTGCTGCGCGTGACGCAAGAGGCCCTCGATCTGGCCGTGGGCCAGGTGCACGAAGGCAACCGCCTCTTCGATATCAGCAGCGTCGTGCAGCAGCACGTCGAGTCGAACGGTTATTCGGTGGTGCGGGAATTCGTGGGCCATGGGATCGGGACCAAGCTGCACGAGGATCCCCAGATTCCCAACTACGTGGACCCGAGGAGCGGCAATCCGCGGTTGAAGGAAGGCATGGTGCTGGCGATCGAGCCGATGGTCTGCGCCGGGAAGCCCGAGACGCGCGTGCTCTCCGACCGCTGGACGGCGGTCACCAAGGACGGCAGCAACGCGGCCCACTTCGAGCACTGCGTGGCGGTGACGAATAACGGGCCATGGATTTTGACCAAGCCGTAAGAGCAGTGACGAGTGACCAGTGAGCGGCCAGCGATTCGGCGAAGGGGCAGGATTATCGAGCAACTGCCGAACGCGATGTTTCGGGTCGAGTTGGAGGATTCAAGCCGGGTGCTGGCGCATGTTTCGGCCCGGCGCAACAAGGATTTTTTGCGGCTCCTGCCCGGTGACCAGGTGGAGGTGGAGCTTTCGCCTCTCGATCTGGGCCGGGGGCGGGTGACGCGACGGTACAAATAAATGAAAGTGCGAGCTTCGGTAAAGAAGATTTGCAACAAATGCAAGGTGATTCGCCGCCGCGGAGTGGTGCGGGTGATCTGCGTGAACACCAAGCACAAGCAGCGGCAGGGTTGAAGCGAGAGGTGGATCATGGCACGAATTGCAGGCGTTGACCTGCCGCCGCAGAAGCGGGCGGAGATCGGGTTGACTTACATTTACGGGATCGGCCGGGCGAGGGCCAATTCTCTGCTGGGGCGCGCCGGGGTCAGTCCGGACAAGAAAGTCCGCGATCTGACCGAGGATGAAGTGAACCGCGTCCGCCACCTCCTGGAGGAGGAGGGCGCGGTGGAAGGCGATCTGCGGAAAGAGGTTACGATGAGCATCCGGCGGCTCATCGAAATCGGCTCCTACCGGGGCCTGCGGCATCGCCGCAACCTGCCGGTGCGGGGCCAGCGCACCCATACCAACGCCCGGACCCGCAAGGGCCCGCGGCGCGGCACGATCGCGAACAAGAAGAAGTCAGCGTCGAAGACATAACGGAAGGAAGCCATCAGCCGTCAGCTCTCAGCCGCCAGCAGGCTGGGGTCCAGCGTCGATCCGGTTGCTGAAAGCTGATGGCTGAGAGCTAAGAGAATGGCAACTAAACCAGCAGCGGGCAAAGCAACCAAGAAGAAGACGTTCAAGAAGAAGGAAAAGAAGATCGTCCATTCGGGGACGGTCTACGTCCAGGCGACGTTCAACAACACGCTGGTCACGGTGGCCGACCAGCAAGGGAACGTGGTGTCGTGGTCGAGCGCCGGCTCGCTGGGCTTCCGGGGATCGCGCAAGGGCACGCCCTTTGCCGCCCAACAGGCGGCCATGGCGGCGGCCAACGCGGCCAAGGATCACGGCATGCGGAGCGTGGAGGTCCGCGTGAAGGGTCCTGGGTCGGGCCGGGAGTCGGCGATTCGCGCCCTGGCCACGGCGGGCCTGGAAGTGCGCACCATCAAGGACGTCACGCCGATCCCCCATAACGGATGCCGGCCGCCCAAGAAGAGGCGAGTCTGATTCCGAGCCGTGACCGTAAGGGAGCGGTTCGCAAGGAGCAAGATGGCTAGATATCGAGGTCCGGTTTGCCGGCTGTGCCGGCGGGAAGGAATGAAACTCTTCCTGAAAGGGGAGCGCTGCTACAGTGACAAGTGCGCCATCGAGAAGCGCAACTTTGCGCCCGGCCAGCACGGCAAGAGCAAGCGGCCCAAGAAGCTGATCGGCTACGGCCTGCAATTGCGCGAGAAGCAAAGGGTGCGCCGCATCTACGGGCTGCTGGAGCGGCAGTTCCGCAATACCTTCGAGAAAGCCGCCCAGATGAAGGGCGTGACCGGCGACAACCTGCTCTCGCTGCTGGAGCGGCGTCTGGATAACGTCGTCTACCGCATGGGTCTGGCCACCAGCCGCGCCCAGGCGCGGCAGACCGTGCGCCACGGCCACATCGAAGTGAACGGACGGAAGGTCAACATCCCGTCCTATGTGGTTAAGCCGAGCGATACGGTGCAGGTGGCCCAGGCAAGCCGCAGCAACGCGAACCTGCTGGCCGCCAAGGAAGTGACGGTCCACATGGGCAAGCCGACCTGGATCGATGTGGACCTGGAGAGCTTGAAGGGCAGCATCACGAGCATGCCCAAGCGCGAGGAGATCGTCCAGGTCCCCATCAACGAACAGCTCATCGTCGAGCTGTACAGCAAATAAGATTGTAGAACGTCGATCGTAGCGGTGGGCCCAGGTTCCACGGCTGCGATCCACGATCAGGAGGTTCCGATTTATGTGGAAGGGCTTTCAAAAACCCAAGCGGTTGGCGGCGAATACCGACACGCTGACCGATAAGTATGGATTGTTCTGGGCGCAGCCGTTCGAGCGCGGGTTCGGCACCACGATCGGCAATGCTCTGCGGCGGGTGCTGCTGAGCTCGATCGAGGGGCCGGCCATCACGGCGGTCAAGATCGAGGGCGTGCTGCACGAGTTCAGCTCCATCCCTGGGGTGGTCGAGGACGCTACCGACATCATCCTGAACCTGAAGCAGATCCCGTTCAAGGTCGACAGCGACGGCAACAAGACCGTGCGCCTGGTCTCGGACCAGCCGGGCGTGGTGCTGAGCGGCGCCATTCAGGCGGACGCCGAGGTGGAGATTCTGGACCGCAACCTTTACCTCGCTACGGTCAGCGAGGGCGGCAAGCTCGACGTCGAAATGCGCATAAAGCAGGGGCGAGGCTACGTCAGCGCCGACAAGAACTTCGACGACGATCTGGCCCTGGGCTACATTCCCATCGACTCGGTCCACTCGCCCGTCCGCAAGGTCAACTACACGGTGGAAGCCGCACGGCTGGGCCAAGTCACCGACTACGACAAGCTGACCATGGAAGTGTGGACCAATGGCGTGGTGTCCCCGCAGGACGCCATCGGCTACGCGGCCAAACTGGTCAAAGATCACATGTCGATCTTCATCAACTTCGAGGAGCAGCTCGAGACCGAGGAGACCAGCGCCGAGAGCGCTGCCGAGCGCCTCAACGAGAACCTCAACCGCTCGGTCGAGGAGCTCGATTTGAGCGTGCGCTCTTACAACTGCCTGAAGAACGCCCAGATCCAGACCATCGGCGACCTGGTGACCCGCAGCGAGGCCGACATGCTGAAGACCAAGAACTTCGGCCGCAAGTCGCTGAACGAGATCAAGGAGATCCTGGCGCAGATGGGTCTGTGCCTGGGCATGAAGATCGACGAGCAGGGCCGGCTGATCCCGCCGCCGGGAGCCAGTATCCCGCCGGGGCCGTCCGAGTTAGGCGAGGTTGAGCAAGCGGCCGGCGAGTAAGGGCTTCGGTCCAGCGCCTAGCGCGGCCGGCGAGGACAAACCGAATGCGACACAGAAGATCCGGGTACAAACTCAAGCGGGACATGGGCGCCCGCAAAGCGCTGTTGCGGGGCCTCACCACCAGCGTGATCGAGAACGAGCGCGTGATCACGACTGTCCCCAAGGCTAAGGCGGTGCGGCCGCTGGTGGAGAAGATGATCACCCTGGCCAAGCGCGACACGCTCCACACGCGGCGCCAGGCGGCGGCGTTTTTGGAAACGCCCCAGGCGGTCAAGAAGCTGTTCGAGACCTTCGGCCCGCGCTTCGCCCAGCGCAGCGGCGGCTACACGCGCCTCACGCGGCTGGGGTACCGCCGGGGCGACGGCGCCGAGCAAGCCGTCATCGAACTGGTCGGTTCCGAGCTGGTCAAGCGCGGCGAAGATCGCCGCAAGCGCCGCGAAGCGCGCCTCCGCGCACAGCAGGAAGGCGCCCCCGCCGAAGAGCCGCAGAAGGAAGAAAAGAAGGAAGAATAACCGGGCCTGTATCAATTCAGCCGGAACTGGACCACAACCGTGGCGCCGACGGTTACCGGCCGGCCATTTTCCTTGGCGGGCTCAAATCTCCACTGCTGCACGGCTTTCACGGCATTCTCATCCAGACCTGGATCGAGGCCTCGCCGGACCTTGATGTTGTGAGGGAACATGGCTGTCAAGGTTCTTTTTTGCACGCCAGGGCCGCCAAACGGTTGACAATCGGCGCCCAGCGGTTTATAGTGAGGCCGAGTTAACGGGAATTTTCTTTTGTAACGGGAAGGGTGGGACCCCCAGGATGGCGGGTTCCCAAGTTCTTCAAACTGGGTATATCGTTTTGTGTGCGGCATTGCGGGTTACACTCATTCAGCGCGGCGCGTTGACAGTGGACTGATTCGCCGAATCACCAGCTCGCTGCAGCATCGCGGGCCGGACCAGCAGGGGGTCTACGTCTCCGATGCTGTGTCGCTCGGCGCGGTGCGGCTGAAGATCATCGACCTGGAAGACGGCGAGCAGCCCATGTCGAGCGACGATGGGCAGACGATCCTGGTCTACAACGGGGAAGTCTACAACTACCGGGAAATCCGGGAAACCCTCATCGCCCGCGGCCACCGCTTCCGCTCCACTTCCGACACCGAGGTGGTCCTGCGAGCATTCCTGGAATGGGACACGGCCTGCTTCGAGAAGCTGAAAGGCATGTTTGGGCTGGCGATCTGGCAGGAGTCCCAGCGCCGGCTGATTCTGGCTCGGGACCGGATGGGCATCAAGCCCCTCTACTTCTGCCGCCGCGCCGGCCAGATCTATTTCGGCTCGGAGATGAAGGCGCTGCTGGAACATCCGGAAATCTCCCGGAACCTGGATCTGACAGCCCTGGAGCAATATCTTTCGCTCAATTACGTGCCCTGCCCGCGAACGTTGATCGAGGGAATCGAGAAGCTGCTGCCGGGCCACTTTCTGGAATGGACCTCCGGGGCGTTGGCGGTGCGCCCGTTCTGGAAGCTGGAGTTCCGCCCGGACGGCAAGGTCAGCGAGGGCGAAGCTTGCGAGCGTCTGGATGGACTGCTGCGGCAGTCGATCCGGCAACACCTGATGTCGGACGTGCCGCTGGGCGTGCTGCTGAGCGGAGGCGTGGATTCGAGCACCATCGTTCATTATGCCGCCCGCGAGTCCGGCAGCCGGCTCAACACTTTCTCGATTTCCTTTTCCGGCCGCTCGTTTGATGAAGGCCGCTATTCCCGCGCCGTCTCCGAGCGGTACGGCACGGAGCACTACGAATTCGACCTCTCTCGCGACCTGGACCTGGAGGGCACGATCCGGCAGTTTGCCGAGTATGCCGACGAGCCGTGTGGCGATTCGTCGTCTCTACCCGTCTGGTACCTGTCGCGGCTGTGCCGGCGGCATGTCACGGTAGCGCTGTCGGGCGAGGGGGCCGACGAGCTGTTTGGAGGCTACCTCACCTATCAGGCCGACCGGCTGGCCCGCCTGGCGCGCTTGGTTCCGACCGGCCTGCGCCGGGCCGCCCTGGCCGCCGCCAGCGATTACCTCACCATCTCGGAAGACAAAATCAGCCCGGAGTACATGGTCAAGCGCTTCCTGGAAGGCTCGTTCCTGCCTCCATTCGAAGCGCACAGCTACTGGAACGGCGCGTTTTCCGAAGAGCAGAAGCGAGGTCTGTGCGCCTTTGAGCCGGGCCTGCGGGGCGAGGGAGTGGAGCGGCTCGCCGAGGGCGCCCGCTCGCTGGGCAAGCTGAACCGTTTCCTTTGGTTCGACCAGCGCTACTACCTCTCCGATGACATCCTGGCCAAAGTGGATCGCATGAGCATGGCGCACGCGCTGGAGGTCCGGCCGCCGTTTCTCGATCATGAAATCGTAGACTTTGCGGCCCAGCTTCCGGAGCGCTTCAAGATCCGAGGCCGGCGGCAAAAGTACCTATTGAAGCGCCTGATGCGAGACAAGCTGCCCGCCGAAATCCTGCACCGCAAGAAGATGGGTTTCGACATCCCGGCCCACGACTGGCTGCGCCGCGAGCTGAAGCCGCTAGTGCTCGAAGTGCTCAGCCCCTCGGCCCTGGCGCGCACCGGCTTGTTCCGGCCCGGGGCCGTCGAGCAATTGATGAACGACCATTTCGAAGGCCGGATCAACATCGGGTTCCACCTGTGGGGCTTGATGATCCTGCTATTGTGGATGGAGAAATGGCAGATCCAATCGCCGTTGCAGCCGATCGAGGCGCCGTCCCGAAAGGCGACGTTGGCAACGGCAGGCTCACTCACTCCCTGATTGTTCTCCTTTTCGGCGCAGCTATTTTCCTGGGGACCATCTTCGCGCCGCCCTCCTTGCTCGATGACGTGGACGCGGTCAACGCCCAGATCGCGCGCAACATGCTCGATTCCGGCGACTGGGTGACGGCGCGGATCAACGGCGTGGTCTACCTGGAGAAATCGCCCTTCGGCTTCTGGCTGATGGCGGTCAGCTATGGCCTATTCGGCGTGCACGACTGGGCGGCGCGCCTGCCCACGGCCCTGGGAGCGATCAGCCTGATGTGGGTGACGGCGGCGCTGGGGCGGTGGGGATTCGGCCGGCGGGCCGGTTTCTATGCCGGCCTCGCCGTGGGCGCCTCGGTGGGACTCTTTCTGTTTACGCGCATCGTCATCCCCGACGTCCTGCTGACCCTGTGCGTGACCTGCTCCCTCTACTGCTTTCTCCGCGCCCTCGACGACTCTCCGCGTCCGAGCGTCTCCCCGTCTCCCCGTAGCTCCCTCTGGTCCTGGGGCTTTTGGGCCTTCATCGGGGTGGGGATGCTGCTGAAAGGGCTGCTGGCCGCCCTGGTTCCGGTCGCCACCGGCAGCCTGTATCTGCTGCTCCGCCGCGAACTGTTCCTGCGCCGGACATGGCGGCGGCTGCGGCCTTTCACCGGGCTGCCCATCACTCTCGCGATCTACGCTCCCTGGGTTTTGCTCGCCACCGTGCGCAATCCGCCGCTGTTTGATTTCACCCTGCACAGCGATCCGGGCGTCTACCGGGGATTCTTCTGGTTCTATTTCCTCAATGAGCACGTGTTGCGGTTTCTCAATCTCCGCTACCCGCGCGATTACAATACCGTGCCGCGGCTCCCGTTTCTGCTGCTGCACCTGGCGTGGTTCTTTCCATGGAGCGTGTTTCTGCCGGCGACGCCGCGGCTCTGGCGCGAACCCCAGACGGACCGCGCGGCGAGGCTCCGCCTGCTGGCCGTGATCTGGATTGTCTTTTTGCTGACCTTCCTGAGCTTCTCGACCACCCAGGAGTATTACAGCATGCCATGTTACCCGGCCTTCGCCCTGCTGCTGGGAGCCGCCTTGGCCGGGCGGACCAACCCGTGGATCTCGGCCGGCTATGGGGTCCTGGCGGTGGTGGGCTGCGCCGCGGGCGCGGCGACCGGCGTCATCCTATACCTGGTTCGCGGAGTGACTCCGGTAGGCGATATCTCCGCGGCGCTTACCCAGAACCCGGACGCTTACACGCTTTCGCTGGGACACATGGGGGACCTCACTTTGAAGTCGTTCGCCTATTTGCGAGGACCACTGGCGGTGGCGGGCCTGGCCCTGGCCGCAGGCGGCGTGGCCGCGTGGTTCACCAGGCGCGGCCCGGTGGCCCCGCTGTGTCTGGCCGCGATGATGGCGGTGCTGGCGCAGTCCGCCCATAGAGCGATGGGCGTATTCGATCCCTATCTCTCTTCGCGCCCTCTGGCAGAGGTAATCGAGCGACAGCCGGCGGGGCAACTGGTGATTGAAGGGCACTATTATCCGGCCTCCTCGGTCGTGTTTTACACCAATCGCCGGGCGCTGCTTTTCCACGGCCGGCAGGACAACCTCATCTATGGATCGGCAGCCCCGGGAGCTCCGCCGGTCTTCCTGGATGATGCGGGCCTGGCCCGGCTATGGAAGGGGAGCCGCAGGCTCTATCTGGTAGCGCCTGAAAGCTCGCGGCCTCGCCTGGAGTCGTTGCTGGGTGCGGTGCACATCGTGGCGGAGAGCGGCGGCAAGTGCGTGTTCAGCAACAACTTGGGATAGATTCGGGCTGGTCGGGGGAATAGATCCCGCCGGGCACGGCTTACGCCCCGGCGCTGAGGGCAGCCAGGGCGGGCTGGAGACGATCCATCTCTCGCTCTAAAGCAGCCAGAGCTTCCTCGGCGCCGGTGAGGTCGCCCGCACGACCCATCTTTTCCAGACGATGCGCGGCCTCGGAGGCAGCCTCGGCCCCGAAATTGCCGACCGAGCCCTTGAGGGTGTGGGCCGCGCGTTCCAGAGACGGGGCATTCCGGTCGGCCACGGCTTCCCGGACCTGGCTGAGCAGCTCGGGGGCGGTATCCAGGAACAGCTTGGCCACCTCCTCCAGCAGCTCGCTGTCACCCCCTACGCGGTCCAGGGCGGCAGCCAAATTGAGTATCCCCATGGGGTCGGATGTGTCCATACCCCTTCTTATCGGCTGGCTGAGGCCGGTGCTATACGGGTTTATCCGCGCCAGGACAATGCGGCCAGGCTGAGAGACAGGAAGATCATGACGGCGGTGGTAGTCCAGGCTATGCCATTGAACATACGGGAATTGGTCCAATCGCCCATCAGGTCCTTGCGATTAACCAGCAGCAGCATGAAGATCAGGATCACCGGCAGCAGGACTCCGTTCAGCACCTGCGAAAACAGGATCATCCGCACCAGAGGGAAGCGGGGGAGCAACACCACGCCGGCGCCGACCACGATCATCAAAGTGTAGAGCCAGTAGAAGACCGGAGCGTCTTTGAAGCCCTTGTTCACGCCGGATTCGAACCCCAGGCCTTCGCAGACCGAGTAGGCCGTGGAGAGTGGCAGGATGGAGGCCGCAAACAGGGAGGCATTGAATAAGCCGGCGCTGAAGAGCAGGTAGGCGTATCGACCGAAAGGCCGCAGTCCTTCGGCCGCCTCGGCGGCGGTCCGAATCTCGCGTGGGCCGTGGGAATAAATGGCGCCCGCACAAGCCACGACAATGAAGAACGCAATCATCGTCATCACCACGCAGCCAACGATCACCTCTACGCGCGATTCCCGGTACTGCTTCTCGTCGATGCCCTTTTCTACCACCGCCGATTGCAGGTAAAACTGCATCCAGGGCGCAACGCTGGTTCCCACCATGCCGACCAGCATGAAGACGTAGGCGTTGTCGACCAGCAAGTGGGGAAGAAAGCTGTTGACCGCCGCCTGGGTCCAGTTGGGCCTCACCAGGAACGCCGAGAATATGTAGGCTACATAGAAGACGCAGGCCAGCAGGAAGGCCTTCTCGACGGTGCGGTAGGTGCCTTTTACGACCAGCACCCAGATGGCGGCGGCCCCCAGCGGAACCGAAAGGAAAGGGCTGATCCCAAACAACTCCAGCGAAGTGGCGATGCCGGCGAAATCCGACATCAGGTTGGTCAGATTCACCAGCACCAGGATGATCATCACGAAGAAGGTGGTGCGAAAACCGAACTCCTCGCGAATCAGATCGGAGAGCCCCTTGCCGGTGACGGCGCCCATGCGCGAGCACATTTCCTGGGTCACGATCAGGGCGAACATGATGGGCAGCAGGGTCCACAACGGCATGTAGCCGAACTGCGCGCCGGCCGCCGAATAGGTGTAGATGCCCCCCGCGTCGTTGTCCACCATGGCCGTTATGAAGCCCGGCCCGATGACCGCGAAGAAGATCGCAACGTGGTGGCGCAGGCGGCGTAGCATCCGGTTCCAGGTCCCAGGTGTCAGGTTTCAGGCGTCAGCTTTGCAGCTACTTGTGCCGGAGGACGCTGATCACGTCGTCGGCGGTGATGACTCCTTGCAGCTTTTCTTCCTCGTCCACCACCGGCAAGGTGAGGATGTTGTACTTGTCGAAAGTCTCGACCACGTCATCCCGGTCTTCGTCGACGGAAGCCTTCAGCAGCGGCTTGACGGCGAGCTCCTGCAGAGGGGCCGAATCCGGCAGCACGAAAAGGCGGCCCAGCGGGACCGCCGCCACCAGGCGCTCTTCCGGGTCGACCAGGAACAGCGTGTTGAGGCCCTCCAGCAGATCCTCGTTGCCCTTCAGGGCTTCGATCGCGTCGCGCACCGTGGCGTGTTCGTGGAGGGCGACGAATCGGGTATTCATCATGCCGCCGGCGGTGTCTTTCTTGTATTCGAGCAGCTCACCGATCTCGGCGGCCGGTGTGCGCTCCATGTCGCTCAGGATCTCGCGGCTCACTTCTTCCTCGATCTCGCCCAGAGCGTCGGCGGCATGATCGGGAGCCATCTCCTCCAAGATGTCGGCGGCCTTGTCGGAGTCCATTGCTTCCAGGATGCTCGCCTGGATCTTGGGCTCGACCTCGGCCAGCGTGTCGGCGGCCACCTCCTCGTCGAGCCCTTCCATGAGCGCTCCCCGCCCCGCCGGCGGCAGGTCTTCGACGATGTCGGCCAGATCGGCCGGATGGAGCTGGTTCAGCATTACGTGAGAGATGTTGAGCTTCAGGCGCCGCTGCGGATCCGGCTCGATGATATTGCAGTACTCCCAGCCGATAGAGTG
Organism: Terriglobia bacterium; assembly: GCA_041477005.1. GTDB lineage: Bacteria > Acidobacteriota > Terriglobia > Bryobacterales > JACQDG01 > JBGOUJ01. Next base: position 4,178 of record JBGOUJ010000047.1, on the reverse strand, counting down.
CGGCTTGATCGGCTCCTGGAGCCGGCGAATCACCAGCGGCGGGGCCACTCCCTCGAGCAACCGCCGGAAAGCGCTTCTCACGCCGACATCCACCTCCAAAATCCAGAGCTCCTGGCGGTCTCCGGCCGGCTCGGTGACGAAAGTAACGTCGTTGACGCGGACGACCTTCTGACCGCTGACGTCGATGATCTGTTGGTCCAGCAAGTCGCGGCGCATGAGCAGCAGGGACTCGTCCCGGCGATAGGGGATCAGAACATCGTCGGCCAAAACAATTCCATCGAGAGAGATGGAGCGGACTTGATCGTGGCGGACCGCAAAGCGCGACCGCCCGACGCCGCCAACCAGGAAGCGCGCCACCCGCCGGGGGTGCTCGCTGGGGGCAATGGCGGCTTCGGCGATCTTGCCGATGCGCTCGCCGTCCGGACTGAACACTTTCAAGCCGGTCAGTTCCGTCAAATACAGGATGCGGCTAATGTCGATCAGGGCCATAGCACAAGCCTCGTCCGGCGCCCCTTTCAAGCGCGCGGCAAAAAAAAAGCCCGCAGCGCACGACGCGCGGCGGGCCACCGGCCTCTGGAAGGCCTGGCGCCAAAGACACTGTTACGGTGCGCTCTACATCTCTTTTTTCAGGGGATTTCTCCCCAATGTCCCACTATGCACTAAGGCCGGAACGGGTGCAAGAGTTTCTTTCGGCTAAAGACCATGTTTTCCGGGGGAAGGCCCTGCTCGCGACACCAGGCGAGGTAGAGGCTGGCGTAGCTGGCCAGGATATAGTCCTGGGGGCCGTAGCCCAATCCGGCGGCCAGACGGTCGATCCATGCCGGCGGCCCTTCGAGCTCCAGGAAATCGCCGACGGGCGTCTCATCCAGCATCGCCTTGCCCCGGCGTCGTGGCTGGTGGAACTCGGTGCGGAACTTGTGATACTCAAAGGCCGGCTGGTAGCCGAGGCGGGTCAGAATCTCGCCCAGCCGCTGCCCCTGGGAGACCTCGAGCTCGATCTCGGGCCGGACCTTGTGGCGGGTCCCGGCCTCCGGCTGTCCCTTCCACGTCAGCCACCAGCGGCTCCCTTTGGACCGCAGCCGCAGCAACTGCCGGGAGGCACGGAGGGTCTGCCGGGGAGTATCGAAAACAAGATTCCGCTCGATCTGGCGGGGGCCGAGAGACTCAAAACCCAGGCGCCGCAAGCGCCGGCGCAGCGCCGCGCGGTCTTGGACCCGCAGCTTGATTTCGATTTCGCGCACTGTTGAGTGTGGGGCTGGAGCCGGGTCAGCTTTCCCGGTCCACGACGAGCTCGGGAACCGAGTAGAGCGCCCCTTTGTAAACCGATTCGGGAAGCAGGCTGATCCGCTCCCGCGCCTTCTCGGCGAAGGCCACGGCCTGCCGCCGCGCTTGCTCGACGCCGTGATGTTTGTCGAGCAGCTCGAGCACCACCTCGAGCGGAACGCTGTGGTAGGCGCGCTCGCGCAAGACCGTATCGATGCTGGCTCGCTCGGCCGGCGTGGAATTTTCCAGAGCCAGGATCAGCGGCAGCGTGACCTTTCCTTCCCGCAGATCGCTGCCCACGGGCTTACCCAGCTTCTTGGCGCTGGAGGTGAAGTCCAGGATGTCGTCGATAAGCTGGAAGGCCATTCCCAGGTTCCAGCCGTAGTCGCCCAGCAGAGCTTCGGTCTGCTCGTCGGCGCCGGCCGCCACCGCTCCCAGCCGCGCGCACACGCTGAACAGACAGGCCGTCTTGCGATTCACCAGGTCGAAGTAATCCTCTTCGGTGAGGTGAATCTTGCCCAGATGATCGAGCTGCAACAGCTCGCCTTCGACCATCATCTGGGTGAGGCTAGTGAGCAGATCGAGGATATGGAAATTGCGCTCCCGGAGCGACAGGACGAAAGCCTGCATGTAGAGCCAGTCGCCGCCCAGCACGCTGATGTGGTTGCCCCATCGCGAGTTGGTGGAGGGCCGGCCGCGCCGGATCTCGGCCGAGTCGATCACGTCATCGTGGACCAACGTGGCGGTGTGGATCAACTCCACTATGGCGCCGAGGCGGATCGCGAGGTCGTCCTGGCTGCCGCAAGCCTTGGCCGCCAGCAGCAGCAGCGCCGGCCGCAGGCGCTTGCCGCCGCTGCCTTGCAGATACTGACCGATGGCCGTGATGGCCTCGACCGAGGAGATCGAATCCGTGCAAATTTCCTTCTCCACGCGAGCGAGGTCTTCCTGAATGAGACTGAAAATCTCCTGGCGGGTCAGAAGCTGCTGGATTCGGGACATCAGGTAGCTTCCAGTTTACCAAGGCGCAGCGAAAACAAACGCAGAAAGTTGGCCGTCGTCGCCTCGGCCGTCTCCTCGACTGAAATGCCGCGGACCCGGGCGAGCGTCCGAGCCGTCTCCACCACGAAAGCCGGCTCGTTGCGCTTGCCGCGGTGCGGCGCCGGCGCGAGATAGGGGCAATCGGTTTCGATCAGGACGCGATCCAAAGGAAGGCGAGCGGCCGCCTCGCGCAGCGCTTCGGCCTTGGGGAAAGTCAGAATGCCGGCGAAGGAGACCAGCAAGCCCAGATCGAGCCCCTGGGTGGCCTGCTCGTAATTGCCTCCGAAGCAGTGCAAGATGCCGGCGCCCTGCCAGTGGCCGCGCAACAGCTCGATCGTATCCGGCCACGCCTCTCTGGTATGGATCACGATGGGCTTGCCAGCCCGGCGGGCGATCTGTAGCTGGGCGACGAAGATCTCGCGTTGCACGTCGCGGGGCGAGTGGTCGTAGTGATAATCGAGCCCGATCTCGCCGACGGCGAGGACCTTGGGGCGGCTGCACAGCCGCTCCAGGTTCTGGAGGTCGGCGGCGCCGGCCCGGCGCGCTTCGTGCGGGTGGATGCCGACGGTCGCGTAGAGCCAAGGAATGGCATCGCCCAGGCGGATGGCGGCTTCGAGATCGGGCGGCCCATCGCCTGATCCGATGGCCAGCGCCAGAACGACGCCGGCTTGCTGCGCCCGCTCCAGCACCTGGTCGCGGTCGGCGTCAAACTGGCGGTCGTCGAGGTGACAATGGGAATCGATGACGGGGGCCGTCACTTCAGCCTGGCCCCCACGGGAACGTCTTCCAGGAAGCCGGCGAGAATCGGGGCGCCGTTTTCCAAGGACGCGGCCACGATCATGCCGTTCGATTCGATTCCGCGAAGCTTGCGGGGCTGCAGGTTGGCAACGATGACGACCTTGCGGCCGACCATCTGCTCCGGCGTGTAGGCCAGGGCGATGCCGGCGACGATCGAGCGCGGCTCCGGCTCGCCGATATCGACCATCATGTGGAGCAGCTTGTCGGCGCCCTTGACGCGTTCGGCCGACTTGACGAGGCCGACGCGCAGATCCACGCGCGCGAACTCATCGATCGAGATCTTTCCATCCGCGAGGGCGGCCGGCGCCGCCGGTTTGGCCGGAGCTTCCGGCTTCTTTCCCATCATCGCCGCCTGCTCCCTGGTCACCTGCTCCTCGAGCTCTCGCATCTTTTGTATCGCCTCCGCCTTGTCCACGCGCGGAAATACCGCTTCGATCTTTCCGATCTTCTGCCCGACCGCCAGTTGACCCCACTCCAGCTTGTCGAGCCGCACCTCGCCCGGCAACCCGCTCTCCCCGAGCTGCCGCCAGATCTTCTCCGCCGAAGCCGGCAGCACCGGGTAGAGCAGCGCCGAGGCGATGCGCACCGCCTCGGCAGCCGTGTAAAGGACGCTCCCCAACTCGGCTTTCGACTCCGCGTCCTCACGCTCCGCCAGCTCCCACGGCTTGTGCTCGACGATGTAGCGGTCAACCGCCGCCTGTACCGCCCAGATGCTTTCCAGCGCCCGGGAAAACTCGAAGCTCTCAAAACAGGCGGCCGATTGCGCGATTACCTCCTGAGCCAGGCGCGCGATCTCCGCGCCACCGCCGGCCGGATTGGGGATCGCGCCGCCGCAATACTTCCCGATCATGGTCAGGGTCCGGCTGGCGAGGTTGCCGAGTCCGTTGGCCAAGTCCGCGTTATAGCGCTGCACCAGCGCGTCAAAGGAGAAAGATCCGTCCTGACCGAACACAACTTCGCGCAGCAGGAAGTAGCGCAGCGCGTCTGCACCGAGCACGTCCAGAATCGTCTCGGTGCGCACGATATTTCCGCGCGACTTCGACATTTTGCTTTCTTCGAACAACAGCCAACCATGCGCC
>JBGOUJ010000046.1:0-22411 GCA_041477005.1 Terriglobia bacterium | reverse complement strand
CCTGCACGTGGATTGTCAATCCCCAGCATCCACCGCCCCCCACCCTTTAGGCTCATCTTGTGTGAGAAACAAACTCCTCCTTCAGGCTCATCTTGCATGAGACAAGACTGCAGCTTGACAGTGCCGTTGCAAGTTGCGGATACTAGCCACAGCGTGCGACAGGGCACCACCGGCCCGCGGCAAGGGAACAATCCCACCTGCTTCGATCCACACAGCGTGCTTTGCACCTTCTTTCAGCCTGTATCAGCGGGTCACAGGCGCTCTTGAAAGGAGGTCGTAATGACCACATCGAAACTTCCTGCTCGTCCCTCGCTGGAATCCCTGCGCAAACAAGCCAAGAAACTGGCCCGTGGCATCGCTGCCGGCGATCCAGGCGCCATCGACCGGGCACGTGCCCATCTGCCCAAAGCCAAACTGCCGTTGTCGCAGCGTGATGCCCAGCTAGTGCTGGCGCGCGAATATGGGTTTCCAGGCTGGCAGGACCTGGTTAAAGAAGTAAAGCAACGCCTCGGCAGGGGACTCGAGTGGGCCTTATCCCAAGCCCGCCGCTGCATCCATGACAATGACATCGAAGGTCTACGGCAGCTTTTGGCTGAATACCCGGCGTTATTGTCGTGGAGGGAGGATGAAAACGACGGTGGGCTGCTCGGGATGGCTACCGAATCCTACAGCGACAGCTTCGACCCATCCCGAGAGCAGCAGTACACGCGCGCGGCATGTGCCGAGCTCCTGATTGATGCCGGCGCAGTCGTCGCACCCTCGGTATGCGACAACCTGATCCGTGACCGGGCAAGGGGGTTGCTCGATCTCTTCCACCGCAGAGGCCTTCTTCCCCCGTCGCTCAAGTTCTTTACCGCGCGCGGCGACGTCAATGGCGTTCGCGCATGCCTTGAGACGAACAGCTTTGATCTTGCCGCGGTGAACGAAGCGTTCCTTTGTGCCTGCCGGTTCCAGCACGAAACCGCAGCGGCGCTGCTGTTGGATCGGGCCATCACGCTTGACGCCGAGCTGGGAAGTCAGATCGATGGCGGGCCGGGACGTACCGCCTTTGTCCAATACATCATCGCGGACTCCGAGATCACAGCCTTTACCAACGCCGACCCGGCCGGGCCCTGGCAAGCTTTTGTCATGCGACAGGTCGTGCGCGCGGTGAACGACGGCGACCTGACATCCTTTGTCGGCGGATTGCGGCGCGATCGCGCCGCTTTCACTACCGCTCTTCTCGATCTCGATCCCGCTCTGCTGCGCAGTCCTGTGCCGCCGCAATCGCAGGCCATTGAATTCGCGTTCGTGTATGCGAAGCCCCATCTGCTTCCGATGCTGCTGCGCATCTGGCGCCTCCCCGACGATCTGCCACATGCAGCCGGGAACGGGGACCTCGCACGCGTGAAACGCTGGTTCGACGCGGCGGGCAAGCCCGCCCTGGGCGACCCCGCGAATCATTTTCCCGCTAACAGTGCCTTCGCCCGGAGGGATCTGCAATGGGGCGAGCCCACTGTGCAACAGGTTCTCGACACCGCGCTCGCCTGGGCGGTCATCAACAACCACTTCGAGGTCGCCGACTTTCTTCTCGGTCACGGGGCTGATATCAACACGAACTGGAGCTCCCATGAGCCCGCCAGCATCCTGCATGAGCTGGCGCATTTTCACAAAAACTACGAAGCCATGCAATTCCTCATCGACCGCGGCATCGACATGACGATCCGCGATTATCGCTGGCGCGCTACTGCCCAAGACTGGGCTTATTACGCTGCGAAGGACGAGAAGATGGCGCAGTGGCTGGGCGAGGCGCAACAACGGCGGGAGCAGGCATCGCGCTGAGAGCGGCCAAGCAAGTCGGCTTCAGAACCTTATTTTCGTCTTTCAGTCGGGCGTGACGAACACAACGGCGGTGAGATTTCCAGCCCGGGAGCAGCCGGTAGGGAGAATAGCTCCGTTAAAACGCCGTAGCGTTTACTGGAGAGGGCAAACGGGTTCGAAAGGCAACTGGCTACGAACAGCAAAAAGCTGGAGCCGCGCTATCCCGCATCGGGGTTGGCGGGCTGCGCGAGCCGAGCTTCCGGCCGCCATTGGAGCGTATCGGTGACCCACAGATTTCTCCGACGAGGCAATCATTATGAGTCTTGTCCTTGATAGTCAAGTCGCCAAAGCCCGCATCCGAGACCCAAAGAGGCGGGTTGGGCCAAGACCCCCGATGTGCTCCGCGACCTCTTGCACCCCAAGCAAGTTTTTTCAACGACTTACAGACAATTCTGCCAGAAACAAAAGACTTACATACCGGCGATTTGGACCCCATTTGGACCCCATGCCGAGTTTGGACCCCACTTGGACCCCGATTCACTATTGGTATTCCACGTGCTTTTCCTGCGCACGCGCGCGCTTGCACGCCTTTTCGATTGTCCTCAACTTGGAGGAGCGTCGAGACAACAATTTTTTCGGCTTATTGCCTCACACCCTCGCGCGCCTCGCTCAGTTTGCGCCCTACGGCGGATGGAATCAAGACGGGCCGATAAACACTTCGGCGTCAGGGAGGATCTATCCGGCTGTGGAGCGAGCAAACGTCAGCAACGGGCGTTTTGCGTCAAAGTGGATCTCTGGCGTGAACAGGCGCGCCGGACATGATGACCAGAATTTTGGAAGGACTTGCTGACTTCGGTGCGGCAGCGGCGTCTATCGTATAGAATATCTATATTGGAGTCCTATAACAAATGCCTAAGCCCACTCTCGAACTCCTTAAAGGCACCCTCGACCTGCTCATCCTGCGTACGCTGGATCTGCGCTCGATGCACGGCTCCGCCATTGCAGAACGTATCTCTCAGGTCACGCATGGAGCTTTCCAAGTAAAGGCGGGCTCCCTTTTTCCGGCGCTTCATCGCCTCGAACAGGAGGGCTGGATCGAGGGGGAATGGCAGGAATCGACGGAAAGGCGCCGGGTCCGATCATATACTCTGACGCGCGATGGCAGACGGCAACTGGCGGTGGAGAAGAAGACCTGGACGCAGACCGTACAGGCGATGAACTCGTTACTGGAGTCTGCCTAGTATGCGAGTTGCCAACAAGATCAAGCGGCTCTTCGGCAACCTGCTCCGGAGGGGCCGGGTCGAAGATACGCTCGACGCCGAATTACGCGCCTATGTGGATGAACTGACCGATCGCAATATCGCCAAGGGCATGTCTCGCGAAGAAGCGCGCCGGCTGGCAATCGTGGAAGCAGGCGGTATCGAGCAGATCAAAGAGGCAGTCCGGGAGACATGGCTCGGACTGGGAATCGAGACTGTGTTTCAGGACATTCGATATGCGCGCCGTTCGCTGATGCGGTGGCCGGGGTTTACTGCGGTCATGGTCGTGACGCTTGCGCTGGGCATCGGGGCCAATCTCACGATGTTCAGCTTGATGCGCGCGGTGCTGTGGCGTCCGCTGCCTTATCCGGAGCCAAACCGGATCGTCGTGATCCAGGTGGACGCGCGCAATGTTTTCAACACTGGCGCCACAAGGGGAGAACTGCTCGGCATCAAAGAGCGCAGCCGCTCGTTCGAGCAGGTCTCGACGATCGATCCGGTCGACGCGAACCTCGAATACGCAGGCGAAATGGAGCACATCGCGGCGGCGAGCGTTTCCGACGACTTTCTTGCGCTGCTTGGCGTCCGCCCTGTATTGGGACAGATGCTCGATTCGCACGTCGACATGGGGAAGCAGCAGGCGTTGGCGATTTTGATCAGCGACGAGCTGTGGCGCCGCCGGTTTGCCGCCGATCCCGGGGTGATAGGGAGAGCCGTGCGGATCAACGATGCCGGCATGCAGATCGCCGGTGTGCTGCCTCCCGGATTTCGTCTTTTTCTACCGCCTTCTGTTAATGGTTTGGAGCAGATCGAGGTATGGTTGCCCAATCACATCGACAGGACGATCCCGTACCGCGGCGTCCCGGTATTAGCGCGGCTCAGGTCCGGCGTCACTCTCGATCAGGGGAACGCCGAGTTGCAAATTCTTGCAGCGCAATTCGAGCGGGAGAACCCCGAGTTTTATTCCGGTTTGACAGGGTGGCAGGCATCGCCATTTGACCGCGCACCCGGCGCCAAGGTCCGCTTTACGGCGCGGCTGCTGCATGACACCATGACGCGCGAGGTCCGGCCGGCGCTGTTTCTTCTGTCGGGCGCGGTGGGGTTTGTGCTCCTGATTGCTTCCGTGAACGCCGCGAATCTGATGTTGGCGCGGGGTTCGGCGCGGCAGCGCGAGTTGGAGATCCGGCGGGCGCTGGGCGCCGGAAGAATCCGAATTGTCCGGCAGCTCCTTTCGGAAAGCCTCGGGCTCGCGCTGGCTTCTGCCGCTGCCGGATTGTTCTGCGCGCGCTTCGGGCTCGAAGCGATCATGCGCCTCAGCGCCTCTCACATCCCCTTGCAATCGAGGATTGAAATGGACGCGCCGGTTGCGCTGTTCGCTCTGGCGCTATCGGCGGTCACGACCATGCTCTTTGGATTGCTGCCGGCGTGGCGGCTGGCATCGGGCAAGACAGGCCATCCGCTCCGAGCGGGCCGTACGGAAACGGCGGGATCGGGCGCACGAAGGTTGCAGCGGACCCTGGTGGTAGCGGAAGTAGCACTTTCGATTGCACCGCTCGCAGGCGCGGGCCTGATGCTGCGGTCGTTTGTGAATCTGATGCATTCGCCGCTGGGCTTCAATCCGGCCAACGTCGTGACCGCGAGGATGCCCCTCGACTTGAAGAGATACCCACACACCGAGCAGAGATGGGCGCTTCTGCGGGATGTAATCGATCGAGTGCGCGCACTTCCGGGAGTACAGTCGGTGAGCGCTGCGGACCCACTGCCGCTCCGGGGGGGCCAGGAGGGGCGCCGGGTGGGGCGCGCCGATCAGCCGGATATGCCGCCCATCCGCGCTACACAGCAGTTCGCCGTACCCGGATATTTGGGCGTGATGGGCACGCCGTTGCTGGAAGGCCGCGACTTCACAGAAGACGATATTGCGGCGCAACACAACGTGACGATTATAGATGAGGGCTTGGCAATGCGGCTGTGGCCGGAGGGCGCGATTGGGAAGCGTCTGTCCATTTATAGGACCGGTTGGCGAAACGACCTCGAGGTAATCGGCGTGACGGTCGCCGTGCGTGTCACGCGGGTGCGGGATGGGAGCATTCCACATTTCATGATGCCCTATGGCAGTTATCCGGTCGGGATGTCGCTGGTGGTGAAGACGCGCGAGCCGGCGGAGAGCATGGCGCCGCGGATTCAGTCCGCCGTGGATGGGGCGCATGGAGGGCGGGCGGCGTTCGATATACGGCCAATGAGCGCCTACGTGTCGGATTCGATCGGCGATACGCGGTTCATCCTGTTTGTGCTGGCGGCGTTCGCAGGGGCCTCCGTGCTACTGGCGGCGGTGGGCCTTTACGGAACACTGGCGTATCTGACGGCGCAGCGGACGCGGGAGTTCGGGATCCGGCTGGCCCTGGGTTCCAGCGTCAAAGCCCTTGTTACGATTGTGATCCGGGAGAGCGTTTTGCTTGCGGCAGCGGGTGCGGCGGTTGGGTTGATCGGCGTTGCGGCCGTCACGCGGGCGATCCGGGAGCTGCTTTATGGAGTGCAGCCCCTGGATGGTGTGACGTTGGTCGGCGTCGTAGGGCTGGTGGGGATTATCGCGTTGGGAGCCGCGGGTGTGCCGGCGTGGCGCGCTACGCGGATCGATCCGCAGACATCGTTGCGGAGTGAGTAGGAACGCTGAACAGGACGACGTTCGGCTCAGCTAAGCCTTCGGAGTTGCAAACGCAAAGGTTCCGGAACGACGATTCGGAGTACGGGGAACGCGGGCAAGGGATGCAGCGGAAGTTGCTTGTCGCCCACTCACTTGGACGTATAGTCGGCATCTCGGACCTTGGCCCGGGGCCTCTTGCACCCCAAGCAAGCGCGCTAGCCAGGCTGCGCCACGGCCCGATCGACGTCGGCATTCCACCCCGCCGCCGGCCAGCGCCAGGAAGGACCCACGGTGCTGAGCGACAAGATACGCCGCCGCCTGTTATCCTCAGTGTCGATGAACTGGCAAGACCGCATCAGCATAGACCCGAAGGTTCTGGTGGGAAAGCCGGTCGTAAAGGGCACGCGCATCGCCGTTGAGCTCGTCGTCGATTTGCTGGCCAAGGGCTGGACGCAGGAGCAGATCCTCGACAGCTATCCCAATCTCACGGCCGAAGATATCCGTTCCTGCCTCGCCTACGCGAGCGAGGTGCTGCACGCGGAGCGGGTCTACCCACTCAAGATGGTATGAAGTTTCTCGCTGACGAGAACTTCCCCCGTCCGGCCGTCCGCGCCCTCCGAGAGCATGGTTTTGAAGTCGCATGGGCAACCGAGGACAGCCCTGGTTTGGCCGACGGCGGCTTCACGGTCCTTTACTGAGCCGTCATGCCGGGGCCACTTCGGTGATCTCGAGCTCCAGCAGCGCTCCGCAGTCGGCGCAGGCCAGGCGCCCGTCTTCCAGCACGTAGACTCTCGTAGACTCGCACTTCACGCAGGCCACGGTCGGTTCGGTGCACTCCGGCAGCGGTTCGGGCGGCTCCAGGCCGGCCAGTGTCCCGCCGGCCGCTCGCGTCACCGGCTCGAACGTCGAGTGGCACTCCGCGCAGACGTGATTGAAGCAGCACTTCGGCTCGCAACTATAGAAGATCTCGGCCGAATGGCAAACCGGACAGGCCAGCGAGAGTTTGCGAGTCTTCACCGGATGAAGTGCTCCAGCGAAACAGCCGTCGATGGGAATTTCGACAGGACCATCTGATCCGAAGTGACCAGCCTCACGTCGAGTTCCTGCGCCAGCGCCACAAACTCGCAGTCGTAGGCGGAGCAGCCGGAGCTGGATGCGAGCGCGAGCACATGAGCGGACCTGACTGGAAGTTCATTGCCTCCGAACAGCGACTCAGCTTTCTCCGCTGTCCGGATGGCCTGCTCCATCGAAAGCATGCCCTGGCGCGTACTAAGGGTGAGAACGTTCCGGAATTCGGAGCGCCACAGCGGAGGCGCCGCCCATTCCGGGTCTCTCTCAAAAGCCACCTCCGCCTGGGACGTTCTGCCACCGGCTATGAGCAGGTAAGCGATGAGGTTGGTGTCTGCGACAATCAAAGCCGCCCCTCGCGCTTGGCCGCATCCAGAAACTCGTCGGTCACATAGACGTTGCCGAGCGTCTTGCGGAAGGCGCGGATGTCTGCCAGGATAGCCCGTGGATCTCTCCGCTCGCTCGCTAGCACCCTCTCGAGACAAACAATCGCCTCGCTGTTGATGCTGCGCCGGTGCGCTGCAGCACGCTTTTTGAGCCTGCCGTACAGGCGATCGGGGACGTTCTTAATGGTCAAGGTGGCCATCGGACTCCATCGAGGTTCCGAAATGGAACCAAAATGGAATCTTACCACGAAGGGCACTTATTGGGCGCCGGCGCGCTCCTGGTCGATCATGGCGCGCTTGCGGTCCAGGCCCCAGCGATAGCCACCCAGGCCGCCGTCTTCGCGGATCACGCGGTGGCAAGGAATCACCACGGCCACCGGGTTGGTGGCGCAGGCCCGGGCCACGGCCCGCGTGGCGGTGGGCCGGCCCAGCGAGCGCGCCACCTGGCTGTAAGTGCGGGTCACGCCGTAAGGAATGGCCTTCAGCGCTTCCCACACCCGCCACTGAAACGCCGTGGCTTCGACGTCCACGGGCACCTCGATCCGGGGCTGCCGGCCGCTCAGATGCTTCACGATGCCGCTCACCCACCGGCTCAAGCGGCCGTTTTCGTCACGGCTGATCTCCGCGTTCGGGTATTCGCTCCGCAGGAAAGCTTCCAGCGTGCCATCGGAGTCGCCCAGGCTGACCCCGCAAACGCCGCGCTCGGTCGCCCCCACCAGGAGCCGCCCCAGCCCGCAATCGACAATAGTATAATTGATATGCATAGCCTCTCCTCCCCGGCGATAGGTCGCCGGAGTCATGCCGAGCCGCGCGTCGGACCGCTCGTAAAGCCGGCTGCTCGACCCGTACCCCGCCTCGTAGAGCGCCTCGGCAACGTTCCGCCCCTTCCGCAGCGACGCCTTGAGCCTCCCCACCCGCCGCGCCTCGGCATACTGCCGCGGCGTGATCCCCATCACCCGCTTGAACGTCCGTTGCAGGTGGTAAGGGCTGACCCCCACATGATCGCTCAGGGCCGCCAGCGTGCACGGCTCTTCCAAATGCGAATCGATGTAAGCGGTGATTTGGGGCAAGTAGGAAGAGCGTCCGGCGCCTCCGTCCCGAGGCCGGCACCGCCGGCAAGCCCGAAACCCCGCCCGCTCCGCCTCCGCCGGCGCCGCAAAGAACACCACCTGCTCCCGCCGCGGCCGCCGCGACGGGCAAGACGGCCGGCAATAAACGCCCGTCGAGCGCACCGCGTAGACGAAGGCCCCATCAAACCGCGCGTCTGAGTCCTCCACCGCTTTCCAATAAGTCTTCTCGTTCACACTTCGAGGATAGGGCAACCCTGCACTCCAAATCTATCCGAATCTTGCCGTCAAAATGTGAGTCGTTTCCAGCCCTGGCTGGCCACTTGACCTGGTAGCTCTGCGCCTCTCCGTCCGAGAAGATTCCTGGCAGGTCGTATGCCGCGGCCTGTTGCCTGGGGTGGCGTCACCAGCGTCCACGCCAACCCCTCTCGAACAATTGAGAAATGAGGCCCCTAACGGGTAGGACCAGGTTGCGCCAAGCCCGGAGTCTTCATTTCTCAATTCCTCAATTTCTCAACTTCTCAATTCCTCTCACTCCACCTGGTAGTTCGGTGCTTCCTTGGTGATGATGACGTCGTGCACGTGGCTTTCGCGCACGCCGGCTTGCGAAATGCGCAGGAACCGGACGTTGTCCTGCAGCTCCTGGATATTGACGCAGCCACAGTACCCCATGCCCGCCTTCAGTCCGCCCACCAACTGGTGCACCAGCTCCGCCAGCACGCCCTTGTAGGGCACGCGGCCCTCGATGCCTTCCGGCACCAGCTTGTCCTGCGCGGTCTGGCTGTAGCGGTCGCTCGAGCCGGCCGACATCGCCCCCAGCGAGCCCATGCCGCGGTAGCTCTTGAACGTCCGCCCCTGGAAGAGGATCGTCTCGCCGGGGCTTTCCTCGGTTCCCGCAAACAGGCTCCCGATCATGACGGTGTTGGCGCCGGCGGCCACCGCCTTGGTGATGTCGCCCGAGTACTTGATGCCGCCGTCGGAGATCACCGGCACGCCGGTCCCCTTCGCCGCGCGAGCGCATTCGGCGATGGCGGTGATCTGCGGCACGCCCGCCCCCGACACCACCCGCGTGGTGCAAATCGATCCCGGTCCGATGCCGACCTTGACCGCGTCCACGCCCAGCCGGATCAGGTCGGCCGCGCCTCTCTCGGTCGCCACGTTCCCCGCCACCAGTTGCACCTCGGGCAGCGCCTTCCGCACCTCGCAAATCGCTTCCAGCACCCGCTCGCTGTGCCCATGGGCCGTATCGATCACCAGCACGTCCACCTTGCGGCGCGCCAGCTCCTGCGCCCGCTCCAGGTAATCGCCGGTCGCCCCGATCGCCGCCCCCACCAGCAGCCGCCCCTGCGAGTCCTTGGCCGCGTTGGGATACTTCAGCTTCTTTTGGATGTCTTTGACGGTAATCAGGCCCTTGAGGTTGTATTCGTCATCCACCACCAGCAGCTTTTCGACGCGATGCTTGTGCAGGATCTTTTCCGCCTCCTCGAGCGTGGTCCCCACCGCCACGGTCACCAGGTTCGTCTTGGTCATCACCTCGGCGATGGGCAGGTCGTAGCGGGTCTCGAACCGCAGGTCCCGGTTGGTGAGGATGCCCACCAGCTTGCCGTTCTGCACCACCGGCACACCGGAGATGCGATAGCGCTTCATCACGTCCAGCGCTTCGTAAATCTTGTTCTCCGGGGCGATCGTGACCGGGTCGACGATCATGCCGCTCTCACTGCGTTTCACCCGGTCCACCTCCTCGGCCTGCCGGTCGATCGGCATGTTGCGATGGATGAAGCCCAGTCCCCCCTGCTGGGCGAGCGCAATCGCCAGCCGGGACTCGGTCACCGTATCCATGGCCGCGCTGACGACCGGTATGTTGAGCGCGATCTTCCGCGTCAGGCAGGTGCGCGTGTCGGCCTGCGCCGGCAGCACGCTCGACCGCGCCGGCTCCAGCAAAACGTCATCGAAGGTCAGGGCTTCCGGGAGGGGATGGTTGATCATAGGAATAGTTTACGTCAACTGGGCTGTTAATCAACACGTCAACAAAGCAACAATCACCCAATGGCCTCCTGCTCTTTGTACTGAAGCTGGTACAGCTTCCAATAGATCCCGCGCTGCGCCAGCAGCTCCTGATGCGAGCCGCTCTCTCGCAAACGGCCTTTGTGCATTACCAGGATGCGGTCGGCGCGCTGGATGGTGGAGAGCCGATGGGCCACCAGGATTGACGTCCGGCCGGTCACCATCCGGTTCAGCGCCTCGCGAACGCGGAACTCGGTCTCCGTGTCCACGCTCGAGGTCGCTTCGTCCAGGACCAGAAACTGCGGCTCGTGGGCCAGCGCGCGGGCGAAGTTGATGAGCTGCTTCTGGCCGGTGGAAAGCGAGCTGCCGCGCTCCCGCACCTCCTGGTGGAAGCCGTTGGGCAAGGAGCGGATGAACTCGGCCAGGTTCACCTCCTCGGCCGCCCCCTCCACCCGCTCCAGGGGAATGGTCTCGGTTCCCAGCCGGATGTTCGTGGCGATCGTGCCGGTGAACAGGTACGGGTCCTGCAGCACCACGCCGAAACGCCGGCGCAGTTCGATGGGATCATATTCCCGGACGTCCACGCCCCCCACCAGGATCCGCCCGCGGCTCGCATCATAGAACCGG
The DNA here is from genome assembly GCA_041477005.1 of Terriglobia bacterium. Taxonomy (GTDB): domain Bacteria; phylum Acidobacteriota; class Terriglobia; order Bryobacterales; family JACQDG01; genus JBGOUJ01. The sequence goes on along the minus strand of JBGOUJ010000046.1, from coordinate 11,559 downwards.
AGCAGCAAGCTCAAGATGGTGGTCTTCCCCGCCCCGGTGTGGCCGACGAAAGCCGCCGTCTGGCCCGGCGCTACCGTGAAGCTCACATCCTTCAGAACCCAATCCTCGTCTTGATAGGCGAACCAGACGTTCTGAAACTCGATCCGCGCCTCGCCCTGGGGAAAGGCCGCCAGTCGAGCCGGGGCTTTGATTTCGATCGGCGTGTCCAGCAACTTGAAGATTCTCTCGGCGCTGGCCATGGCCGATTGCAGGATGTTGTACTTCTCGCCCAGGTCCTGGATGGGACGGAAGACCCGCAGCGCATACTGCATGAACGCCACCACCACCCCGATGGTCAGCGTTCCGGTGAGCACCCGGCGGCCGCCGTAGACCAGCAGTACCCCGATCGCCAGCGTTCCGCACCACTCGATGGCCGGATAGAACAGGCTGTGGGCCAGGATCGCGTCCTTAAAAGCGTCGCGGTGCTCGGCGTTGATGCGCGCGAACCGCTCCTGGCTCTTCGCCTCGTGGTTGAAAAGTTGCACCACCGCCATGCCCGAGACGTGCTCCTGCAAGTAGGCGTTGATCTTGGCGATGGCCACCCGGATGCGCCGGTTGGCGTCGCGGGACGCCCGCCGAAACAGAAAGACGATCGTGAATACCAAAGGCGCGACCGCGAGCGCCGCTATCGTAAGCGCCGGGCTCAGGCTCAGCATCCACGCCGCGATCACGGTCAGCGAGAGCACATCGTCGAAGATGGCCACGATGCCGGCCGCAAACAGCTCGTTCAAAGCATCCACGTCGGCGGTCACGCGAGTCACCAGCCGGCCCACCGGCGTGCGGTCGTAGTAGCGGACGTCCAGTCGTTGCAGGCGGTCGAAAATCTGGGTGCGCAGATCGAACATCACCTTCTGCCCCATGTACTGCATCACGTACGTTTCCAGGTAGCTGAACACGAAGCCCAGCAGCAAGACCGTGAGGTAAATCAGGGCGATCTGGCTCAGTCCGGCGAAACGGTCGGGGGAAAGATAGGGGTCGAGCGGCGAGGTCGTAGGCTTGGGATTCAGGTACTTGTCAATGGCGACTTTGGTCAGGTACGGCCCCAGGCTCTGGATCAGCGACTGCGCCACGAGCGCCGCCGCCGACACAGCCGCCAGGCGGCGGTAGGGCTTCAGATACCCGATCAGCCGCCGGATCAGCCGCGCATCGTAGATTTTGCCTAAAGCTTCTTCGTCGCTCATCTCAAGTTCGGGGAACCGTTCCCTGGGAAGCCGTGAAACAAAATCAGATGGAACCGCGGATAGACGCCGATGCGCGCCGATAACTGCTTCGGTTTGTATCCGCGTTTATCTGCGTTCATCTGCGGTTTCGATTGTTTCGCACGTTCTAAAGGAGCGGTTTCTCTGCCCCTATGCCTCTTCCAGCTCCTCCTCCAGCAATTGCTTCTGATGCAGCTCCGCGTAGTAGCCGCCGCGCTCGATCAACTCCTCGTGCGTGCCCTGCTCGACCAGCCGCCCCCCGGCCAGCACCACGATGCGATCGGCGTTGCGAACCGTCGAGACGCGATGGGAAATCAGCAGCGTGGTCCGCCCGCGCATGACGCCCGCGAGCTGGCTCAGAATCCGTTCCTCGGTGAGCGTGTCCACGCTCGAAAGCGCGTCGTCGAGGATCAGGATGCGCGGATCGCGCACCAGCGCCCGGGCGATCGCCGTGCGCTGCTTCTGGCCGCCGGAAAGGGTGATGCCGCGCTCGCCGACCAGCGTCTCGTATCTCTGCGGGAACTCCTCGATGTCCGGCGCGATGCCGGCTGTTCCGGCCGCCTCCCGGATCTGCTCCGGACCGGCGCCGGCGGCGCCGAAGGCGATATTCTCGCCAATGGTCTCGCTGAACAGGAACGTCTCCTGCGGCACCACGCCGATTGAGCGGCGCAGCTTGTCGAGCGGGATCTGCCGAACGTCGACACCGTCCACGCGCACCTGGCCGCGGTCGGGGTCGCGCAGCCGGGCGACCAAGTTGATCAGCGTGGTCTTCCCGCTGCCGGTCGGTCCCACGATGGCCAGCGTCTGGCCGGCGGGAACGCGCAGGTCGACCGAATCGAGCGCCGGTCTCTGCGACCCCATGCCGTTCGAGCCGTACTCCACCGTGACCCCGCAGAACTCGATCTCCCCTCGGGCTTCCGCCGCCCGCCCCTCCCCGGTGGCGCCCCGGTCGTCGATGTCCGGCGGCTCGTGCAGAAGCTGGTTGATCCGCTCCAGCGACGCCCTGCCCCGCTGCATCAGGTTCACCACCCAGCCGAGCGCGATCATGGGCCAGACCAGCATCCCCATGTAAGAGGTGAACATGACAAACGAGCCGAGCGAGATCCGGCCCAGCAGCACCTGCCGCCCGCCCACCCACAGCACGATCACGAACGTCAGCCCGATCAGCGTCTCCAGCAGCGGGTAGAACGAGCCCCAGGCCCGCGTCAATCGCAGGTTCTCCTCGATGTAGCCCTGGTTCAGCTCCCGGAACTGCCGTTTCTCCGCCTCCTCCTGGGCGTAAGCCCGGACGGTGCGCACGCCGGCGAGGTTCTCCTGCACCCGCGAGCTGATGTCGGAGAAAAGCGCTTGGATCTTCTGAAACCGCTCGTGGATCACCCGCCCGAAGTAGCCCACCGTGAAGCTCACCGCCGGCACCGGCAACAGCACGAAGAAAGTGAGCCGCCAGTCGATCGAGCCCATCACCACGATGGCCGCCAGAAAGACGAAGAACGTATCGGTCCAATACATAATGCCCGGGCCGAGCATCATACGCACCGCGTTGAGGTCGTTGGTCGCCCGCGACATGATGTCGCCGGTGCGGTGGGCGCCGTAGAACTTCGGGCTGAGCCGGGTCAGGTGAGCGAACAGGTCGTTGCGCAGGTCGTACTCGATCTCCCGCGAGGCGCCGATGAGAATCCAGCGCATCCAGTACTGGAAGAAGCCCTTGGCCACGGCCAGCCCCAGCAGGAGCAGACCGTACCTCGAGACCTGGGTCAGGGTCAGGCCGGCCCGCAAGGTGTCGATGATGCGCCGGATCACCAGCGGCCCCAGCGCGGCGGTCGCGTCCTTCAACACCAGCGCCGCAATACCCGCCGCCAGCCGCCACCGGTAGCGCACCAGGTAGGGCCACAGCGTCCGCAGTTGATTTAACACGATTGTTTCTTCACCGCCACCGCGAACGGCAGCGTGGTCCACGGGTTTTCATTTCTCAATTCCTCCATTTCTCAATTCCTCAATTCTCTTGTTTCTTCACCGCCACCGCGGTTCGCCTGCAACGCCCTCGCAACGGCATCGTGGTCTACGGGTTTTCATTTCTCAATTCCTCCATTTCTCAATTCCTCAATTCTCCTACCCTCCCAGCCACCAGTTGAACAGCTTCACGTACTCCAGGAAGACAAGCTTTTCCGCATCCCGCGAGAGCCACCAGCCCTGAGGTTCAAAGTCTTGATCCGGCGCCGCCACGACGACATATTGAATACCCGGCGAGCCGTAACGCCGGAACACCGAGCGCGTCCGCCGGGTGTGGTAAGTCGAGGTGACGATCAGCGCCTTGTGCACCTGCCGCCTCCTGAGCTCGCGATCCACAATCTGGGCCTCGGCCATAGTGGACCGGGCCTTCATGGGGAACGGTACCAAGAGCTCTTTGGGAGCACCACGACGGGTGGCGAACTGAATCGCCAGATCCGCTTCGTTGAAATCGTAGGCGCCCACAGGTCCGTCGACCAGCACCAGCTTGACGTAACCTTGCTGGGCCAATTCGACGCCTTTCATGATTCGGTGGCCGTAGCCGTCCCCGGCCAGCACCACGACGATGTCGGCCGGCTGCGGAGGATCCGCTTTGACAAGGAACTCCCCCATCTCCCGGAGCCAGACGTGGCGCCCCCCGTACAGGGCCGCCGCCAGCACCGGCACGAGCAGCCATTTCCCCCAGCGGCGCAGGCCCCGGGCGGCGGAGGTTTTGCTTGTCTTGTCAGGCCCCAAAAAACTATGGTAACCTTGGCCCTTCTGAGAAGGAAAGGAGAGACCCACTTGATGCCCGGACGTTACCTTCGGATTATCCCCATCGCCTTGGCGCTGCTGGCAGCTCCGGCCTGGGCATTTGACATTTCGGGCGAGTGGAATCTCAAAGTTGCCTCGCCCGAGGGGGAGCATCCGGCCAAGCTCACAATCACCCAGAATGGCGAGAAAATCACCGGTGCCTGCAGCAGCGATCATGGCCAGCAGAAGGTGGAAGGGACCCTCAAGGGGGACCAGGTTCACTTCATCGTCCACTATTCCGGCGGCGACGAGCCGATGGTCATCCCGTTCAACGGCAAGCTCCAGGGCAACAAGATGACCGGTGAGTATAAGGCCGGCGATACGACCGGAGTCTGGTCGGCCGAGAAGGTGAAGTAGTCCCCTCAGTTTGGCCCCAGCTCCCCTTCCAACCAGTTCAGGTAGTTGGGCGCGCCGGCCACGATCGGGACGGCGATCAGTTCCGGTACCTCGTAGCTGTGCAAGCGCTCCCACTCGGCGCGCAAGCGATCGAACAGTCCCCGGCTGGTCTTAATCAGCAGCAGGACCTCCGCCTCCTGCTCGACCTTGCCCTTCCATCGAAAGAAAGAATCCACCCCTCGAAACACGTTGACGCAGGCCGCCAGCCGCTGCTCCACCAGGTGGGTAGCGAGCTTCTTAGCCTCTTCGCGGCTGGAACAGGTGCTATAGACCACGATTTTGTCCGTCATAGCGATTTCCCTGGCGTTCTCATCCTTCTGACTATAAAATGAACAAGATGGGTTGGAATCTGCGCAAACCGACCGCCCGACGGACGATGGCCGCCTCGCTCGGAGTACTGTTCCTGGCGTTGGGAGTCTACCAGGTGTGGGGTTCCAACGGACTGCTCGCCCTGCGCCATAAGCAGCGGGAAGAACAGGAATGGCGGGAGCGCAACGAGGCTCTGCGCCGGCAAAACGAAGAGCTGCAACGGCATATCCACGATCTCAAGACCGACCCCAGGACCATCGAGAAGATCGCCCGCGAAGAGCTGATGCTGGCCGGCTCCGGCGAAAAGGTCCTCCTAACGCCACAGAAGAAGTAGTCACGAGCCAGAAGTCGGCGTTCAGCCGTTAGCATTCAGCCATCAGCCATCAGCCATCAGCCATCAGCCATCAGCCATCAGCATTCAGCCGTCAGCATTCAGCCGTCAGCATTCAGCCGTCAGCATTCAGCCGTCAGCAGACCGCCCAGCGGGGTCTCGCTTGCTGATGGCCATCCCGTGCCGGCTTACAGCTAATCCCTGCCGGCTGATTGGTCCATTCCCTGACGCGTGGCAGTCTACTGTTGGCGGCTGGCAGCTAGTCGCTAACGCCTGACGATCTGATCGCTGACCGCCGATAGCTGCCAGCGGATGCTAACAGCCAACCGCCGGGCTGGCGGACGATCGCTGATCGCTGACCGCTGAGGGCTGAGGGCTGACGGCTGAGGGCTGGTGGCCGATCGCTACCCGCACGGCAGCTACCGGACCACGCCCGCCAGCGGACTGCTGGCGCTCGCGTAGAGCTTCTTCTCCATGCGGCCGGCAAGCCAGGCCAGCCGGCCGGCCTCCACGGCGTATTTCATGGCCAGGGCCATTTTCTCCGGATCTTCGGCGGCGGCGATGCCGGTGTTCATGAGCACCGCATCGGCGCCCAGCTCCATGGCAATGGCGGCATCGGACGCCGTCCCCACCCCGGCGTCCACGATCAGCGGCACGGAGGTGATCAGCTCGCGCATGATGCGGATGTTGGCCGGGTTCTGGATGCCCAGGCCCGAGCCGATCGGCGCGCCCAGCGGCATCACCGCCGCCGCCCCGGCATCCACCAGCTTGCGGGCGTTGACCACGTCGTCGTTGGTGTAGGGCAGCACCACAAAGCCTTCCTTCACCAAAACCCGCGTGGCCTCGAGCAGCCCTTCGTTGTCCGGAAAAAGAGTCTTCTCGTCGCCGATCACTTCCAGCTTGATCCAATTCGACAGGCCGACCTCGCGCGCCAGCCGCGCCGCCCGGATCGCTTCGTCGGCCGTGTAGCAGCCGGCCGTGTTGGGCAGAATGAAGATCTTGCTGCGGTCGATGTAATCCAGCAGGGATTCTTTGCTGCGGTCGGTCAGGTTCACCCGCCGCACGGCCACGGTCACGCAATCCGCGCCCGACAACTCGTGGCAGCGTTTCATCTGCTGGAAGCTGCGGTATTTTCCCGTCCCTACGACGAGCCGGGAATGAAATTCACGGTCAGCGATGCGCAGGATGTCCATACGAGAATTGTAACATCGGGTGATGGGAGCGCCGCTCGCTGCGGAAACTCTTCAATTCTCTTTCGGTGTGGGCCCTATCCAGTACCCCGGCCTCGTCCGCGTCTTCAGCCCGTCCACCGCCACCTGCACCTTGATCTCGTGGAAGCCGCCCTTATCGAGGTTGTTGGGACGGTAGCTGAGCAGGTACTGGCTGCGAAGCTCTTCGCCGACGGTTCTGATCGACTCCTGCAGGCCGCTCTCGGTGTAAGACGAGAGCTGCTTGCCGCCGGTACCCTCCGTTAGCAGTTGCATCGGGTCGTTGAAGATCAGGTTCTTGACCCCGCGAACGGCCTCGATGATGTAGGGGAGCGCGTTGACCACCTGCACGTTTGACTGGGCCTGCGTGTTGGGAGTGGAAACCACGCCGGGCGGCATGGGAACCGCCGAGACGCCGGGCGGGAAGGGACTTCGCTGGGGCTCGGCCGAATGGGTGAGTTTGCCCTTCGCAGTGGAAAGGCGGATCGCATAGAGCAGGATATTGGAAAGCTGGAGCTCGCGCAGCGTCTCGCCGAGGTGGACCTCGCTGCCGGTCTCGCGCGTCTCACCGACCAGGACGATCACCTTGCGGTTGTTCTGGGGCCGCCGGCGCAGCATGCGGATGCTCTCGTAGACGGCGTCGCTGGTGCGCGTAGCGTCGCTGCCCGGCTTGATCTTCTTGATCGCATTGATCAGCTTGTCCTGATCGCTGGTGAAGTCCTGCAGCAGTTGGACCCGGCTGTCATAGGCGATCACGGCTCCTTCGCCCTGCTCGCCGAGCACCATGCTGGTGTAGAGAATCCCGGTCTTGCGAATTTGCGGCAACTGGCCCTCGAGCCGTCCGCTCGACTCGATGCAGATCACCAGCGAGATGGGCAGGAAGCTGACGTCGAAGCCGACGATTTTCTGCTCGCGGTCGTTGTCGAAGACCTGAAACTGTTCCTTTTCAAGGCCTGCCACGTAGCGTTTGTCCGGGCCCAGGACGGTCACCGGCGCTGTCACCAGCTCGATGCCGCCGCGGAATCGGTATTGATCGTCTTTGGAGTTGGGCTTGGGGGAGTCCGGCTTGGGGTCGGGCACATTCTGACCCACACTCCAGGCGGGAAGCAGCAGGGCGAAGAGAAATGTAGCGCCCCATATCCTCACAGATGTTCGACGGCGCGGCGGCGAGGTTCGTTTCATCGATGTTCCTGGTGTTCCGTTCTGCCGTTGAGCAGGTCCATGGTGTGAGGCAGCAGCTCGACGATGGCGTCGAGCGACTCCAGCGCCCCGCGCGGCGAGCCGGGCAGGTTGACGATCAGGACGCGGCCCCGCGCGCCGGCCGTGGCTCGCGAGAGCGCGGCCAGCGGCGTCGAGAGGCGCCCGCGCGCCCGCATCAGCTCCCCGAATCCCGGAATCTCCCGCTCCAGCACCTGGCGAGTGGCCTCCACGGTCACGTCCCGCGGGCCGAGGCCGGTTCCGCCGGTGGTGAAGATGGCGTGGATCTGGGTGCCGTCGGCCAGCGTCGCCAGGCGCGTGGCGATGCGGTCCCGCTCGTCGGGCAGCACCTCGACCGCGCACACGTTCCAGCCAAGCCGCTCCAGCCGCTCGCGCACCAGCGGGCCGCTGCGGTCCTCCCGCGCTCCGCGAAAGGCCGAGTCGCTGATGGTCAATACCGCAGCTTGGGGCTGGCCCGCCATATTCAGCGCGCGCTCCGGAGATATGTGCCGCTCTTGCCGCCGGTCTTCTCGAGCAGGTAGAGATCGGAGATCTCGATCGACTTATCGAGCGCCTTGGTCATGTCGTAGACGGTCAGCGCGGCTACGGCCGCGGCCGTGAGCGCCTCCATCTCGACGCCGGTCGGGCCGGTGGTGGTCGCCGTGGCGATGATCTCGACACCCTCGGCGCGCAGCATGGTTTCCACGTCCACGTGCGTGAGCAGCAGGGGGTGGCAGAGGGGAATCAGCTCGGCGGTCCGCTTGGCGGCGGAGATGCCCGCGATGCGCGCGATCTCGAGCGGATTGCCCTTGGGGTTTTCGGGAAGATGATCGAGAACCTCCGGGCGCAGCCGCACCAAGGCGTGAGCCCGTGCCGTGCGGCGCGTGGCCGGTTTCTCGGTCACATCGACCATCCGCACAGCGCCGGCTTCGTCGTAGTGGGTCGCTTTCATCGCAGGGAGCTCATAGGGGCAAACCCAGGGGAAGGACCGGCATCCATTCGCCGGCGCTCCACTGCTCCCGATCGGCCGCAGCCACCAGAAGCGCGTTGGAGCGGGTCATCGCGACCATATCACCCGACCCCTGCCATTTTACCGGATTCACCACCGCCGCGTCGCCCGTCCCGCGGAGAGCGGCGGGCAGAAAGCGCGTCAGGCCCGGCCGATGACGGAAATACGCCGCCAATCGAGCGTGCAGGAAGCGCAGCGGCGCCTCGCTCGCGCCACACAGCAACTCGAGCGCCGCCCGCGCCAACACCTCGAAGGTGACCATAGTGGAGAGCGGGTTACCCGGCAGCCCGAAGAAGAATCGCTCGCGCGCCCGCCCGAACACCAACGGCTTCCCCGGCTGGATCAGAACGCCGTGGAAGTAAAACTCGGCGCCGAGATCGGCGAGCACCCGCTCGACCAGATCGTATTTGCCCACAGAAACGCCGCCGGAGAGCAGCAGCAGGTCGGTCTCCAGGCCGCGCTCGATCAGCTCGCGCGTGCGGACCGGCTCGTCCGGCGCGATCGGCAGCACCACCGGCTCGCCGCCCGCGCGGCTCACCTGAGCCGCCAGCGAATAGGCGTTGGAATTGCGAATCTGATAGCGAAACGGCGCGGCGGAGAGCTCGACCACCTCGTCACCGGTCGAGAGAATCGCGACGCGCGGACGGCGATAGACGCAAACCGTGGAGCGGCCGAAGCTGGCCAGCAGAGCAATCTCGGGAAACCGCAGCCTGCGCCCCGGATCGAGGGCCAAAGCGCCGACGGCCGCCTCGCTGCCTCGCGGCACGATATTCTCGCCTTCCAGGACGCCGCGCTCGAGTACGACCCGGTCGCCTTCCCGCCGCGAGTACTCGACCATGAGGACCGCGTCGGCGCCGGCCGGGACCGGCGCGCCGGTCATGATCTCAATCGCCTCGCCCGGCAGCAGCTCCCCGCCGAACTCTTCGCCCGCCTTGACCTGCCCGGCAACCCGCAGCTCCCCCGGCGTCTCGGCGGCCCGCACCGCGTAGCCGTCGCGGGCGGAGCGGTTGAAGGGCGGATAATCCCGATCGGCGGCCACCGCCTCGGCGATCACGCGGCCCTGCGCTTCTTGCAGCGTAACCGTCTCGACGGCCGGCGGCCGCCGCGCGCCAGACACTTCGCGCTCGACCACCTCGCGGGCTTGTGGAAAGGTGAGGACAGGCATCGGCTTTCGCAACCATTTTGCCACAGAGACACAGAGGCACAGAGATCGGCGATTCGCTCTCTGTGGACGCGGCATCGCTGGGCTACTAATTCCCCAGGAGCTTTTCCAGCTTCGTGCCGGGCTTGAGGATGGTCTGTTCGCGCTCGGGGCCGGTGGAGACGGAGCCGACCTCGACTCCGGTCAGGTTTTCCAGATACTGAAGATAGGCTTTGGCGGCATCCGGCAACCGGGAGTAGTCCGTCAAGCCTTCGGTCGAGCAGTTCCAGCCGGGGACTGTCTCATAGACCGGCTCAATCTGGTCGAGCACCCGGGCCAGGGCGGGCATCTCTTGCAGCCTTTCGCCGCGGTAGCGGTAACCGGTGCAGACCGGGATCTCCCGAAGGTGATCCAGCACGTCGAGCTTGGTGATTACCACCGACGCGAAGTGATTCAACATGGCGGTGTAGCGCAGCAGCGGGGCGTCGAACCAGCCACAGCGGCGCGGGCGGCCGGTGACGGCGCCGAATTCATTGCCGCGCTCGCGCAGCGTCTGGCCGGCCTCGCTGCGGCTCTCGGTGGGGAAGGGCCCGCCGCCGACGCGGGTGATGTATGCTTTCGAGACGCCCACCACGGCGCCGATGCGGGTGGGCGCGACGCCCAGGCCGGTGCAGGCGCCGCCGGCCGCGGCGCTCGACGAGGTCACGAAGGGGAAGGTGCCGTGGTCGATGTCGAGCATCGTGCCCTGCGCGCCCTCGAAGAGCACGCGGCGGCCCTCATCCATCGCCCGGTTCACGAAGGCCGCGGCGTCGCCCACCAGCGGCCGCAGCTTTTCCGCATAGCCCAGATAGCGCTCGCGGATCTCGCCGAAATCGAGGCCTTCATCGATCTCGAGCGCCCGCGCGATGATCGTCTTCTCGGCGGTGATCTGCTCGAATTGGGCGCAGAACGTCTCGGCATCGAGTAGGTCGGCCAGGCGGATGCCGCGGCGGGCGATCTTGTCCTCGTAGGTCGGGCCGATGCCGCGGGAGGTCGTGCCGATACTGACCTTGCCGGGCTTCCCTTCCGACGCCTTCTCCATCATGCGATGGAAGGGGAAGATCACGTGGGCGCGGTGGCTGATGAGCAGGCGCTCGGCGACCTCGATGCCGGCCGCCTGGAGCGTCTCCATCTCCTGCAGCAGCGCCGCGGGATCGATGACCACCCCGTTGCCTATCACCGCGGTTTTGCCCGGCCGCAGGATGCCTGACGGGATCAATTGCAGAACAAACTTGCGGCCGCCCACCTTGACGGTGTGGCCGGCATTGTGGCCGCCCTGGTAACGGGCGACAATGTCGAAGCGCTCGGAGAACAGGTCGACAATCTTGCCCTTGCCCTCATCGCCCCACTGCGCACCAACAATGACCAAGTTTGACATGAGACGCGCATCCGCCCGGCGGGAGTGCTGTTAAGAACCCATTCTAGCGCATGCCGGAGAGACCGCGCCGGGGGACACCGGGGCGGGCGCAAGGGAACCGGGTCCTTCACGGGCGCCGCGGCCGGCCGGTGAAACCGCTCCGTCGAAGACGCACCCTGCAATGTGGAGCCAAACCGTTAGACTTGCCTTACAGCCACCGCCCGGCCGGGCGTTGTCTCGAAGCCGCGACAGGCTGGTCAAACCGCGCCCTGACGGTCGCGGCTCGGAAGCGACGCCTTCCGGGGCCGCAGGGGGACGGCGGCTCGGCGCGCTACAGCTTGGGGCGGTAGCCGGTGCGGGTGCGGACGCGGTACCTCTTGGCGGCGTCGCCGTTCAGCTCGACCGTGATGCTGCGGAAGCCCTCGTTGGGGTTGGGCTGCGGATAGTAACTGACGGTATAGGAACGCCCCAGCTCCTCGCGGATCGCATGGAAGGCTTCGGTTTGCTTCTGCCAGGTCTTGGCGAAGAAGGCCTT
>JBGOUJ010000045.1:0-22765 GCA_041477005.1 Terriglobia bacterium | reverse complement strand
CGGAGCCCGAAATGAGCTCTCCGAATTCGGCCCACCAGGTCACCCCGGCCTCCGCCAGCGACAGCAGGTGCGCGCGCGTTTGGTCGGGCTTGTCCGCGTCGGTCACGCCGCCGGTCGCGATGTCAAACGGAGCGCGGGCGGTGCGCAGGCGCGCTACGGAGGCTTGGAGCTCGCGGAAGTCCGCAGGCTCCATCATGGCGTGCCGGCCGTCGGGCAGCACCTTGTAGAAACACGCGCCATCGCAGCGGCAGGCGCGCGCCACCACGCTCTTCCTGGGCCAGCCGCCCCCCACCCAGATGGGAATGCGCGGCCGCTGCACCGGCCGGGGCAGGAAGGTGACATCCTTTATCCGGTAGTGCTCGCCCTGGTAGCTGAACTTCCGGCCCGACCACAGCCCTGCTATGACCTCCAGCGCTTCGTCCAGCATCCCGGCTCGGTTTTTGGCGTCGGTCTCTTCGCCGAGATTGGCAAAGCTCCGATCGTGCGAATCTCCCAGGCCCACTCCCAGAATCAAGCGGCCGTTAGAAAGGTGATCGAGCGTGACGCATTCCCGCGCGACTTTCCACGGACGCCGCCGGGCGAGCGGGGTCACCGTGGTGCCCAGCCGGATGCGCTTCGTGCGCGCTGCCATCGCCGCCAGCAACACCCACGGGTCGAAGACCGGCGCGCGATTCCCGCCTAAATAGAGGATGTAGTCTTCGAGGAAGACGCCATCCCACCCCGCCTCTTCGGCCAGGCAGGCCAACTCGACCACCTCGCGAGCGTCACCCTCGACGCCCGTTATGGGGAGCGTGATTCCGAAGCGCATAATTTGCCCAGCGCACGCAGCGCGGAGCCGGTGTGCCGGCCGCGAATGATTCGAGCCGACCGAAAGATTTCGCGCCCAGGCGGTAGAGGCATTTTTTCACGCCTTCTCACGGTCGCGGCTCGGCTCGCCCTTGTCAGGCTTCCACCCACGCCTTCTGGGCCGAGCTGCGCAACACCGCCTCGACCAGATGGAGCTGGCGCAGGCCGGAAGCGAACGTCGGCAGGTCGGCCGGCTGCGCAGGATCGCGGATGGCGGCGTAGAAGCGGCGGAACAACTGCTTGAACGTGTCGCCGTAGCCTTCGGCGTGGCCCCCCGGCAGGTCGGCATATGGCCGGGCCTCGGGATCGAGCAGCGAGGGATCTTTGACCAGCAGCTCGTTGTTGCCGTCGCGGCGGCCGATCCACAGCTCGTTGGGATTTTCGCCGTCCCACGTCACGCCGCGGCGGGTACCGTAGATTTCGAGCAGCAGGCGGTTCTTCCGGCCCGCCGCCACCTGGTTGATGGTCAGCGCGCCGCGCGCCCGCCCGCCCAGCCGCAGCAGGATCGCCCCGAAATCTTCGGTCTCGATTTTTTTCTCCTCATAGTCTTCCGGCGCCAGCAGCTTGCCGGCGTAGGTTTCGATCGGCCGCTTGGGCTTCTTCCGGATGGGATGGAAGGTTTGTAGCTCGGCGCACAGGGCGGTGATCTTCAAGCCGGTGACGTGCTCCACCATATCGCACCAGTGCGAGCCGATGTCGGCCATGGCGCGCGATTTGCCTCCCGCCTCCGGCTCCAGCCGCCAGTTGTAATCCGTATCGTAGAAAAGCCAGTCCTGCGAATAGGTGCCCTGGACGGCGAGGATCTCGCCCAGTTCGCCGGTCATCGCCATGCGCCGCATGTGCTGGACCAGCGGATAGAAGCGCAGATTGTAGCTGGTGACGTTGACGAGCTTCTTCTGGCGCGCCAGCTCGGTGAGCTCGGCGGCCTCGGCCACCGACGCCGCCAGCGGCTTTTCGCACAGAACGTTCTTGCCCGCCTCGAGAGCGTCCTTCACCACGGGAAAGTGCAGGTTGTTGGGAACGCAAACGTGAACCGCCTGGATCTCGGGCTCGGCCAGCAGCTTCCGGTAGTCGCCCAGTGCTCGCTCCACTCCGAGCTGCTCGCCGAACTTGCGGGCCAGATCCTCCGACTGGTCGGCGATGGCCGCCAGCTCGACGTCCCCCAGCCGTCGGATACCCTCCACGTGTACTCGCCCGACGAACCCGGTGCCGATCACCGCCGTCTTGATCTTTTTCATGAATGCCTCCCGTGGCCCAGCTTGGCCTGCCAGGTGAATTTCTGAGTTATACCAGATCCCAAACAGTGTTACACTATTTTGTAGTATCTCGGGAGTGCTCTTCGTTATGCGGATCGCTCTAAGAATCCGGACAAGTCCAGAGAAGAAGATTGTCCGGAGCCGGCGCCCCAACCGCCAGATGGCTCTCGGGGCCGCGTCGCTACTGTGGCCGCTCGCCCTCTGCTGCTTTCTGGCCTGCGCCTGGCGGTGGAGCAGCGATCTGGGCTGGACCGGCTCCTTTCCGGTTTCCGGCGGCCTCTGCTCCCACTGGCAGATCTGGTTTGTCGCCGGCGGGCTGCTGCACGTGTTGGCCATCTGGCTGGCTCACTACGCCGAACCGAGCCGGCCGGAAACTCCGGCCAACGCCGACCCGCACGCCCCGGCAACGGCTCCTCGGCGGCGCCAGCTCAGCGCCGGCCGCCACGCCGCCCGGCCGGTTTAGATTCCGTAGTTGACCCCCAACTGTTCGGAAAAGAATTCCCGCAAGCAAGCTGCATAGAACTCGGTGCTGCGCCGGCGGACCTGCCGCTCCTCGTGCTCCGGGAAGGCCAGGTGCTCCAGCTCGTGCAGGAAGACGGCCAGCAAGGCGACGTGAAATCGAAACTCGTCCAGCTCCCGGCGATCGCCGGTCGCCGGCTCCGCCGCCAGGGCCGCCAGAGGAAGCGGCTCCCACTTGCGAATCGCCTCCACCGCCAGGTCGATCTCGCCCACCCGCAGGCCGGTGTCGCTGGCCAGGCGCCGGGCCATGCGGCCCTCGGTTCCCGGCGGATGGTGATGCCCCAGACAGGTGCAGGCGTTGCGCGCCCGCAGCACGGCCACCACCAGCGCCGGCAAGCGCGACACCACCGGCGTATACTGCTGGCGCGTTTCGGGCGACAGCAGCTTGTAAGTCCGGCAGATCGCCGACTGGAGAGCCTCGGCCAAGGCCAGGCTGCCGCGCGGATAGCTGATCACCACCAGAGGCAGCTCCTCACCGGCCCGCACCAGCATCTGTTCGCGGCCTCGAATCCGGTGAATCAACTCCCGCAGCAACCCGTGCGGATGGATGGACAAGTGTCGCCGCATAAGAGCAGGTTCCAGGCGTCACGGTTCCGATGGCAGCGCCCGAAACCTGTTTTCATAATAGCGCGCCGTTTCTGATACCAGCTACCTGCCGCAATCCGTCGTAGCGCAGCACCGCCCCGAGGGGCGGGCAGAGTGCCGCGCCGCGAAACGGCGCATCCCTGGTTCACGCTGGGGAACGGATTGCGGATTGCGGCCTGACACCAGAGACCGCGATCTGTTATCCTGCTAAGAGAGTCGGTATTTTTGCAGGTTGACCTTATGGGCAGCTACAGCCGCTATCCGGGCAGGAGCTTCGGTGTCGGGAGTTATTTTCCGAGCGGCGTCAAGTGGCTGCTGATCATCAATTGCGCGATCTTCATATTTCTCTTCTTCCTGGGCATTCTGGACAGCCAGATGGCTCTTGCCTTCCTGGGGGTCTTCGGGCTTCGCGCCTGGTCGTTCCTCCACGGCATGATCTGGCAGCCGTTCACTTACCTGTTCCTGCACGACCCGACCGGCTTCGGCCACATCATCTTCAATATGCTGACGCTGTGGATGTTCGGGGCCGACCTGGAACGCGAGTGGGGCACCCGCCGCTTTCTGAACTTCTATTTCGTCTGCGGCGTGGGGGCGGGGCTGTGCGACATGGCCGCCAACCTGCTGCTCCAGTCCAGCGGCCGCCCGACTATCGGATCCTCGGGGGCCATTTACGGCATACTGCTGGCTTTCGGCATGCTCTACCCGACCCGGACGGTGTTTTTCAGCTTCCTGTTTCCGATTCAGGCCAAGTGGTTCGTTCTCATCATGGGGGCCATTGCTTTTCTATCGACCTTCAACCGGATGAGCGCGGTGAGCAACGTCGCGCATCTGGGCGGGATGCTGTTCGGTTACCTGTATCTGCGCTTCCGATTCCACAACCTGGAGCAGAGCGCCTTCTCCTTCTACCAGGAGTGGCGGCGCCGCCGGCTCCAGCAAAAGTTCAAAGTTTATATGCGCAAACAGGAACCCCCGGATCGCGACCGTTGGGTTAATTAGGCAGGTTTCATGTGCCAGGTGCCAGGTTTCAGAAGACCGACGTGCCGTCGCGCCTGAGAACTGAAACCCGTTCGGCCTGACACCTGGCACCTGTATTATGTAACCGGATGGGGGGCGCCAGAAGTCCCTATGGTAGGTTTGTCATGAAAACACCGAAAAGCTTGCGAAGTGGCCTTTGGATCAGTCTGATCTTTCTGGCGGCGTCGGGATTGCTCGCCCAGGAAGGTCCCAACCGCGATGCCGGCGAAACGGTCGCCCGGCCGAAGAAGAAAGCCGAGGACCTGCCGCCACCCCCGGCCGCGCGCCCCAAGCGCCCCCCGCAGGGTAAGGACCTGACCACCTTCAAAGCCGAGTCGAACCTGGTCACGGTGGACGTGGCCGTGCTCGACAGCCGGGGCAACTTCATTCCCCAAATCCCCCGCGAGAAGTTCCTGCTCCTCGAGGACAACGTCCCCCAGAAGATCGTCAACTTCGGGCCCAGCGAAGCGCCGATGACGGTCTGCATGGTGATCGAGTTCAGCAACCTGTTCCAGCAGTATTGGAGCTCCTCCTGGTATCAGACCCTGGCGGCCTCCTACGGCTTCCTGGAAACGCTGCGTAAGGAGGACTGGGTGGCGGTGGTGGCCTACGATCTGCGGCCGGAGGTGCTCTCTGATTTTTCGCAGGACAAGCGCAAGGCCTACGAGGCCATGCAGCGGCTGCGGATCGCGGCTTTTTCGGAATCGAACCTTTACGATGCCCTGTCCGACACCATCGATCGGATGAAGGATATCGAAGGCCGCAAGGCAATCGTGCTGATCTCTTCCGGCATCGACACCTTCAGCAAGCTGACCTTCGACAAGATCCGGCAGATCGTCCAGACCGGCGGCACGGCCATTTACGCCGTCGGCCTGATGCAGGCGCTGCGCGAGTGGTACGACGCGCGCGGCGCCATGGGCTCCATCGCCCGGATGGATTTCCTGCAGGCCGACAACCAGATGCGGACTTTCGCCAAGGAATCGGGCGGCGTGTCGTTCTTTCCGCGTTTTTACGGCGAGTTTCCCAGCATTTTCCAGCAGATTTCCTCCTCGCTGCGCAACCAGTACAGCGTCGGCTATGAGCCGACCAACCAGGCTCGCGACGGAAAGTTCCGGAAAATCAAGGTGCAGCTCGTCGACCCGACCAACAACAAGGAACTGCGCATCGTGGACCAGAAGGGCAAGAACATCAAGTACCAGATCTTGGCCAAGGCCGGCTACAACGGCCCGCGGGAGGTGGAGTGAAGCCGTGCGGCGCGCGGTCCCTTTGCGGGTCACAAACTCCATTCCAGGTCAAGCATTCGATCTTGTGTATTTCCAGTTAGATATAAATCTGTTGACACTGGCGCGAAGCATCTGGTAACCTACGCCCCGATTTTCATTTAGAGCCGAATTCCAAGACATGCGCGCGCTCAGCTTGCGGATCCTCCTGATCGACGACAACCGGCACGGACTGGTAGCGCGGCGGGCGGTCCTCGAGCAGCTCGGCCACAAGGTCATCGTCGCGGCCGGCGGCCAGGACGGTATTGACCTGTTCGACTCCCAGCCCTTCGACCTGGTCGTAACCGATTACCGGATGCCGGAGATGAACGGCCAGCAGGTGATCCGCAAGCTTCGGCAGCGGAATCCGAAAATCCCCGTATTGCTGCTGTCGGGTTACGTCGAGTCACTCGGCCTGACCGAGCAATCGACCGGCGCCGACATCGTCCTGTCTAAAGGACCGGGCGAGGTGCAGGAGTTGCTGCGCGCCGTGGCCCGTCTGGGGAAGAGGCGGATGCCCGTCAAGCCCAAGCCCCCTGCCGCGGCCAAGGCCCAAAAACCAGCCCGGGCCCGGGTGGCCAGGAAGGCAGGCTGAGGTTCAGGCATTGTCGGTACGCATCACCTGGCTAGGACACGGAACGTTTCAGTTGGAGCTGGAGCAGGGGGAAACCGTCCTCATCGACCCCTGGACCGAAGGCAACCCGTCCTACCCTCGCTCGCACACCATCAAAAAACTCGACACGATGCTGGTGACCCACGGCCACTTCGACCACATTGCCGACGCCGTGGCGCTGGGCAAGAAGTTTCGGCCCAGAGTGGTGGGCATCTACGAGCTGTGCCACTGGCTGGAGAGCAAAGGTGTGGAGAACACCTCGCCCATGAACAAGGGCGGCACGCAACGGGCGGGATCCCTGAAGGTGACCATGGTCCACGCCGACCACAGTTGCGGCATCCTCGATGGCGGCCAGATCGTTTACGGCGGCGAGGCCTGCGGCTACGTCATCGAGCTCCCGGACGGCCGCCGCCTCTATCACGCCGGCGACACCAACGTCTTCGGCGACATGGCCCTGATCCGCGATCTCTACGGCCCGGAGCTGGCGATACTCCCGATCGGCGATCTGTTCACCATGGGCCCCCGAGAAGCCGCCCTGGCCTGCCGCCTGCTTCGCCCCAAGAAGGTCATCCCCATGCACTTCGGCACCTTCCCGCCGCTGGTAGGCCGCCCGGACCATCTCCGCCTGGAGCTAAAGGATCAGCCCGAGACGGAAGTGGTCGCCCTCGAACCGGGGCAGGGCCTCAATTTCTGAATCAGTAAATCAAAAATGGCTACAGCCTGTTGATCATGCTGGCCACGTAGCCGGCGCCGAAGCCGTTGTCGATGTTGACCACGGTGACGTTACTGGCGCAGCTGTTGAGCATGCCGAGCAAGGCGGCCAGGCCGTGCAAGCTCGCGCCGTAGCCGACGCTGGTCGGCACGGCGATCACCGGAACCGAGACCAGCCCGCCCACCACGCTGGGCAGCGCTCCCTCCATTCCGGCACAGCAGATAATCACGCGGGCGCTCGTCAGGCGGTCGCGGTTGTTCATGAGCCGGTGAATGCCGGCCACACCGACGTCGTAAAGCGTCTCGACCTCGTTGCCCATCACCTCGGCGGTGACCTGCGCTTCCTCGGCCACCGGGATGTCGCTGGTGCCGGCGCACACCACGGCAATCTTGCCTTTGCCGGTGACGACCCGCTCGCCCCAGACGCGAATGGCGCCCGAAAGAGGGAAAAATTTGGCGTTGCGAGCGATCCTCTTTACGGCTCGATACGTCTCTTTGTCGCCGCGGGTGACGAGCAGGTTCTTGCTGCGCTTCAGAAGCTGCTTGCCGATGGCGGCGACTTGCTGGGGAGTCTTGCCGGAAGCCAGGATCACCTCCGGCATGCCGTGCCGCAGCTCCCGGTGGTGATCCACCTTGGCGAAGCCCAGGTCCTCGAACGGCAGGTGCCGCAACTGGTCGACGGCGTGCTCGACGCCCACCTGCCCTTGCCGGACCCGCAGCAGGAGCTCGCGAAGCTTCTGTTCGGTCATAAGCTACAACCTAACAACCCCGCCGTCAGAACTGCAACCGATCGCCGAGCTTCAGCCCGTAGCCGGCAGCGGCCCCTCCGGCGAGCTCCACTACATATCGCGCCAGGGCCTCGCCGCCGTAAGTGGGGCAATTTTCTCCTTGGGCCGGCGGGCAGGGCGGCGTGTTGGCGGAAATAAAGACGATGCTGCGGTCGTTGCCGAGCCAAATGATGTCGAGCGGGATCACGGTCTGGTACATCCAGAACGGATAATGGCCGGGGCGCAACAATACGAAGAGCATGCCGTGGTCCGGCGGGAGCGAGGTCCGGAACTTTAGCCCTAGCCCGATGTCGTGCTTCGTGGTCACGACCTCGGCGCGAAGCAGTTTTCCGCCGGGCAGCGTGATTGGCATGGATGGCAAAGATCCGGCGTCACCGCCGCCGGACTGGCTGGAAGAGCAGCCCGTCAGCAGCAGCAGGCCGATCAGCGGCAAACGGACCTTGGTCGCCGGCCTCATTCTCAAGACTGCTCCGGCCTGCGCCGGCGGCGCTTCTCGGCCGGCGCCGCCGCTTTGAACTCCAGCTCCACGTCCACCGCCTTCTTCTCTTCATCTACCTGGACGTGAGGGACGGTCTTGCCAAGCTGATCGAACATGCCCTCCTCCTCGATGCGCTGCAGGAAAGTCTCGGGATAGGCCCCGTCAAAGGGTTGGCCCGGCTTGATCGCCCAACGTTTGCGGACGGCGTCCTCTCCGATCAGGTCGAGGCCCTTGATCGTCAGCCTGCGCAGCGTGTAACGATCGCCCTCGCCCACGCGGAAGACCAGATCGACGGTCTTTGCTTTCTCGTCCAGCTTCCGCTCGACCGTCACCTTGGCGTGCATATAGCCCTCGCGCTGGCAGCGCCGCTCGATGTCCGCCGAGGCCTTGTGAACCAGGGCGAAGTTGGCCAACTCGCCCTCGTTGAGCTTCGCCAGCCGCACCAGCTCCTTCGGGGACACGTAGGCATTGCCGGCGATCCCGACGCGGCCGAAGTGAAACTCGTCGCCGTCCCGGACCGGGACGGTCACCACCACCCCGGTCGCCTCCTGTGACGGCTCGGCGCGCAGCGGCCCGAAGTGGACCTGCAGCCTGCCCTTCTCTTCAAACAGCAGCCGGATGTTGTTTTCCAGCAGCTCGTTGAGGCGGGCCTCGGTGTAGGGCACTCCGACGGCAGTCTGGAAGAAAGCTTTCTGCAGGTCTTCGGCGCGCAGCAGAGTGCTCCCCTCGAACTTCACGAAAGTAACCACCGGCGGCGGCTCCATCGGCCGGAACGTCATCTGGAGCTTTCCACCGGAGCCGGGCGCGGCCAGCACCCGCCCGACGATTTCGGTCTTCTGATTCTTGGCCGCCAGATACGCTTCGAGCGTATCGATGATGCGCTTGACCATGACCCCGGTGGCCGGCGCCTGCGGTCCGAACAGCGGAACCCTCTCGCCCAGCACTTTCATCAATTCGGCGTCAGGAACGTCCAGCCGCTCGAAGCCTACCGGGTAGAGATCTACCACCTCTTGCACCTCGAACGTAACCGCCAGCTTCTCGCCTTCGGGGTCGTAATGAAACGAGGCCGTCTCGAAAGCGCCCGTCGCCGTCAGCCGCTCCAGGGCGCGCTGAAAATCGCCCTTGTTGACCGCCGCCCCCAACTGCAGCCCGGTCGCCCGCACGATGGCGTCGGTCGGAAATACTTTATTGCCGGAGATGTGAACGGCGGCCAAGGGCCAGCGGTCAGGGGCCGGGGCCTTGGTCGCCGGAGTCGGGGGCCCGCGACGAGTGGTGGCACGCTGGGCCGGCAGCGCCGCTGCCACCAGCGCAAAAGCAAGCAAGAGGCGAAGCATCGATAAAGGGGTATGGTCCCATCCAGTAGGGTAACAAGAAGGCGGCGCCGTCGTCCTCGCCGGTAATATGCCTATGCATATGTCTAAAAAGGATAGAGGCAGAAGCGTCAAAATCAGCCGTCTCAGGGGCGGCCTGCCGCGTCGTTAGTGTAGAATGTTTTTATCGGGGTGCTCCGACTCGGCCCTCCACTATGTCACTTCCCACGGCGTTCCTGGTGGCATTTTTTGTCGCTGCGCGCGTCCTCGCCCCGGCGCAAAGCGAAGAGCCGGCCACCCTCACGCCCGAGCAGCGGCAGATCAACCTCCAGTCGTTCGAGCACGTCTGGAAGACGATTCGCGACCAGCACTGGGATCCGAAACTCGGCGGCCTCGATTGGCAGGCCATCCATGACGAGCTGCGGCCCAAGATGGAGCAGGCCGGCGCCATGCCCGAGGCCCGCGCCGCGCTGCTCGACATGATCGGCCGCCTGCACCAAACCCACTTCGGCATCATTGCCTCCGAGCTTTACCAAGACATCGACCCCAAGACCGGCAGGAGATCGGAGGAAGAAGGCGCCACCGGCATGGACGTGCGGGTGATCGGCGGTCAGGCGCTGGTGACTTCGGTGGACGAAGGCTCCCCCGCCGCGACGAAAGGCGTCCGCCCTGGCTGGCAGATCCTCAAGATCGGCGAGGCCGATCCGGCCCCGGTTCTGAGCAAGGTCGAGGAGACCTACAAGGTCTCGACGCTGCTTGGCATCATGCAGATGCGAGCGGTCACCTCGCGGCTCGACGGCAAGCTGGGCGATCCCGTCCGCGTCACGTTTCTCGATGGCAATAACAAGACGCTCGAGCTCGAGATCCAGCGAGGCAAACCCAAGGGCGTCAAGACCAAGTTCGGGTTCCTGCCCGCTCGCTACGTGTGGATGGATTCGCGCCAACTGGACGGCAACGTCGGCTACATCGGGTTCAACATCTTTCTGGATCCG
Source organism: Terriglobia bacterium (assembly GCA_041477005.1). Taxonomy (GTDB): domain Bacteria; phylum Acidobacteriota; class Terriglobia; order Bryobacterales; family JACQDG01; genus JBGOUJ01. The sequence continues at coordinate 12,394 of JBGOUJ010000045.1, read as the reverse complement.
CCCCGGCTGATGCAATTTTTTGAAGACGCCGTCCGCGGCGACATGCAGGCCGACGGCATCATCGTCGACCTGCGCGGCAATCCCGGCGGCATCGGTGTGATGGCCATGGGCATGGCCGGCTGGTTCATCGAAGGCGCCGACCGCAAGCTCGGCACGATGTACACCCGCCAGGCGCCGCTGCAGTTTGTGATCAACCCGCGCCTGGAGACCTACCACGGGCCGCTGGCGATCCTGGTGGACGGCGCCTCGGGCTCCACCTCCGAGGTCTTCGCCGGCGGACTGAAAGATCTGGGCCGCGCCCGCATTTTCGGGACGCGTACCGCCGGCGCCGCGCTTCCCTCGGTGTTCGAGAGGCTCCCCAATGGCGATGGCTTCCAATACGCCATCGCCAACTACATCTCGGAGGGGGGCAAGCCGCTGGAGGGCATCGGCGTGATCCCGGACGTGGAAGTGAGCTTGAGCCGCGAATCTCTGCTGGCCGGCGGGGACCCGGTGCTGGGGGCGGCCAAGGATTGGATTCATAGGAAGAGCAAGGAGAAACCATGAGGTATTTAGCGAACTGGAATCGAGTGTTGCTGGCCGCGGTTCTGGCCGGCGGGGCTCTGGCCGTCCACGTGGCAGCCGCTGACGAAGCGCTGCCCAAGGCCGAGACTGTCCTGGATAAATACATAGAAGCGACCGGCGGCAAAGCAGCCTACAAGAAGCTTCACAGCGAGATCTTAACCAGCAGCACGGAGTTTGTCGGCAAGAGCGTCAGGGCGTCGATCGTCGCGTACAAGGCCGAGCCCAAGAAGTCCTACAGCGTGGTCGAGATCGAGGGCATCGGCAAGGTCGAACAGGGAATCAACGGCGACGTGGCCTGGGAGCGGTCTGCCCTGCGCGGGCCGCGGCTCAAAGACGGCGAGGAGAAGTTCGCCGCCATGCATGAGGCCTCCCTGCATGAAGACTGGCGAGAATTCTACAAGAAGGCGGAAATGGCGGGCGTTGAAACCGTCGACGATCAGACCTGCTACAAGCTGGTCCTGACTCCCAACGAGGGTAAGCCGGAAACCCGTTATTACGACAAGAAGTCCAACTTGCTGGTGAAGGTGAGCAAGCTGGTGACGACCCAGATGGGCGAGATCCCGGCTGAGTTCACGGTCAGCGATTATAAGAAGGTTGGCGACATCCTGGTCCCGCACTCCATCCGGCAGAAGGCTCTCAACCAGGAGTTCCTGGTGGTGATCCAAAAGATCGATCAAAACCCCAAGATCCCCGATAACCGCTTCGATCTGCCCGACGACATCAAAGCGCTGGTGGCGAAGAAAGCAAAAACCGTGACCAGCGGCAAGTGACACGTGACTCTTAGCAAACCCTCAGCCCTCAGCCATTAGCCGTCAGCAACCAGCTCGGGCCGGAGGGCTGTTGCTGGTGGCTGACAGCTCGCAATTCGATAAACTGTTAGCTGTTGGCTCTTAGGCGTCAGCATTCAGACTGTCAGCATTCAGCCGTCAGCCATCAGCCCTCAGCAACCAGCTCGGGCCGAAGGGCCGTTGCTGGTGGCTGATAGCTCGCAATTCGATAAACTGTTAGCTGTTGGCTCTTAGGCGTCAGCATTCAACCTTCAGCAACCAGCTCGGGCCGGAGAGTGGTTGCTGACGGCTGATGGCTGACGGCTGATAGCTGATGTTTGCTGGCTTGTAATTCGGGAAGACGAATATGGATGAGATTCTGCGCGGGATCAATGCCTATCTGAACGACCGCATCCGAGGCCGGGATCTGAACGACGAGGCCCGGCAGGAAGCGGTGAAGGCCGGGCCGCAGCCGCCGGGTGGCCGCGTGCACTACGCCTCTCTCGCGCGCGACCCGTCGGCGCAGGATGTCTACTACTTGGCCGCCGATCTGGACGGCCCGCGCCTGCTCCGCTCGATGCCGGAGCGCGTGGACGTTTCCCCCTTTGCTTCGACCGACCGCGAGGCGATCCGCGATTTCGCCGAGAGGATTGACCGCAGCTTTTTGCCTCGCCCCCAGAAGGACCAGCCCGCCGTGGCGGTCGGCAACCGGCACCCCGAGATTTCCCTGCCCGCGGCCTTCGATGCTTTCGGCAGAATCGTCCGCTCCAAAGGCGTCAACATGGCCAGCACCGTGCAGCTCTCGGCCACGCGTGAAATGACCACCGATGACCGCCTGGCCGCGCGTAGCGGCGAGAACCCCACCGAAATCGGCCACACCCGTGTCTCGATCGAGCATCTCTATCACGCCGGCCTGTGGGCGGCGATTCGGGCCGGCTGGCGGGCCGGCTACAACGCCGAAGCCGATCACTTCATCATCAGCGGCGCGACCGAGGCCGAGATCGCCAGGTCCATCGACCAGACCAAGCAGGCCATCCATGCCGCCGCCGGCTACACCAAGTTCACCACCGACACCTCCCGCCTGTTCCGCCTGGAGGCCGACCCGCGCCACCCGCAGGCCTGGGGCGAAGCTCAGGTCGAACAGGAGTTCGAGCGTTTGCTGTCGCCCGAAGAGCGGTCGTGGGTGATGGGTGAATTCGGCCGCTCTTTTTCCATCAACGGCCGCTCTTATTCCTTCGACCCTTCTGAGATCCGCCGCCTGGCGGTCAAGTTCAGCCAGAGCCTGCAACTGAATGAAGACCTTTACGATTACATCCAGAAGGTGAAGCGGGAGAGCGGCCGGCGGGTGGAGCTCGACTTCGAGCCGTCGATCGACGAGGCGGAGACTCTCACCACGGCGCGCGAACTGATCTTCTACATGCACTGGCTGGCCGCGCGCGGCCGCCGCGCACCACTGGTCCCGCCCAACCTCGGCTTCAAAAAACGCCAGGCCTATCCCGAGACGGCAGCGGCGCTCGCCGACTATGTGGCGCACAAGATGTGGCCGGAGCTGCTCCCTCGGGTGGAGCGCGAGTTCGGCGGCCGGCCGGTCGACGAGCTGGGCGATCGCGTCCGCGAGCTGGCCGACGTGGCCCGTCATTTCGACGGCACCCTGAGCATCCACTCCGGCAGCGGCAAGCAGGCCCAGGTGCTCCAGATGATCGGCCACTCCACCCGCGGCCGCGTGAACTACAAAATCTCCGGCGAGCTGCAGCTCCAACTGCTCGATGTGCTTTCCGAGCAGCCTGCCGGCTCCCCGTGGCGGGCGCTCTACCAGCGCATGGTCGACGGCTGCGTCCGCTTCGCCGCAGCCGGCGCGTTCGGGGAGGAGAGCCAGCTCGCCCGCGTCTATCGCGACCGCGGCCTGGCTTATTCCCTGGGCGACCGCCGCCAAGGCCGCGTGGACGGCAACCTGTTCCTGGTCTTCTGGATCGGCAACCTGGTCGGCTCCCGCGACACAGCCGACCCCGCCGGCGACCACCGCTTCTTCAAGGAGAAGCTGGACGAATTGCCGGCCGGCCTGGTCGAAGAGGTCCAGCGCCGCAACAGCGATTACATCGTCTGGCTGGCGGAGCAGTTACGGGGATAGTTCCCATGCTACAATCCGGCTCGATGCTGCGCCGTGAATTTCTGCTGGCCGCCGGTGGGACCGCTGCGGCGGCCCTCTCTTCCGGCCAGGTCCAGCGCCGCTACGATCTGCTGATCCACAACGGCGAGGTCCGCGACCCGGCCCGCGGCTTTCGCGCCAAGGCCGACGTGGCGATCCTCGACGGCAAGATCGCCGCCATCGAGGAGCGCATCCCCGCCGAGCGCGCCCTCGACGTGATCGACGCCCGCGGCCTTTACGTCACGCCCGGCTTGGTCGATCTGCATACCCATTGTTACTGGGGCGGCACCGGTCTCGGCGTGGAACCCGATCTCGCCGGCGCCCGCTCGGGCGTCACCACCTGGGTCGACGCCGGCAGCTTCGGCTACGACACCTTTCCCGGCTTCCGGCGCTTCATCGTCGAGCGCTCGCAGGCCCGCGTCTTTGGCTACGTCTATCTGTATCCCAACTCGCGAAACCCCGATATCGACCCGGTCCAATACGTCCGCAGCATGATGCGGCGAACCGGCGAGGCGGCCGTGGCCAACCGCGACATCCTGCTGGGCGTCAAGTTCCAGGTCGGCTCAAACATGAACGGCCGCTACAGCCTGGAATTCCTCAAGATCGCCCGCGAGCTCTGCGATACCTACAAGCTGCCGCTGATGGCGCACATCAGCTTTGCCCCGCCCCAGACCGAGGAGGTCCTGGCGTTGATGCGCTCGGGCGACGTGGTCACGCATTGCTACAACGGCCATACGCTGGGCCTCGTCGATCCGCAGGGCAAGCTCAAGCCGGGCGTCGCCGAGGCCCGCGCCCGGGGCGTGCTGTTCGACGTCGGCCACGGCCTGGGAAGCTTCAACTTCAAAGCGGCCCGCCAGTGCCTCGACGCCGGCTTCGTGGCCGACAGCATCTCGACCGACATTTACGACCTCAACATCAGGGGCCCCGTCTACGACCTGCCCACCACCATGTCCAAGCTGCTCTACCTGGGCATGAGCTTCGACGACGTGTTGCTGCGCACCACCGCCAACCCGGCCAAGGTGGTCGGGCGGGTCGATGGATTGGGCCGGCTGCACGCCGGCGGCCCGGCCGACGTCGCCCTGCTCGCCCTCGAAGACGGCGAATTCCAACTGGTCGATTCGCAGCGCAACGCCGTCACCGCCAAGCAGCGGATCGTGAGCCGGCTCGCCATCTGCCGCGGCCGACGGTTCCTCGCGCCGCTCTAGCTAATCCAGCCTGGCAGGCTACTGAAAAAACCGATTCGATTCACCGCGGAGACGCCGAGCGCGCTGAGGCCACCCTCTGCCTCCAGCCTCTGCGTGCTCCGCGTCTCTGCGGTGAAATGAGTTTTCGGGGATTTTTCGTAAGGGAGCGAGCGAATCGAACCGCCCGAAAGATTTCGCGCAGAGGCAAGCAAAGAGCGCAAAGGAAACAAAGAAGCTTTTCTTGGCGTGCTTAACGTCTTTGGGTGAGATCGGCATCTTTTCACGCCCTCCTTGGGGCGCCAACGCCTGTCCTACCGCAAATAGTAAGATGCTTATATGTCGATCGAGGCCTTCACCACGAAGCTCGTCCAGCGCGCCGGCGCTCTCGGCAAACGGATCGTGTTTCCGGAAGGCGGCGACGAGCGCGTCCTGGCGGCCGCCGCTCGCCTGGCGCGGGAGAAGGTTGTCCGGCCCATATTGATCGGCCCCCCCAGGCAAGGTCTCGAAGGGGTCTCGTTTGTCGAGCCGGAGAAATCGGAGAGATTTTCCCGCTACGCCGCCATCTACCACGAGCGCCGGAAGGCGAAGGGCGTGACCGAGCGCGAGGCCGCCGAAATCGCCCGCCGGCCGCTCTATTTCGCCGATCTGATGCTGGCCAACGGTGACGCTGACGGCTGCGTAGGGGGCGCCGCCAACACCACGGCGGAAACCGTCCGGGCGGCCCTGCACTGCATCGGCGTCCGGCCTGGTTTTCGGCTGGTTTCGAGCTTCATGCTGATGGTCTTTCGCGACGGCCGCAGCATCACCTTCGCCGATTGCGCCGTCAACCCCGACCCCAGCCCCGCCGAGCTGGCCGAAATCGCCATCGCCGCCGCCGAAAACGCCCGCACGTTTCTCGAGGCCGAGCCGCGTGTGGCCATGCTCTCTTTCTCCACCAAGGGCAGCGCCAAGCATCCCCTGGTGGACAAGGTCATCGAGGCGGTGCGCATCATCCACGAGCGCGCCCCGCAGCTATCCGCCGACGGCGAGATGCAAGTGGATGCCGCGCTGGTCGAGGCCGTGGGCCGCTCCAAAGCGCCGGGATCGCCGGTTGCCGGCCGTTCCAACGTGCTCATCTTCCCCGATTTGAATGCGGCCAACATCGGCTACAAGCTGGCCGAGCGGCTCGGCGGGGCGCTCGCTCTGGGACCGTTTCTGCAGGGCCTGCACAAGCCGGCCAACGACCTCTCGCGCGGCTGCTCCGCCGACGATATCTTCTACGTGGCCGCCGTGACCGCCCTGCAAGCGCAGCCTGCCGCGCGGCCTGCGTGATGCTGCCCTTCAAGCTGGTCTATTCCGGCCGCTACGACCTGAACCTGGGCGAGCACGTCTTTCCTTCCCAGAAATACCGCCTGGTTCACGATCGCCTCTTGCAGCAAGGGGTGGCCGGGCCGGAGGACATCGTCGAGCCCGAGCCGGCGAGCGACGAGGACATTCTGCGCGTGCACGAGCGCGGCTACGTCCAGCGCCTGAAGACCGGCACGCTCAGCTACCACGAGATCCTGCAAATGGAGATCCCCTATTCGAGCCGGATGGTCCAGGCCGTATGGCTGGCGACGGGCGGCACGATTCTGGCTGCTCGAAAGGCTCTCGCCGACGGCCTGGCCTTCAACCTCAGCGGCGGATTCCACCATGCTTTCCCCGACCATGGCGAAGGATTCTGCGCGATCCACGACGTGGCCGTGGCCATCCGCCGCCTGCTGGCCGATGGAGCGATCGAGCGCGCCCTGGTGATCGATTGCGACGTTCACCACGGCAACGGCACCGCCACCGTCTTCGCCGGCGACCCGGCCGTCTTCACCATCTCCATCCACCAGTACAACAACTATCCCGCCGAAAAGCCGCCGAGCGACATCGACATTCACCTGGAAGACCGCACCGGCGACGCCGACTATCTGATCGCGCTCTCGGCCCGCTACGTGCCGGCGGTCGAAAAGTTCCGCCCCCAACTGGTCGTCTACGTGGCCGGCGCCGATCCCTACTACCAGGATCAACTGGGCGGCCTCTCCCTTTCGCTCGAAGGCTTGAAGCGCCGGGACCGGCTCGTGCTGGAAGCCGCGCGCCACACCGGCGCCGCCGTAGCCGTGGTGCTCGCCGGCGGCTACGCCCTCGACGTGAACGACACGGTCACCATCCACGTCAACACGGTGATCGCGGCGCGCGAGGTCGCCTCGATTGTGATCACGCCGTGACCAGCTCGGTCTCCTCGCTGGCCGTGAAGTAGGCGCAGTCCGGGTGGTGGAAGACCAGGGCGCTCACGCTGGCCTCCGGATCCATCATCATGCCTTCGGTCAAGTGGACGCCGATCTCCTCGGGGCGCAGCAGCTTCCACATGCCCTGCTGGTCGTCGAGATTGGGGCAGGCCCCGTAGCCGAAGCTGTAGCGCTTGCCGCGATAGCGCGACGTGAAGCGCTCCTGCATGGCCATGCCGGGCGGGTCGGGGAAACCCCAGTCCTCGCGAATACGGCGGTGCAGCCATTCGGCGGCGGCCTCCGCCGTCTCCACCGCCAGGGCGTGCAGGGCGAGAGACTGGAAGTATTCGCCGGCCTTCTTGGCGGCCTCGATCCGGTCTCGCATGCCTTCGCCGGCTGTGACCACGAACAGCGCCAGGTGGTCGCGGCGGCCGCCGGCCGGGTCGAGGATGTAGTCGCTCAGGCAAAGGCCGTCCTCGCGGCGCTGGCGGCCGAAGCGGAAGGTGTGGAGCGGCTGGAGCGCGCCGGGGGCGAACAGGTGGATCGCGTTGCCTTCGCGCTCGGCCTCGAAGAACTGCCACACCACGCGGATCTTCAGGAACTTCGCCGCTTCCTGTTTCAACTGCTCGATTTTGTCGTAAAGCTCGAGCGCCTTCTCGTCGTGCTCCGCGAGCCGCCGCTCGAAATGGCCCTTGAATCCCAGGTGGCGGCTATAGAGCACCTGCGGGTTGATGTAGCTCCAGAGCTCGGCCAGTTGCGGCACGTCGCGCAGCTTGCGATCCAGGTACGGGGCCGGCGGCATCGGGATATCCTGGCGCACTTTGCGGCTGCGGGTGTCGGTCACCGGGACGGAGATTTCCTCCACCGGCGCCTCGGGCGGCGGGGCCTCGGCGTGAGTGTGCGATTCGAGAAGCGCCTCCCGCTCTCCGGGATCCATCAGCCGGTTCATCAGATTCAGGCCGGTCATGGCGTCCTTGGCGTAGCAGACGGCTTCGCCGTAGCTCGGAGCGATCTTGAGCCGGGTGAACTTGTCGGAGAGCGCCGCGCCGCCCACCAGCAGCGGGACGCGGATCCCCGCCTCGCGCAGGTCGCTCGCCGTGATGACCATCTGCTGGGCGCTCTTCACCAGCAGCCCCGAGAGGCCGATGGCGTCGGGCTTGTGCTCCTGATAGGCGCTGATCAAATCCTGCGGCGGCACCTTGATCCCCAGGTTGATCACGTGGTAGCCGTTGTTGCTCAGGATGATATCGACCAGGTTCTTGCCGATGTCGTGGACGTCGCCTTTCACCGTAGCCAGAACGATCCTGCCGCGGGCGGAGGTCTCGGACTTCTCCATGAACTGCTCGAGGTGGCTGACGGCGGCCTTCATGGCCTCCGCCGACTGCAGCACTTCGGCCACGATCAGCTCGTTGTTGTTGAACAGGCGGCCGACTTCGGCCATGCCGGCCATCAGCGGGCCGTTGATGATGTCGAGCGGCGCGGCCCCTTCCTTCCGCTTGAGATCCAGGTCGGCGATCAGCCCGTCCTTGGTACCCTCGATGATGTAGTTCCCCAGGCGCTGGTCGAGCGGCAGGTCGGCCGCCTTGGCCTTGGTTCGGGCGCCGGCCTTCCGGAAGTGCTCGGCGATGGCCGCAATGTGGAACTGGTTGATGGCGACCTTCTGCTCGGAAGTTTGCCGGCGCCAGTCCTCGGGGGCGGCGGCGCCTTCTGGGAACGGTGTGTTGAACAGGAGATTTTCCGCCATGCGCCGCTCCTCGGCCGGGATCGAGGCGAAGCGCTCCAGCTTTTCCGCGTTGACAATGGCCAGATCGAGTCCGGCCTTGGTGGCGTAATAAAGGAAGACGGAGTTGACCACCTCGCGCGCCGCCGGCGGCAGGCCGAACGAGATATTCGAGATGCCGAGGATGGTCTTCACGAACGGGATCTGCTCTTTGAGCAGCCGGATGCCCTCGATGGTCTCGACCGCGCCGCCGATGTAGTTGGCGTCGCCGGTGGCGCAAGGGAAGACGAGCGGATCGAAGATAATGTTCTCGGGCGGGATGCCGTATTTTTCGGTGAGCAGCCGGCAGGAGCGCTGGGCGATGGCCAGCTTGCGCTCGCGGGTGAAGGCCTGGGCCTGGAGCTTGTCTTCGTCGATGCAGCCCACCACCAGTGCCGCGCCATAGGAGCGGGCCAGCGGGCAGACGAGCTCGAACTTTTCCTCGCCGTCCTCCAGGTTGATGGAGTTGATGACGCTCTTGCCCTGGCAGTAGGTCAGGGCCAGCTCGACGGCGCGCGGATCGGTCGTATCGATCACCAGCGGCGCCTTGATCTTGCGGATCAGCTTCTCGTAGAACGGCGGGATGTCGCGGATCTCGTCGCGATCGGTCGATTGCAGGCAGACGTCCACCAGGTGGGCGCCGTTCTTGACCTGGCGGCGGGCGATCTCGGTGGCCTCTTCCCATTTTTCTTCGCCCACCAGGTTCTTGAACAGGCGCGAGCCGATGACGTTGGTACGCTCGCCGACCAGCAACGGCCGGGAGCTCTCGTCGGCCTCGACCAGGTCGATGCCGGAATAGACGGCCCGGTGGGATCGTTCCCGGAGAACGCGCGGACGCCGGCCCTCGGCCATCTGGGCGATGAGCCGGATGTGGGCGTCGGTGGTGCCGCAGCAGCCGCCCACGAGGTTCAGCCAGCCGTGCTGGACGAAGCGGTCCAATTGCTCGGCGAGCGACTGGGGCGTTTCCAGGTACCGGCCTTCTTCATTCGGCAGGCCCGCGTTGGGGTAGCAGGAAATGCGCGTCCAGGCCAGGTCGCTCAACGTGCGGATGTGGTCGGTCATGAATTCCGGACCGGTGGCGCAGTTCAGGCCGACGGCCAGCAGATCGGCGTGCTCGATGGATGTCCAGAAGGCGTCGGCTGCCTGGCCGGCGAGCATGGTCCCCATCCGCTCGATCGTGCCGGAAACGATGTGCGGGACCTTGCGGCCCAGCTCGCGCTCCAGCCGGCCGATGGCCAGCAGGCCGGCCTTCACGTTGCGTGTATCCTGGCAAGTCTCCAGGATCAGCAGGTCGGCGCCGCCCTCGACCAGGCCCTTGGCTTGCTCGTAGTAGTTTTCCTGGAGCTGGTCGAAGGTCACGCCGCCGGTGACGGTGATGGCCTTGGTGGTCGGGCCCATGGAGCCGGCGACGAAGCGAGGCTTGGCGGGCGTGGAGAACTCGTCGGCCGACTGGCGGGCGAGCGCGGCGGCGGCCCGGTTCAGCTCGTAGGCCTCATCCGCTATGTTGTACTCCGCCAGCACGATGCTCGTGGCGCCGAACGTGTCGGTCTCGACGATGTCCGCGCCGGCCGCCAGGTAGGCCCGGTGGATGTCGAGCACTACGTCGGGCCGCGTCTTGACCAGATATTCGTTGCAGCCCTCGAGCGACGGCCCCCCGAAGTCGGCGGCGGTGAGTTGCCTCTGTTGCAGCATGGTCCCCATGGCGCCGTCGAGGACGAGGATGCGGGTCTCGATGGCATCCAACAATACCGCCCGTCGATGTTCTGGGCCGGACATAACGCTCTTTCCATTCTAGCAAGCTACAATAGGCCTTTCCTGGACCGTGACCCTGAGGGAGCGGCCCCGAGGTGAACTCAAACATGCGACTCCTATGGCTTTGGGCGTTATTGGGCGCGGCGGCGGCGGCCCAGACCCCCTACGACCTGCTTCTAAAAGGCGGGCACGTGGTGGATCCCAAGAACAACCTGGATGCGGTGATGGACGTGGCCATCGCCGGCGGCAAAATCGCGCAGGTGGCGGCGGACATCCCGGCGGCGCAGGCCCGCAGGGTCGTGCCGGCCGACGGGCTCTACGTGGTCCCCGGGCTGGTCGACATTCACACCCACGTCTACGCCGGCACGGGCCGGCGCAATGCGTATTGCGGCGACTCGAGCGTCTACCCCGACGGCTTCACCTTCCGCGCCGGCGTCACAACCATCGTCGACGCGGGCAGCTCGGGCTGGCGGAGCTTCCCCGACTTCAAGGACCGCGTGATTGACCGCTCCCGGACCCGGGTCCTCTCCCTGCTGAACATCGTCGGCACAGGCATGTGCGGGGAGGCCACGGTCGAACAGAACACCGAGGATATGGATGCGGAAGCCACGGCCAAGGTGGCGAAGCAGTTTCCGCAGGTGGTCGTCGGCGTCAAGAGCGCGCACTTCCGCGGGCCGGCCTGGACGGCGGTCGAGCGGGCGGTCGAGGCCGGCAAGCTGGCCAACATCCCCGTGATGGTCGATTTCGGCACCTTCCGGCCGGAGCGGCCCTACCAAGAGTTGGTGCTGGAGAAGCTGCGGCCCGGCGACATTTCCACTCACATGTACCTGGGGGCGGTGCCCATGCTGGATGAAAAGGGCGTGGTGCTGCCTTATCTTTTCCAGGCCCGCAAACGAGGCGTGAAGTTCGACGTTGGCCACGGCGGCGGCAGTTTCCTGTGGCGGCAGGCGGACCCGGCCATCAAGCAGGGTTGGATCCCCGACTCCATCTCCACCGATCTGCACGTCACCAGCATGAACGCCGGCATGAAGGACATGACTACGACCATGTCGAAGATCCTGATCCTGGGCGTGCCGCTGGCCGACGTGATCAAGATGAGCACCCTCAGCCCGGCCCTCGAGATCAAGCGGCCCGACCTCGGCACTTTGAGCGTGGGGGCGGACGCCGACGTGGCCGTGCTGCGGCTGCTGACGGGAAATTTCGGCTACCTGGACGTCGGCAACGCCCGCCACTCCGGCAACCAGAAGCTGATCTGCGAGTTGACGATCCGCAACGGCCGGGTGGTCTGGGACCTCAACGGCCTGGCCGGCCAGGATTGGCAGAAGCTGGGGCCGAAATACTGATGCTGCTTACGTCGGGGGATGTCCCGGACGGGCCGGCGAACGCCGTCGCGCGGGCCTGCCCATAGAGATCCAGTCGCACCCCCATCGGGATGGCGGCCGTGCTGCGGGCCTGTGGCCCGGTTCCAGTTCGCATTGCCGGTCATCGCCACGACCCGCTTGCGCGCGATCTCCAGATTATCAAGGCCTAAAGCGCCTTTTTGGTGCTCTTTTGGTGTGCTCTTTTGGTATTGACTGCTGATTCGGTTCGGCGTTACAATTCTCGGTGCATTGTGGCGGCCAAACCGCCAGGCTTTGGGATGCTTCAGGTTCGCCGAGACGCGAACAAGAGGGGGTTAGTATGCAATCAGCAAAAAGAACTCTGTGGTTCTTGATCTTGAGCTGTATTTCAATCGCAGCTTATGGGCAGACAACGACCGGGTCCCTTTCCGGCACCATCATCGACCCGAACGGTGCGGCGGTGCCAGGCGCTGCTGTGGAAGCGAAGGAGACCGCCACCGGTCGCGCATACAAGACAAACGCCACCGACGCCGGATTGTACGTCTTCCCGAACCTCCCCGTCGGCGTCTATAGCATTGCGGCGGAGCATACAGGGTTCAAGAAGAGCGTCCAAACGGACATCGAAATTCGCGTCGCCTTGCGCCAGATGCT
>JBGOUJ010000044.1:0-23025 GCA_041477005.1 Terriglobia bacterium | reverse complement strand
ACCGGCTGCTGCTGGTGCTGGCAACGGAGAAAGTGCTGCAGTTTGATTCGGCCAGTTGAGCCGGCGCGAATCGAGCGCATTGGCCCATGCTGCATGCCCTGGCGACGCTGGCGTACGGGATCCTGCTGGCCGGCTTTCTGCTCCGGCGCCGCCGGGAGATGCACATGCCGCTGATGGGTGCGGCGATGTCGATGGATTTGGGGCTGGTGCTTTATATCGAGTGGACCCGGGCGGCTGTGGAACGGGTGGTGGGCCGGCCGACGCCACTGGTGGTATTTCATGCGGCGGTTTCCACGCTGGTGATCGGGCTTTACGTGGTGATGGCGGTGATGGGCAACCGGTTACGCCAGGGGCAGCAACGGTTCCGGCCGTGGCACCGCCGCGCCGGGTGGGTGCTGGTGGCGTGCCGCACGGCCAATTACGCCACCAGTTGGATGCTGTAAGGATTCAAGCCGGAGCGATCAGATGGCGATCAAGCGAGGGAAGTCGGATCGGGAGAACGGGGTGATGACGCTGGAGACCATCTACGCGCGGATCGGCGGGGAGCCGGCGGTGCGCGCGGCGGTGGACCAGCTCTACGAGCGGGTGCTGGCGGATTCCGAGCTGAGTCCGTTCTTCGAGCAAGTGGCTCTGGAAAAGCTCAAGAAGCAGCAACGCGATTTTTTCACGCAGGCGCTGGGAGGGCCGGCGCGGTACCGGGGGCCGGACATGCGGCAGGCGCACACCCACCTGCGCATCGAGCAGCGGCATTTCGACCGCGTGGCGGGCCACCTAGTGGCGACCCTGACGGCGCTGGGCGTCGATAGCGAAACGGTCGATCAGATTGTATCGGTGGTTGGCCCGTTGGCCAAAGACATTGTGAATGCTCCCCAACGCGATAGTCGAAAGGAGACGGAAATGGCAACTCTTGCCGGCACGGAACACTCCAGTCTGACCGAAACCCTGGAGGGGATGAAAGGCGCGCTCGAAAACGTGGGAACCAACGTCTTCGTGGCCGACCGGGACCTCAACCTGATCTACATGAACCGCCGGGCGCAGGAAACGATGAAGCGGATCGAGCGCGTGGTGGAACAGAATTTCGGCGTCAAGTACATCGAGCTGCTGGGCGGCCCGATCGACCGCTTTCATGCCGCGCGCGCCAAACAGATCCGGCGGCTGCTGGGGGATGAAAGCAATCTGCCGATCCACACCGATATCAAAGTCGGCGACCTGACGCTCGACCTGTTCGTGAACGCCATCCTCAACCCGGCGGAGGAGTATATCGGGCTGGTGGTGAACTGGGAGGACGTCAGCGACAAGCGCCGGATGGAGCAGGATGTGGCGCGGATCCGGTCGATGATGGAGAATTCGCCCACCAACGTGATCCAGGCGAGCACCGACCTGGTCATTACCTACATGAATGCGGCATCGCTCAAGACGCTGAAGACGCTGGAGCAATACCTGCCCTGCAAGGCCGAGGAAATCGTCGGCAGGTCCATCGACATTTTTCACAAGAACCCGGCCTACCAGCGCAAGATTCTGGCGGACCCCAAGAACCTGCCCCACCGGGCCGACATCCAGGTGGGTCCGGAGACGCTCGACCTGCTGGTGAGCGCCATCCATGACGACAAAGGGAGCTACCTGGGTCCGATGGTGACCTGGGAAGTGGTCACCGAGAAACTGCGATTGCAGAAGGAAGCAGCGCGGGTGCAGTCGATGATGGAGAATTTGCCGGTCAACGTTCTCTACACCGACCGCGACTTGAAGCTCCAGTACATGAACCCGGCCTCCGTCAAAACGCTGCAGAAGCTCGAGAAATACCTGCCGGTGCGAGTCAGCGAGATGGTGGGAAAGTCGATCGATATCTATCACAAGGACCCCTCGTACCAGCGGCGGATCCTGTCGGATGCGAAGAACCTGCCGCACCGGGCCAACATCCAGGTGGGTCCGGAGACGCTCGACCTGCTGGTAAGCGCCATCTATGACAATACGGGCGCCCATATCGGCGCCATGGTGACCTGGGAGGTGGTCACCGAGAAGCTGAACCTGGAGCGCCGGGTGAAGGAGCTGGCCGACTCGGTGGCCGCGGCCTCCGAGGAATTGACGGCGGTGAGCCAGCAGATGGCCGGCAACGCGGAAGAGACGGCCACGCAGGCCAATGTGGTCTCGGCCGCCAGCGAGGAGGTGAGCAAGAACGTGCAAGTGGTGGCGACCGGCTCCGAGGAAATGTCGGCCTCGATCAAGGAAATCGCCAAGAGTTCCAGCGAGGCGGCGCGGGTGGCCAAGCAGGCCGTGACGGTGGCCGACGGCACCAACCAGACCATTTCGAAGTTGGGCGAGTCAAGCGCGGAAATCGGCAAGGTAATCAAGGTGATCACCTCGATTGCGCAGCAGACGAACCTGCTGGCGCTAAACGCCACGATCGAGGCGGCGCGGGCCGGCGAAGCGGGCAAGGGGTTCGCGGTGGTGGCCAACGAGGTCAAGGAGCTGGCCAAGGAGACGGCCAAAGCGACCGAGGACATCAGCCAGAAAATCGAGGCGATCCAGGGAGACACCAAGAACGCGGTGGGGGCGATCGGGCAGATTTCGAGCATCATCAATCAGATCAACGATATTTCAAATACCATCGCCTCGGCGGTGGAAGAGCAGACGGCCACCACCAACGAAATCAGCCGCAACGTGACGCAAGCCGCCAAAGGCTCGGCGGAAATCGCCCAAAACATCGGCGGGGTCGCGACGGCGGCGCAGAATACGACCAGGGGCGCCGGCGACACCCAAAAGGCCGCCAAGGAGCTGGCGAACATGGCCGCGCAGCTTCAGGCTCTGGTGGCGAAGGACAGCAAGAGCTAGTTGCCGCGGCGCAGTGCGAGTCCTATGGCGAAAGCGCTGGTAGTAGACGACTCCCGATCGATGCGGATGATCGTCGGGAACACGCTCCGCGATCTCGGCTTCGAGATTTCCGAAGCAGCCAACGGCCAGGAGGCGTTCGATCTGCTGGAGCAGCAGCCGGACATCAGGGTCATCCTGTGCGACTGGAACATGCCGGTGATGAATGGGCTCGAGTTCGTGCAAAAGGTTCGGGCCGACGCCCGCTATTCCTCTTCCCTGGTGGTGATGGTGACCACCGAGACCGAAACCGACCAGATGGTGCGGGCGCTTCAGGCCGGGGCCAACGAGTACATCATGAAGCCCTTCACCCGGCAGACGATCGAGGAGAAGCTGCGCATCCTGGGCGCCGTGCAATGAAAAGCCGGGCTTGGTGGACCGGGCAGGACAAACCCGCATGAACAGCCGGACCATGACCCGATCTCCCGCGACCGTTCCGAGCGGCGGACGAATCCGGGTACTGGTGGTGGACGACTCGGTGGTGATCCGCCGACTGGTTACCCAGGCCCTTTCCGAGGACCCGCAGATCGAAGTGGTAGGGACGGCGGCCAACGGAAAGATCGCGCTGGCGCGGATCCCACAGGTGAATCCCGACCTGATCACGCTGGACGTGGAGATGCCCGAGATGGACGGGCTCGAAACCTTGCGGCACTTGCGCGCCGAGCACCCCAAGGTGCGAGTCATCATGTTCAGTACCCTGACGGAACGGGGCGCCACCGTCACCCTGGAAGCCCTCTCCCTGGGCGCCGGCGACTATGTCGCCAAGGCGGCCAACGTGGGGTCGCTCGATGTGTCCTTGCGGCGCCTACGGGAAGACTTGATTCCCAAGATCAAGCAATTTTTCCTTTTCCCGGGGCCCCCGGCAGGGCCGGCGGCGGCGACCGCCTCGCCGCCTGCCGGCCCGATCAGAACTTCGCCGGTGCGTCCTTCGAATGCTCCCAAGGTGGCGCGGCGCCGCCTGGTGGCCATCGGCACGTCTACCGGCGGCCCCAACGCCCTGATGGACGTCTTCACTCAGTTTCCGGCCAACCTGTCTACGCCGATCGTCCTGGTCCAGCACATGCCTCCGCTGTTCACGCGGCTGCTCGCCGAGAGGCTGGAGAGCCAAAGCAAGATCAAGGTTTGCGAGGCGCAGGGCGGGGAAGCTCTCGATCCGGGGAAAGCCTATGTGGCGCCCGGCAACTATCACATGATTGTGAAGCGGGAGGGCGCGCGCATCGTCACCGCCTTGAACCAGGAGCCTCCGGAAAACTCGTGCCGCCCGGCGGTGGACGTGCTGTTCCGCTCGGTGGCGGAAGTCTACGGGGGCGAGGTGGTCAGCGTAATCCTGACGGGCATGGGACAGGACGGCCTGCGGGGAATTGAAACCCTGAAGAGTCAGGGCGCCTACGTGATCGCCCAGGATGAAGCCAGCAGCGTGGTTTGGGGCATGCCGGGCTTCGTCGTAAGGGCGGGCCTGGCCGACGAGGTGTCACCGCTCCACCAGGTGGCGCAGCGCGTGCTCCGCCAACTGATCTGAGCCGCGGCCCGGAGCGCGCCGCCCAGGAGGCGATTCTCCGCGCGGCGCCGGAGCAGGTTTTGCCATGGTGCAAGAGCAAACAACTACGACGGGCTTGTCTCCAACCAACCTGGCCTACCTCTGCCAGATCGTCTACCAGGAGTCCGGCATTGTCCTCGATGACTCCAAGCGCTACCTGCTCGAAGCCCGGCTGAAACCGGTCGCCCAACAGCACGGGCTGGCCAGCATCGATCAGCTTTGCTCGCGCATTCAGCTCGACCACGACCGCGCGCTGCGCGCGAAAGTTGTCGAGGGAATGACCACCAATGAGACCCTGTTCTTCCGTGACGTCACCCCCTTCGACGCGCTCAAGCAAACCATCCTGCCGGAGCTGACCGGGCGCCGGGCCGATCTCCGCCGCCTCTCGATCTGGTGCGCCGCCTGCTCCTCGGGTCAGGAGCCCTACAGCCTGGCTATGCTGCTGCTTGAAACCATCCCCCAACCCCATCTGTGGAAGATCGAAATCCTGGGCACCGATATCGCCGAAGGCATATTGGATCGCGCCCGGCGCGCGCGTTATTTCCAGCTCGAAGTCAACCGCGGCCTGCCCGTCCATTACCTGGTGAAGTACTTCCGCCGCGAGCACCTGGATTGGGAGCTCAAGGCGGAAATCCGGAATATGGTCCAGTTCAAAATGTTCAACCTCAAGGATCCCATGCGGGGGATGGGTCCATTCGACATCGTGATGTGCCGCAACGTCATGATCTACTTCGACACCACATTGAAAAAACAGATCCTGACCGGCATACGCGGCGTGCTGGCTCCCGATGGGTATTTGCTGATGGGGGCCGCCGAGACCGTCTACAACCTCGATGAGAACTACGAGCGGAAAGTGATCGGGCCGGCCACAGTCTATACGATCAAGAGATGAAGGCCCGGGCGGGGAGGCGCTATGTCTGTCAATCTGGAAGCGGACGGTCTACGGACCGACGTGGTTCGCATCGTGCAGGATATCTTCACGACCATGCTGGGGATGGAGGTGGAAGTAAACGATAGCCTCACGCCGGCGGCGGATTCCCCGGTGGTGAGCGCTTCGATGCATTTGACCGGCCCCTGGAATGGCGCGGTCCTTCTGCAGTGCGGGCTGCCGGCCGCCTGCCAGTTCACCGCCACCATGCTCGGCGCCGATGAGCCCGGCGACGCCGACGATACCGTCAAGGACGTCATGGGCGAGTTGATCAATATGGTGGCCGGCAATTTCAAGAGCCTCCTGGGAGGCGGCACGCACCTGTCTCTGCCCACGGTGGTCGAGGGCTCGGATTATCGTTTTCGCATTCTGCGGGGCGAACAGACGGCGCGTGTAGGCTTTCTCACGCCGGCTGGACCCCTTTTTGTGACGCTGGTGGAAATCCGGGAGGCGGCCCGCTAGGTCGAAGGCGGGGCCACAGGCCGTGGCCCACCAAAGGGAAATGGCTACCGCAGCTCTTCCATGATCTCCAGCAGGGCTGATTCGGGCGGGCGAGTCTTGCTTTCGGGCAGGTGAGCCAGCGGCTCCTCGGCTAGGTTTAAGAGCTGGATGAAATCCTCGCGGCTGGTATCCAGATACAGCAGGCCGGTGACCACCTCGCCGGAGCGGGCCGCCTCGTCGAGCACGCGCAAGGCCTCCATCTTGTTGGATGGGTTGTAGTCCTCGGCGAGCTTTTTCAGGCGGAGATGGGAGCCATCGTGGAGGATGACGTCGCGCGTGGCGCCGGGATCGATCTCCACCTCGATGTCCTGGAAATAGGGAACGAAGTCGATGTCGTGGAGCGGCTCCTCATGGTCCCTCATGTAGGAGTAGCTCTTGGTGGAGCCCTCGTGATCGTTGAAGGTCACGCAGGGGGAAATAACATCGAGCATGACCGTCCCGCGGTGGGAGATGGCGGCGCGGAGCAGGGCGCCGAGCTGCTTCTTGTCGCCGGAGAAGGAGCGGGCCACGAAGGTCGCGCCCAGCTCGACGGCCAGGGCGCAGGTATCGATGGGGGGCAGGTCGTTGACCACGCCGGTCTTCAGCTTGGAGCCGAGGTCGGCGGTGGCCGAGAACTGGCCCTTGGTGAGGCCGTAGCAGCCGTTGTTCTCGATGATGTAAATAATAGGCAGATTGCGGCGCATCAGGTGCACGAACTGCCCGATGCCGATGGAGGCGGTGTCGCCGTCGCCGCTGACGCCCAGGGCCCGCAGGTTGCGGTTGGCCAGAACGGCGCCGGTCGCCACCGAGGGCATCCGCCCGTGCACGGCGTTGAAGCCGTGCGACATGCTCAAGAAATAGGCCGGAGACTTGGAGGAGCACCCGATGCCGGAGACTTTGATGACGTCCCAGGGGGCGACTCCCATCTCGAAAAAGGCTTCGACGATGCGCTCGGAGATCGCGTTGTGGCCGCAGCCGGCGCACAGCGTGGTCTTCAAGCCCTTGTATCCCACTAAGTCCAGCCCAATGCGGTTGGTCTTCTTGGGCGGAGAGGGCGGGGTCAGAACAGCGCTCACAGTTCCTCCTGTTGCATGATTTCGTCGGTAACGGTGCGGGCGTCGATGGGCAGGCCGCCGTAGTAGCGCACGCTGCGGAGCCGGGAATGCAGGGCCGCGTCGACGTCGAGGCGCATCAGGTCGAGCAACTGCGCGTCGCGATTCTGCTCGACCACGTAGACGCGGTCGTGCTTGCGGATGAAGTCGGTCAGCTCCTGGTTGAAGGGGAACGCCCGCAGGCGCATATAGGAAGTCGGAATGCCAAACTCCTGGAGCAGTTGGTCGCGGCTTTCGACCAGCGCCCAATGGGTGGTGCCGACCGAGATCAGCCCGACCCGGGCTTCGGGATTCTGGTCGATCACCGGGCGCGGGAGCATGCTGCGAGTGGTTTCGAACTTGCGTGTCAGCCGGTCCATGTTGCGGACGTAATCATCGGGCCTCTCGCTGTAGCCGGCCTGGTCGTTGTGGCCGCTGCCGCGGGTGAAGTAGGCGGCCCTGGGGTGCGGGGTGCCGGGCAGGGTGCGGTAGCCGACCCCGTCGCCGTCCACGTCCTTGTAACGGGCAAAGCCACCCATTCGCTCCAGCTCCTCGGCACCGAGCAACTTGCCGCGCTTCAAGGGCTTACGGGGGTAGGTGAACGGCTCCGCCATCCAGTAATTCATCCCGAGGTCGAGGTCGAGCATCACGAAGATCGGAGTCTGGAACTGCTCGGCCAGGTCAAAAGCGTCACCGGCCATGGTGAAGCACTCCTCCGGCGAGTCGGGGAACAGCAGGGGGTGCTTGGTGTCGCCGTGAGAGAGGAACGCGGTGGAAAGAATATCGCCCTGGGAGGTGCGGGTCGGCAGGCCGGTGGACGGCCCCACGCGCTGGACGTCGAAGATCACGGTGGGGATCTCCGAGTAATAACCCAGCCCGACGAACTCCGACATCAGCGAAATGCCCGGTCCGGCGGTGGAGGTCATGGAGCGCGCCCCGGCCCACCCCGCCCCCAACGCCATACCGATCGATGCCAGCTCGTCCTCGGCTTGCACGATGGCGAAGGTGGCCTTGCCCGTCTCCGGGTCGATGCGGTAACGCCGCGCGTATTCAATCACGGTTTCACACAGCGAGGAGGACGGCGTGATGGGGTACCAGGCGACCACGGTGACGCCGGCGAAAACGCACCCCAGCGCCGCCGCCGCGTTCCCCTCGATGATGATCTTGTTGCCGTTGGCGTTCATCCGCTCGACGCGGAACGGGTCGATCTTGGGCAGGCTTTGCCGGGCGTATTCGACGCCCGCCTCCACGGCTTTCCAGTTCAGCTCGGCAGCCTTGACCTTCTTCTTGAACTGCTTGAACAGCGCCTTGCGCACTTCCTCCAGGTCGATGCCCAGCAGGTGCACCAGGATGCCGTCATAAATCATGTTGCGCACCAGCCGGCGCAGCTTGGCGTCCGGGCAGACCGGGGTGACCAGCTTGTCGAAGGGCGCCGGATAGAAGTGCAGGTCCGACCGCAGCTTGTTCAGCTCGAGCGGCGCGTCGTAGACCACGGCTGCGCCCGACTCGAGATTACGCACGTCCTCGACCGCCGTCTCCGGATTCATGGCCACCAGCACGCCGATTTCCTTCTTGCGGCCGATGAACCCGCGCTTGTTGGCGCGGATGGTGTACCAGGTGGGCAGGCCGGCAATGTTCGAAGGGAACAGGTTCTTTGCCGAGACCGGAATTCCCATCTGGAACAGCGCGCGCAGAAGGACGATGTTGGCCGTCTGGCTTCCGGAACCGTTTACGGTGGCTACTTGAATGCTGAAATCATTGACTAGCTCTGGCGGGGGGGGGGCGGCAGACTGCTGCGCCGGCAGCGTTTCAACTGATGACATCAATCTTCTCCCAGTGGATGAGGACTCAACTGACTCAACTCCTCATTATAGCGAATCCGGAGGCGCAGCGGGTGCTGCGCTTGGTGGATTCGGCTGCGGTTGATCGGCACGCATCTGGTTTAGTGCGCTCCCCGACGTGGAAGGGCGAACGGCGAGGCAAAAGAGCGAACAGCAAGGCAAAAGGCAAAGTGCAAAAGGCAAAAAGCAGGGATGCGCCGCTTCGCGGCGCGGCACTCTACCCGCCCCTCGGGGCACTGCGGCGCGCTACGGACGGATTGCGGATGCCGGATGCGTCTGGTGCGCGGCAAGCTGCGGTAGCCGGCGCCGAACCGCGAGAACACACACAATCGCTATCCGGGCGCTTGATACTGGCACGGACCACCTGCTCGTGAAAGCTGCGACCGCGAACGAGCGGTTGTCCGCCGCGCGGGCCCGGGCCGCCCGGTGGCGGGCCCCGGAGGATGCCGCAGGTCCCGGCGCCATTACCCCCTGTTACCCCCTTAAATTACCCTCTTTTCTCACTTGCCAAGCCCGGCCTGGTTGCGCTACATTCTGGACGTTTGGCTATGACCACCACTACCCCGGTCGTCCCCGAGGTGACTCGGGAGCTATGCGACCGTATGCTCTATTACGTGGAGCTGATGCGGGAGATCGAAAACCGCATCGAGCTGAAGCTCTACCGGCAAGGCAAGATCCTGGGAGGCTGCTACACGGGACGAGGGCAGGAAGCGATCCCGGTGGGCAGCGCCGTCCTGGCCGAGAAGGAGGACTGGATCTGCCCCACCCACCGCGACATGGGCGCGTTCCTGGTGCGAGGCATGGAGCCCAAGCGCATCTTCGCGCAATACCTGGGCCGCGCGACGGGACCCACCCGCGGCCGCGACGGCAACATGCACATGGGCGACCTGGGCCTGCACCTGATCCCGATCATCAGCAGCATCGGGGCGAGCGTCCCGGTGGCCGGCGGGATCGCCCTGGCTTTGAAGTATCGGGGCCTGCCAAACGTGGTTTTCTCCTATTTCGGCGACGGCGCCACCAGCCGGGGCGATTGGCATGAGGGCGTGAACTTCGCCGCCGTCCAGAAGCTGCCGGTGGTCTACCTCTGTAACAACAATCAGTTCGCCTATTCGACCCCGCTCGACAAGCAGATGGCGGTCCCGAACGTCGCCGACCGCGCCGCCGCCTATGGAATACCCGCCGAGATCGTGGACGGCAACGACGCGATCGCGGTCCACCAGGCGACGCGACGCGCCGTGGCCCACGCCCGCGCCGGCCGCGGCCCCTACATGATCGAGTGCAAGACGTTCCGCATGAGCGGCCACTCAGCCCACGATGGCGCCGACTACGTTCCCCGCGCCCTGTTCGAGGAGTGGTCCAAGAAGGATCCCATCCTGATGCTCCAGAAATACATCGTGGAGCGCAACTGGGCGACCGAGGTGGATTTCAAGAAGCTGCACGCCCAGATCCTGGCCGAGGTGGATGAGGCGGTGGAATGGGCCGAGAAATCCCCGCTGCCCGACCCAGCGACCTTGCTCGATGGCGTGTACGAATAACTGCAGCCGTCAGCTATCAGCCATCAGCCGGCAGCTCTTAGCAAAACGGAACGCGGGCGGGCTGCTGCTGATCGCTGGTGGCTGATAGCTGATGGCTGATAGCTGACGGCTGGTATTTTCCAATGAGCGGCACGCCCACGACTTACGTTGAAGCCATCCGCCAGGGGCTTTGGGAGGAGATGGAGCGGGATGAGTCGGTCTTCGTGATCGGCGAGGATGTGGGCGTCTACGGCGGCGCGTTCAAGGTGACCGCGGGCCTGATCGAGCGGTTCGGCGAGCGGCGGGTGATCGACACACCGATTTCGGAAGCGGCCATTGTCGCCGCCGGCACCGGCGCCGCGTTCACCGGCCTGCGCCCGGTGGTCGAAATGCAGTTTGCCGATTTCATCACCTGCGCCTTCGACCAGATCGTCAACTTCGCCGCTAAGAGCCGCTACCGTTGGGGCGCCTCGGTCCCGATGGTCATCCGCTGCCCCTCGGGCGGCGGCATCCACGGCGGCCCGTTCCATTCCCAGAACCCCGAGATGCCCTTCGTCCACACGCCGGGCCTGAAAGTGGTTGCGCCATCCACTGCTTATGACGCCAAAGGGCTGATCAAGGCCGCCATCCGCGACAACGACCCGGTCCTCTATTTCGAGCACAAGCTCCTCTATCGCCGCGTCAAAGACGAGCTGCCCGCCGAGGACTATGTGGTCCCGATCGGCCAGGCCGCCCTGCGCCGCGCAGGCAAGGACATCAGCGTGATCACCTACGGGGCCATGGTCTACGTGGCCCTGGATGCGGCCGAGACGCTGGCCGCCGAGGGCATCGAGCTCGAGGTCCTCGACCTCCGCTCCCTGGTCCCGCTGGACGAAGAAGCCGTTCTGGCGACGGTGAGGA
The DNA here is from genome assembly GCA_041477005.1 of Terriglobia bacterium. Lineage (GTDB taxonomy): Bacteria > Acidobacteriota > Terriglobia > Bryobacterales > JACQDG01 > JBGOUJ01. The sequence goes on along the minus strand of JBGOUJ010000044.1, from coordinate 11,869 downwards.
AGACCGGCAAGGTGATCCTGCTCCACGAAGACACCCAAACCGGCGGCTTCGCCGGCGAGCTCGCCGCCCGCATCGGCGAAAAGGCCTTCGATTACCTCGACGGTCCGATGGTTCGCATCACCGGCCCCGATTGCCCCGTGCCGTACAGCCCGCCGCTGGAAGAGGCGTTCCTGCCTAAGGCAGCGGACGTGGTGGAGAAGGCGCGGGAATTGTACCGGTATTAAGCATCTGACGCTACGTCGGTGTTCCAGTCCTGCTGTCTGCGTTTCAGGGCAATTCAAACAGCTCCCGAAGAAACGCACTTACCCTCTCCATCTTCTCGAGCAGTAATGTCTGGGCATCAACCCAGCGGTTGATCCCATTCTTGGCCCCCCCCTGGGAAGGCAGCGGCCCACCAGACAGGTGTTCGCCAGGGGCTTACGAGCCGCGGCCCGGCAGAGCCGACGCAATCCGTTCCCGTACTCCTTTAACCAGCTCGTCTCGATCGGTCTGGGTCAGACCTTTGGTCGGAATCGGCTCGTGAAATACGAAGGTCACCCGGCCGGGCCGGATCCAGGGGCTTCCCTTGGGCATGATCTCCCGAGTGCCCCGGATCGAGATAGGCACGATCGGCGCCTGGGCTTCGATGGCCATCGTAAACGGGCCGGGCCGAAAAGGCAGCAGGCGGCCGTCCGGGCTGCGGGTTCCTTCGGGGAAAACCAGCAGGGAGAGGCCCTTGCGGAGCCGCGCGATTCCCCCTTCCATCGCCTCGCGCCGGGATTCGGGCCGCTCCCTTACCACCGGGATGAACTCCGCCATCTTCATGCCATAACCGAGCAGCGGCCACCGAAAGATGGCTGCTTTGGCGATCACCGCCACTCGCGGCAAACACAGCCACACGGCCGGCGGATCGATATTGCTTAGGTGGTTCGCCACATAAAGGCACGGCTGCGGCGCCAGCCAGGGGTCCGGACCGCTCCGCTCCACCCGCACCCCCGCCAGCCAAACCAGGAACCGTACCACCACCCGCGCCACCGCGTAGATCGGCCGGATGTCTTGCAGAATCCAAGTCACCGGGATCATCACCACCAGACCCAGCAGCGCGATTACAATAGTAAGAGGCAGGACGAGCAGTAGCGTCCGCAACATGGCCTGTGGTGCATTGTGGTATAGTGCGCCTAAAATGCGCAAATCTCCGCATTTCCGCTTCGTCCCATCTCCCCGTCTCCGCGTCTCGGGGTCCCGGCAACTCCCCGTCTGGCTCCTCGCCTGGACCCTTTGCTGGGCCGCCCTTCCGGCTCTCGGCCAGAAGCCGCTCGCCCTGGTCGATATCCTGTCACTCGAGGAACCGCGCGGCGCCCGGCTCTCGCCGGACGGCAGCCAGGTGCTGTTCGAGATTTCGATCGCCGACTGGAAGACCAACCGGCGAGTGAGCCACATCTGGCGGATCCCGGCTTCGGGCGGCGAGATGCTCCGGATGACCAACGGCTCGGGTGAAACCGGCCCCGTGTGGTCCCCTGACGGCGGGCGCTTCGCCTTTCTGCGCCGCGCCGGCGAGTCCAACCAGGCGTTCGTCCAGCGCGCCGGGGGCGGCGAAGCCGAGCAGTGGACTAAGCACGCGACCGCCGTCTCCCATCTGGCCTGGGCCAGGGACAGCTCCCGGCTCTACTTTCTGGCGCCCGAGAAATTACCCTCACGGGGCCAGGACGACGCGTACGTGTTCGAGCACAGCAAGCCGAACAACCACCTCTGGGAGATCCCCTTGGCCGATCGAAAGGAGCGCCGGCTCAGCGAAGGCTCGTTCGACGTCCGCGAGTTCACCGTCGCGCCCGACGGCCGCGGCATCTTCTATGTCGCTGCGCCCTCGGCCTTGCTCGACGCGACGACCCAAGCCGAGATCTACCGGCTCGATCCAGCCACGGGCGAAAAACGCCGTCTCACCGACAATCGCGTGGGCGAGAACCAGGTGCGGGTGTCGCCGGACGGCAGCCAGTTGCTCTTCCTCGCCCCGTCCGATCCCGCTCTGGCCGATGTGTATTACCAGCATGGAGCTTGGGTCATGCCGGCTTCCGGCGGCGCGCCACGGCTGCTGGCCCCGGATTTCCGCGGCGAGATCATGGCCGCCGAGTGGTCGGAGCAGGGCGTTCTGCTTCTGGCGAGCACCGGCGTCGACACGCGGCTCTACCGGCTCCGTCCCGACAGCCGCTCCCCGCAGCCGCTGACCCCGGCCGGCCAGACGATCACCGAGTTCCACTATGCGGGCGGCCCCGACCGCTGGGTGGCCGTGGTGAGTGATCCCGCTTCAGCCGGCGACCTTTGGGCCGGCGGCCGCCTGACCCATCTGAATCCGCAGCTCCGGAACGCTGCCGCAGGCCGCATGACGGCCTACCACTGGAAGGCCAAAGACGGCACAGACCTGGATGGAATCCTGGTCTACCCCGTGGGCTACCAGCCGGGCCGGCGCTATCCGCTGGTCACCCAGGTTCACGGCGGCCCGCAGTCGTCCTCCAAGCTGACTTTCTCGGCCTACGGCACGACTTACCCGCAATACTGGGCCGGCCATGGCTGGCTTGTTTTCCAGCCCAACCACCGCGGCTCGAGCGGCTACGGCAATGATTTTCTGCGCGACATGAAGGGCAATTACTGGCGTCACAGCGCCGACGACGTGCTCGACGGCATCGACGCGCTGATCCGCGAAGGCCTGGCCGATTCCGACCGCCTCGGCATGATGGGCTGGAGCGCCGGCGGCCACATGACGAACTGGCTCATCACCCACACCAACCGTTTCAAGGCCGCCAGCTCCGGCGCCGGGGCCGCTAACTGGATCTCGATGTTTTCCGAGAGCGATATCCGCTCCCACCGCGATTTCTGGTTCGGGGGCGACCCCTGGGGCGAGAAGGCGCCGCTCGAATCCTACCTGAAACAGTCGCCGGCGTTCTATGCCCAGCGGGTCACCACACCGACCCTGATCATGGTCGGGGAGCGCGACGAGCGCGTGCCCATGCCGCAGTCGGTCGAGATGTACCGCGCCCTGAAGCGCAACGGCGCGACCACGGAGCTGCTGATCTTCCCGCGCGAGGGTCACGGCTTCCAGGAGCTGCGCCATCGCCTGACCAAAGCGACCAAGGAATTCGGCTGGTTCGAGAAGTACGTCCGCGGCGCGGACTACACCCCCGAGCCGGCCCCAAAGTCAGAGGATACCGACAGTGTCAGCAAATCGGACGTCATTAGCCAATAGGAAGTTTTCGCGCCGGAGCTTGCTGGCGGGAGTGGCCGCCGTGGGCTCCGGGCGTTCGCTGGCGCAACCAGCGCCCTTGCTGGCGCGTCAAGCCGCACCGCCGAAGCCGCTCTCCCGCGAGGAGGAGTTGCGCGCGGCCAATGAGCGCCGCCTCGCGAGCGCGAAGGCCATCGCCACGCTCGAGTTGCCCATGGCCACCGAGCCGGCATTCGTATTTCATTCATGACCGACGATATTCTCTACTCGACCATCTCGGAGCTCGGCGAGCTGCTCAAAACCCATCAGATCAGCTCGCTCGAGCTGACCAAGGCTTACCTGGAGCGCCTGGAGAAGCTCGGCCCGCGCTACAACGCGCTGGCCCATTTGATCTCCAAGCCCGCCGAGCAGCAGGCCAAGGACGCCGACGACAACTTCAAGCGGGAGCGCGTCCGCAGCCCGCTCCAGGGCATCCCTTACGGAGCCAAGGATCTGCTGGCCGCCAAGGGCGTTCCCACCACCTGGGGCGCCGCGCCCTACCGCTCGCAGGTGTTCGATTACGACGCCACGGTGATTCAGAAGCTCCAAAAGTCCGGCGCCGTGCTGGTGGCCAAGCTGGCCATGGTCGAGCTTGCCGGCGGCGGCGGTTACCGCTATCCCAGCGCCTCGCTGTTCGGACCGGGCAAGAACCCGTGGAACCCGGGGCATTGGTCCGGCGGCTCGTCCAGCGGCTCGGGCGCCGCCGTGGCCGCCGCGATGGTGCCGTTCGCGCTCGGTTCGGAGACCTCCGGCTCCATCCTCACGCCCGCGGCTTTCTGTGGCGTCACCGGCCGGCGCCCCACCTACGGCCTGGTGAGCCGCAGTGGGGCCATGGCTTTATCCTGGACCCTCGACAAGATCGGCCCCTTCTGCCGCTCGGCCGAGGACTGCGGTCTGGTTCTGCACGCCATCTCCGGCAAGGACTCGAATGACCCCGGCTCGGCCGGCAAGGTCTTCTATTACCTGAAAGACTACGGCCGGCCCCTCACCGATCTGCGCATCGGCTACGCGCCGGTCGATTTTACCGACCGCGCCGCCGAATCGGCTCGGCCGGCGTTCCAGGCCGCCCTCGCGGTGTTCCGCAAGATGGGGGCCAAGATGGTCGAGGTCTCTTTGCCTCCTATGCCCTACGAAGATGTAGTGAGCACGATCATCCAGGCCGAAGGCTCGACCATCTTCGAATCGCTGATCACCAGCGACAAGTTCGACCAGATGCCCGACGAGCGGCAAAAGGCAGGACTGCGCGCGGGCCTGGAGATACCCGTCAAGGACTACCTGAACGCCATGCGGGTCCGCCGCCTGATGCAGGACAAGATCCGGCAGCTCTTCACCGAGGTCGACGTGATCCTCTCGGTGTCACGCTCCGGCGCCGCTTCCGGGATCAACGAACCCCTCGACCGCACTCCCACTCCGCCTCCCGCCGCGGCGGCCGGCAAAACCGAGAAAAAGACCGCCGAGCGGCCCCTCGGCAACAGCGCCCTGATCGCCGCCGGCAACCTGGCCGGCCTGCCGGCCCTCTCGTTGCCTTGCGGCTTCCCCGCCGACACCAACCTGCCCCTCGGCGTGCAGCTCGTCGGCCGCCCCTTCGACGAGCTAACGCTTATCGCCCTCGGCCGCGAGTTCCAGAAGCAGACGGATTGGCACCGCAAGAGGCCGCCGGCGCAGGTCTGATCTCGGACAGAGCCATCAGCCATCAGCCGTCAGCCGTCAGCCGTCAGCTATCAGCAACCACCCCTCCGGCGAGCTGGTTCGTGACTGCCGAAAGCTAACGGCTAAACTAAAGGCTTACTCGGAGCGGAGGGTTGCTGATGGCTGAGGGCTAATGGCTGCAGCTTTCCGCTATCGATTGACAGGCGCGAAAGGCTGCTCCACAATGACTTTGTGGCCGAACCCGCGGAGAAACCTGAATCCTTCGAAGTTGCCCTGGAACAATTGGAGAAGATCGTCAAAGAGCTCGAGAACGGCGACCTGCCGCTCGAGAAATCGCTCGATCTGTTCGAGAAGGGCATGGAGCTGAGCGAGGGTTGCCGCAAGCAGCTCGGCGCCGCTGAAACGCGCGTCGAAATCCTGCTTAAGAAACAGGGCAAGGTCGAAGCAGCGCCGTTCGAGCTCGAAAACGGCGATGCCGGGAACCGCTAGCCCGTGTCCAGCCCCGCCTCCTTCAAAGACCACCTGAGCCGCCAACAGGCCCGCATCGAGGAGGCCCTGGAGCGGCTGTCACCGCCCGAGACCGAGTATCCGCCTTCCATTCACAAGGCGATGCGGTACAGCCTGTTTGCAGGCGGTAAGCGGATTCGCCCGATCCTCTGCCTGGAAGCGGCCGCCGCCGTCTCCGATTCCACCCCCGGCATCGAGACCCCCGCATGCGCCCTGGAGATGATCCACACCTATTCGCTCATTCACGACGACTTACCCGCCCTCGACAACGATGATTACCGCCGCGGCAAGCTCACCTGCCATAGGGTCTTCGGCGACGCCATTGCCATCCTGGCGGGCGACGCTCTGCTGACACGCGCTTTCCGGGTCGTCTCCGAGATGGACGGGGTTCCGGCGGATCGGCTCCTCGCCGTCGCGCGCGAGCTGGCCCGGGCGGCGGGAACGGTTGACGGCATGATCGGGGGCCAGGTGGCGGATCTCGAAGCGGAGGGCAAGCCGGTCGAGGAAGCCCAACTCCACTACATCCATCGCGCCAAGACGGCCGCGCTGATTCGCGGCGCTGTGCGCGTGGGGGCGATTTTTGCCGGCGGCCTTGCCGGCCCAATCGAAGCCCTGGCTTGCTTCGGCGCGCAAATCGGCCTGGCCTTTCAGATCGTGGATGATGTTCTGGACGTGGTCGAATCGAGCGAGGGATTGGGAAAGACCGCCGGCAAAGACGCCAGGCAGCAGAAGGCCACCTTCCCCGCCCTTTACGGCGTGGAGCGATCGCGAGAGATGGCCCGCCACCTCGAGCAGCAGGCCATCGACGCCCTGGCCCCGTTCGGCGAGCGGGCGGCCCGGCTACGGGATTTGGCCCGGCTGATCGTCGAACGGAATGCCTGAGCAGCGACGTTCGCCGGGACCTTCGTCCAAGTCTTCACGCGAGCCTTCACCCAAGCCTTCTCCCAAGCCTTCGGCCGAGCTTCCGGCCACGCTTCCGGCCGAGCTTCCGACAAAAAAAACTCGCCTCGATCGGCTCCTTGTCGAGCGCGGTTTGGCCGGCTCGCGTGAAAAGGCCCAGGCGCTGATCCTCGCCGGCCAGGTGCTGGTGGATGGCCAGAAGGCGGCCAAGGCCGGCCACGCGGTGGCACCGGATGTCTCACTCGCCCTGGCCGGCCAGCCTCTGAAATACGTCAGCCGGGGTGGCCTGAAGCTCGAGGCCGCTCTCGACCGATTCGCCATCGATGTGCGGGGAAAGACCTGCCTCGACGTGGGCGCCTCGACCGGCGGCTTCACCGATTGCCTGCTCCAGCGCGGGGCGGCCAAGGTGCATGCCGTGGATGTCGGAACCGGGCAGCTCGACTGGAAGCTGCGCCAGGACCCGCGGGTGGCCGTTCGGGAGCGCCTCAACGCCCGTTATCTCGACTGGGCGGCCATCGGGGAGCCGGTGGATCTGGTAACCTTGGATGTCAGCTTCATCTCGGTGACGCTGATCCTTCCCGCGATCGTCCGGTTTCTGCGCCCCGAGAGCCGGATCGTGGTGTTGGCCAAGCCGCAGTTTGAGGCGGGCCGCGGGCAGGTGGGAAAGGGAGGGATCGTGCGCGATCCCGAGGTGCACCGGGCGGTGGTCGAAAAGGTGAGCCGGGCCGTCCGCGGCTTGGGTTTCGCACAGGTCGACGTGATGGAGAGCCCGGTTCCGGGAGCCGAGGGAAACCGGGAGTTCTTGGTGTACGGATGGAAGCTCAGCCAACAGGCCCGTTCCGGCGCATAGGCATACTTTCGAAGCCGCACCGCCCCGACATCGGGGAGATCGCGCCGGAGCTGATGAAGTGGCTCGAGGCGCGGGGCCTCACCTACAAATACGACTTGGAGACGGCGGCCGCCATGGGAGCCAGGGACGGCTGGACGCGGGAAGAGCTCGCCGCCGACGCCGACCTGCTGGTGGTGCTGGGCGGCGACGGCACGCTGCTCGCCGCCGCGCGGGCGGTGAGCGGGCGCAACATCCCGCTGCTGGCGGTCAACCTCGGCGGCTTGGGCTTCCTGATGACCACCGGCATCCACGAGCTTTACCCGGTCCTGGAATGCGTGCTGGCGGGGAAGTTCGACCTCCAGTGCCGCACCATGCTGCGCGCCGAGCTGGTGCGGAACGGGCGGGTGGCGGCATCCTATGACGCCCTCAACGATGTGGTGGTGAACAAGGCCGCCATGGCCCGCGTCATCGACATGGACGCCTACGTGAACGAGGAGTTCGTGTGCAGCTACCGCGCCGACGGCCTGATCCTTTCCACCCCCACCGGCTCGACCGCCTACTCGCTCTCGGCCGGCGGACCGGTGATCTTCCCTTCCGTCGGCGCGCTCTGCATCACCCCCATCTGTCCCCACACGCTCACCAACCGCCCGGTCGTGCTACCCGATTCGGCGGAAGTCGAGGTGGTCGTCAAGGGCGCCGATGACGCCTCCTATCTGACCGTAGACGGCCAGGTCGGCGTGGCGCTGTGCAGCCAGGACCGCGTCCGATGCTCGCAGTCCCCGCACCGGGTGCGCCTGATCCAGCCCCAGCGCCTGCGCTTCTTCGACGTGCTCCGCGACAAGATGAAGTGGGGCGAGCGATAAGTAACGATCAGAACGTCGCCGCTATCACCGGGGTGCTGGTGGGAGCGGGGACGCCGCTGGCCGGCTCGAGCGTCACCGCCACGGCGGCGGCAGCGGCCACATTGACCGGCTCGGCCCACACGTGCATCGCCTCGCCCTGGGGGTCGGAGTTGAACAGTCCAGCGGGGATCGGCGCACCGGCCGTGGGCTTGCGCACAATCCACATCTCGTAAGCTTTGCCGGCGGGGGCGGGGGGCAGATGGGAAGCCAGGAGCAATACACCGCGCTGCGCGTGGACCCAGATGCGGCCCCGGGGCGGCTCGCCTTGCGGGCGGCCGAAGATGAGCTGGCGGGCGTCGGGGAGGGTGATCAACTCCAGCGCGCCAGCCAGCATGTGGTTGCGGGCCATCAGCTCGGCGTTGACCGTCTGCGCTTCCGCCAGGCGCCGGCTCGCCGCTGCGATCTCGGCTTCGAGCCTCCGACCCGCAGACACAAACCAGAGCACCGCCGCCAGCATCAGCACGGCCAGGGTCGCCCAGGCGTGGGTCAGCCAAGTCACGCTGCTCGGCCGCTCGGGGCCGTGGGCCACGGCGGTGACGATACGGTCGCGCAGCCGCTGGGGAGGCTCGACCGCCGGGGCGGTCAGGGCAAGCGAAGCCGCAAACCGTCGCGCCTGCTTCACCCCCGGCGAGCAGACCGGGCAGTTGCGCTCCAGGTGCTCTTCGATCTCGCGCCGCTCGGCCGCATCCGCTGCGCCCAGGGCGTAGAGTTCGTAAAGTTCCTTGAGCTCGTCGCAACTCATGATGCTACCGACAAATCCTCTCGCAGGGTCCGCAGCGCCGAGCGGATCCACGTTTTCACGGTCCCCAGCGGCTGTCCCATCCGCGCAGCCATCTCCGATTGCGAAAGACCCTCGAAATAAGCCAGCTCGATGACGGAACGCTGCTTTTCGTTCAGCTTTTCCACGGCTTGCCGCACGCGCCGGGCCTGGTCGGAATCGATGAGAACCTTTTCCATGTCCAGGAAATTGCCGGGGCGCTCGGCCTCGTAGTCTTCCCAAACGGTGCAGTCCGCTTTGCCGGCCGCCGAGCGGGTCCAGTCGATGGCGCGGTTGCGGGCCACGGTGAGCAGCCACGCCGCCGGGGAGCCGCGGGCCGGATCGATCGAATGGGCCTGGTTCCACACGCGTAAGAACGTTTCCTGCACCAAGTCCTCGGCCACCCCGGCGTCCTGCACGATCCGGTAGATGAGGGAATAAACGATCCGCCCGAAACTGTCGTACAGCTTGGCCATAGCCTGCGGGTCGCGCCGGCGGAGGCCCTCAAACACACTCGGGTCCTCGCCGGTCGATGGCTTCGTGGCAGGCCATGCCATGGTCAGGATCATAGGGAAAAACAACGGGGGACGCCCACCACCGGCCCCTCCCATAAGACTATACGTCTTCGAGAGCGATGGGGATGTGTCTCCTACCCAAAAATTCTATCTAGAACCGTCCCCAAACGGCCATGGCCTGTGTGCCGGGGCGCCGGGGGTCCCTGGAGCGAGTTATAGCGTCACTCCCGTGCGCCGGGGCGGCGTGCGCCTCGACGGCGTGCGCCTGGACGGGCGAGCCAAGCTGGGACCCCGGTGGTTTATTCAGGGCGTGGGCAGCAGCGAGTGGATCAGCCAGTAAGAAACGGCAGACATGACCGCCGCCGCCGGGATGGTGAAGATCCACGCCCAGACGATGCTGGTCGCGAGGCCCCAGCGCACCGCACGAACACGATGAATCATTCCCACCCCTATGATCGCGCCGGTAATGGTGTGGGTGGTCGAGACGAGGCCGCCGAAGGAAGCGGCGGTGAGGATGGTGATGGCTCCCGCCGTCTCGGCGCAGAATCCGCCCATCGGTTTCAGCTTCGTCAGCCGCGTGCCCATGGTTTTCACTATGCGCCAGCCGCCGGTCAATGTGCCGAGCCCGATGGCGGCGTGAGCAGCCAGGATCACCCAGGTGGGAATGTGGAACTCCTTCATGTAGCCGGCGGCGAAAAGAGCCCCGGAGATGATGCCCATGGTCTTTTGCGCGTCGCTGGTGCCGTGGGCGAAGCTGAATATCGCGGCGGAGAAAAGCTGGAAGCGCCGAAAGTAGCGGTCTAACAGGCGGGGATGAACATTGCGAAAAGCCCAGGTCACCAGAAACACCAGTACCAGGGCGCACACCATGCCCAGCAGGGGGGAGAAGACGATGCCCAGCAGCGTCTTGGTCCAGCCGGCCGGAATCAGGGCCGACCAGATGCGGCTCCAGCCTTGCTCCATACCTACGCGGGTCATGGCCGCGCCGGCATATCCTCCCACCAGGGCGTGGGAAGAGCTGGAAGGCAGCCCGAAGAACCACGTGATCAAATCCCAGGCAATGGCGCCCACCAGCCCGCCCAGGATGACGTGTTCGCTGACCGCTTCCGGCCGGATCAGCCCCTTGCCCACGGTGCTCGCCACCGCCGTCCCGAACCCGAAGGCCGCAATGAAATTGAAGAAAGCGGCCCAAGCGACGGCGCGGCCCGGCGAGAGCACCCGCGTCGCGACCACGGTGGCGATCGAGTTGGCAGCGTCGTGGAAGCCGTTCACGTAGTCGAAGGCCAGGGCGATGACAATGATCGCGACGACCAGAGTGGAAGTGGGACTCATGAGTGCGTAGCGCCGCGCTAGCCGTTCTTCACAACCACGCTCTCGATCACGTTCGCCACGTCCTCGCACAGATCCGTGGCGTCTTCCAGGATTTCATAGATTTCTTTGAGCTTGATCAGCTCGATGGCGTTCTTCTCGGCTTCAAACAGCTCGGCCAGCGCCTGCCGGTTGACGCGGTCGGCCTCGTTTTCCAGTTGGTTGATCTCGATCAGGTGCTCGCCGACCTGATCCCCACGCGCCAAGCCGGTGATGGCCTTGACGATGGCCCGGCTGCAGGCTTCGATGATCTGGGCCAGGGTCGTTACCGCAGGCGGCAGCGTGGCCAGCTTGAACAGGGTGAGCCGCCCGACGGCGGCATCGATCATGTCCAGCACGTCGTCCAGCCCGGAGGCCAAGCGATGGATGTCCTCGGGATCGATCGGGGTGAGGAAGGTCTGGTTCAGCCGGGTCATGATCTCGTGCGTGATCTCGTCGCCTTTGTGCTCGACCTCGCGGATCTGCGCCGCGCAGACGCCGAGCTGCAACCCGCCGGCCAGGATGCTCGCCGAAAGCAGCTTAGCTGCTTCGGCTATGCATTGGGCTTGTTGCTCGAAGAGAGCAAAAAACTTTTCTTCTTTGGGAAGGACTCTCATCCAATTGGTCCGTTAGCCGGGACTATCTTCGCAAAAAGCGGGACGCAAAAGCAAAGGCGGACCACTGTTCGGAGTGCGACATAAATATGAAGCAGCCGTCAGCTATCAGCTTTCAGCAACCAGCTCGGATCGGATGACGGGTGCTGATCGCGAAATGCCTAGCTGAAAGCTAAGACGCCTCGGAAGCGGCTCGTGATCCCGATCCGGAGCGGCCCGCCAGGTAATCGACCCACCAGCGCCGGCGCCCGGGTCCGTGCAGGGTGTCCTGCAAGTGCTGTAGCAGCTCAGCTTTCGTCTCCGCCACGCGGCGCTTGAGCAGCGCAGAGATCTGCGGGCCTTCCTCCGGCCGCGGCTTTCTTGTGTCGAGCAGCAGCCGGCGAGACGCCTGGCAGTCGCTCAGATCCCCTAAGTGTTGCTGAATCTTACGAAGGGCCTCCAGGCGGGATTCGAGGCCCCGCTCATAGCAGCGGTCGAACAACTCCAGGGTGTAGCGAAGGCGCTTGGTGCGAAGGCGGAACTGGTGGAGCTCGGCGGGCGAAGGCTTTCCCAGGAGCAGCGACTCGCCGGCCTTCAGATACTTGGCCGCCAAGCGGGGCAGCGCCAGCCGGGCGTT
>JBGOUJ010000043.1:0-23297 GCA_041477005.1 Terriglobia bacterium | reverse complement strand
GCGGCCGATCTCAAAGTTCGCCTCCGGCCCTCGCGGCGTAGCCCCGAACCGGGAGGTGAATGCAGCCAGCTTCTCCAGTTGCTCGTGGATCTCGGCCTCGCTGGCCGACGGCCCCGGGCTGAACAATACCAACAGGTAAAAGGCGGCATCCGGATTCTCGCTCGACCAATTCCCCAGGGAAGCCATGGTGAGGAAACCGGCAGGACGAGTCTTCCCACCACTCAGGTATTGAACATCCACCCATTCCTGCTGCCGCAGGGCGGGCAGTTGCAGCACGTTGACCCGCTCGCCCTGAGCCACGCGCACCAGCACCTTTGCCTTTCTTTCGGGAGAGTTCAGGATCAGCCCCTCCGAAGAGTTCACCTCGGCCGAAGCAACGGAGGGGAACACGGCGGCGGCCCGCGGCCTGATGTGTGAGCCGATGCCCGCGGTCAGGAGTAAGACGGCCGCCGCCGCCCAGCCCAGTATCCGCTTCTGCATCGGATTGAGCGAGGCCGACCGGAACGAGGGCCGTCGCGCCGGCTCCTTAGCCGGAGCCGGGACAACGGGCTCCGGATGCGGAATCGTCTCCGGGCTCTCCTCCGGCGCCGGGCTGCGCTCCTCGGCAGCCACCATCGGCGCCTCCAGCTCCGGAACCGCCGGCGCCGCCTCCCAAGCAGCCGGCTCTGGCAGGGGCGTGACCGATCGCGGCGTGTAGATGTATGGCTCTGGCGTTGCAGCGATGCTCGGCGGCGCCCCGGCGGCCGCTTCTGGTAGCAAAGCGATCGGCTCCAGCGGGGAAGCGGCAGGCCACGGCGGAGAAGAGGAAGGCCCAACCAAAGCGGACGCAGGCCCCGGAGTGCTAAACAGCACGCCCGACGTCTCTGCGCGCCACCCGTCGTTCGGCCGGGTGTTTATTCTGACTCCTGGCTCCTGACTTCTGTCTTCCCGTTTAGCAGTCCACTCCGGCGGGGCGGCAGATCCTGGCCCGTAATCGGCAGGTACGGGCTCCGGAGCAGCCGTCTCGAGAGGGCGGGCGGCCGGTACCGGGGCAGCCCGGACCACCGGCGGCTGCCGCTGCGGCGCGGGCCGCGGTCTCGCCGGCCCGCCCGGCAACTCACACGGGCTCGCCGGCCTCACCGGCGCCACTCGGGGAGCGCCGTCCCGGGCCGCGCGCAGGGCGGCGGCAAACTCGTCGCCGCTCTGGAAGCGCGCTTCCGCACGCTTTTCGAGCCCCTTGGCGATCACCTGCTCGACAGCCGCCGAAATCGACGCGTCGGAGACCCGCAGCGGCGCGGGCGGCTCACCGGCGATGCGGCGCGCGACATGGGGGCCGGCAAACGGGTGCGTGTAGGCCAGAAACTCAAAGGCCACAATCGCCGCCGAAAACAAGTCGGAGCGGGCGTCGCAGATCTGGGCCGCAATCTGCTCCGGGGCCATGTAATCGGGCGTTCCCAGCGCCGACCCCGTCCGGGTCAGCCGCGAGAACGGCACCCGCGCGATGCCCAGGTCCAGGATCTTGGCGCAGTCGCCGCGATGGACGAACACGTTGCCGGGCTTCACGTCGCGATGGACGATGTCGTGGCGGTGGGCGTAAGCCAAGCCTTCCAGAAGCTGCGCCAGCAGCTCGATTTTGGTTTCGAGCTTCAGCGGACGCCTCTCGCTGATGATGCGCCGCAGATCCGCCCCCAGCAGCAGCTCCATCACGATGTAAGTGACGCCTTCCTCTTCGCCCAGGTCGTAGACCGTCACAATGTTGGGATGCTGGAGCCGGGCGTAGGCGCGCGCCTCCCGGTAGAAGCGCTCTTTGATCTCCGGGTCCAGCTCGGCGCCGGTGAAGATGGTCTTGATGGCCACGTCCCGCTCGAGCACGGTGTCGAAAGCGCGGTAGACCACCCCCATGCCGCCGGTTCCGAGCGGCTCGACGAGGTTGTATTTGCCCAGGGTCTTCATGCCGGGTTGTGGTCGCTGCTGTACCGCAGCAGAATACAGGAGACGTTGTCCGGAGCGCCCTGATTCCGCGCCGCCGCGATCAAACCATCCGCCGATCGCCCCAGGTTGCCGGCCTCGCTCAGAATCGACTGCATGTCGCCCTCTTCGACCACGCCGTGCAGGCCGTCGCTCGAGATCATAAGCTGATCGCCGTCGGCCAGCTCTTGTTCCAACAACTGCACGTTGATGTCTTCCCGCGCTCCGGCCGCCTGGGTCAGCACGTTCCGCATGGGGTGGTGGGGGACCTCGCTCGGGTCGAGCGTGCCCTGCCGCACCATGGCCCCCACCCAGGTATCATCGGCAGTCAAAGCCCGGAGCTCGCTGCGGCGCAGCAGATAAACCCGGCTGTCCCCCACGTTGGCGACGGTGGCTCGATCCCCGCCGATCAGCACCGCCGCGATGGTGGTGCCCATCCCGGCGTATTGCGGCAACTCCTCCGACCGCTTCCAGACCCGCCGGTTGGCCAGCAGGACGGCCGTCGCCAGGCGGTTGCCGTCCAGCGACAGGTTGAAATCGTAGCCGAACGGCCAAGTCACGTCGCTGCGGTCCCTCGAGGAATCGATGTATTGCTGCATTGCCAACAGCGCCAGCTCCGCTGCCACCTCGCCGAAGCTGTGTCCCCCCATGCCGTCGGCCACGGCGAACAAGCCCAGCTTCTCGTCGACCAGAATGCGATCCTCGTTGTCCGGCCGGACGCAACCGGTGTCCGACAAACCGTGGGAAGAAATCACCGCTCCACCTGGGGGACGCTGGCCGCCCCCAAACAATTTTACCCCCATTTGTCTCGGCAAGAATAGGGGATTTCCCTGACCAGAGTCCCCCTCCTTCACTGGGAAGCCCCGAAAAGTGAATTCTCGGCGATTGCCTGCCGCTTCCGGCATTCTCCTTATGATGGATATTCCCTGCCCCGAGGGTTTCCGACCGTGCGGGCCGCATCCCTTGGCGGTCCCGGCGCCTGGTTGCTGTCGGCCTGGCTTGTGTTCCCCCTGTGGTAGGGGGTCACTTTGTCTTGCAGGGCGACGGACCTGACGGCAAATTTGCCGTCAGGTGGGCAGACTGACCCGCTACCCCCTTTTTGACTCAGAGCTATTGCATGCAATATCTTTAGAAATGGGGGCGCCCATGCGGCTTGTCTTCGATACCACGGTTATGGTCGCCGCCCTGCGCAGCGATCGCGGCGCTTCGCGTCAACTGCTGCTGGCAGCCCTTGACCTCCGGGTTGTAATGCTTGTTTCCCTCTCGCTCATGCTCGAATATGAGGCTGCGCTGAAACGCCCGGAGCACTTGGCCGCATCCGGACTGGCCTGGGAGGACATCGATGTCGTCCTCGATGCGTTAGCGGCCGTCCTCGAGCCCGTCCGGCTGCCGTTCATGTGGAGACCACAATTGAGGGATCCGGGCGATGAGATGGTGCTCGAAACAGCGGTGAACGGCCCCGCCGATCGCCTGGTAACCTTCAACCTGCGCCATCTCGGCCCGGCCGCGCGGAAGTTTGGAATACGCGCTGAGCCGCCGGCAGAAACCTGGCGGGAGGTTCGGAGACGAAATCATGAGAAGAAGTAACGTGGCGCTTCGCCTTCAATCGTCTCTTCTAGAGGAGGCCCGGCGTGTGGCCGAATCCGAAGGGGTCGCGCTGAACCAGTTGATCAATGTCGCGGTAGCCGAGAAGCTGTCTGCTCTGCGGACCGTGGAATACTTCCGGGAACGCTCCTCGCGTGCCAACATCAAGAAGGCGAAACAAATCCTGCGGCGCGCCGGCAAAGGTCAGTCTCCGCTGCCCGGCGATGAACTGTGATCGGATGCCGGGATCTTGCGGGAATGCCCGGCGGCCATCCGAGTGCAGCCCACGATCCGGTGGACCCGCCCGCAGGGGCCTCAGCCGACCGAATTCTGATTCCATGCTAAGGTGCTGCTGACAGTTGGAAGGCCTGGGCTCGCGGAGGAGCAATGACAGCAGAAGGGAAAAAGCAGTTGGAAGCCGCGCTGGATGCCTGGAACAGCCGTTTTCGAGGTCGCGGCTGGCTGGCGCGCCGGCCGCAGGCTCGCATCATGCCTCTGTTGGCGCTGCTCTTGTGCCTCTCCCCTTCCCTGTGGGCCCAACCCCGGAAGCTGAAGGTCTACATCTCGGTAGACATGGAAGGCGTCGCCGGCGCCATAACCCCCGACCAGCTCTTCCCCAACGGCTTCGAGTACCCTCGCTTCCGCGAATTCATGACCCGCGAAGCCCTGGCCGCCGTCGGCGCGGCCAAAGAGGCCGGGGCCACCGAGATCCTCGTCAGCGATTCCCACCTGGACGGCGAGAATCTCCTGATCGAGCTGTTCCCCAAGGACGTCCGCATCGTGCGCGGCTTCCCCCGCCGGCTCGGCATGATGGCCGGCCTGGACCAGACCTTCGATGCCGCCCTGTTCATTGGATACCACGCCTCGACCAACAACCCCCAAGGCGTCCGCTCCCACACCATCTCCAGCGCCCGCCTGAGCCGCATCGCCCTGAACGGCGCAACCGTCACCGAGGGCGCTTTGGCCGCCGCCATCGCCGGCCATTTCGGCGTCCCGGTAGTGATGATGGCCGGCGACGATGCCGCCATCGCCGAGGTGCGGTCGCTGGTAGGAAACATCGAAGCCGCCGAGACCAAGCGAACCCTGGGATTCCACGCGGCCAACACCCTGACGCCCGAGGCCGCCCGCGAACTCATCGCCCAGCGGGTCAAGGCGGCCCTCGCCCGCCTGAAGGATTTCAAACCCTACCGCGTGAAGGCGCCGGTCACGCTAGACGTGAGCTTCAAGAACTACCGCCCCGCCGAAGTTCTCTGCTACCTCCGAAACGTAGAGCGCCTCGACTCCCACTCGATCCGCTTCATCGGCAAGGACATCCTGGAGGTGGCCGACTTCCTGGAGTTCATCGACACCTACAGTCCATCTCTCGAGCCATAAGCCAGGCTATCAGCCATCTGCAATCGTAGTCCTTCCGGCGCGAGGGTTGCGACGGGCGGGGCAGGTCCCCCGCGACCCGGCCCCGGGACCCTACGGCAAAGACCCGCAGCACCTGCGAGCAGGCTCCTTGCGCTTGACCCATGGCCGTGGCCGCGCGATGATGGTCCTGAGCCCGCTGCGCCAGTGAGGCCAAACAATGAAGCGGTCGGTAAGTGCCGTTTACAAGGGAGGCTAGGTCAGGCCGCTCGAGCCACTGAATCTGCCCGAGGGCACACCTGTCCAGATCGTGGTCGACGAGCTGTCGGCACGAATCCGGGAGCCTGAGGAGGACCCCCTCGCGAAGATTTGGGAGATCGCTGGGGATATCGGCCCCCCCGACCTGGCGAGCAACCTCGACCATTATCTGTACAAATCAAACGAAGGGTGATGATCGGCGAAGTCCTCGTTGATTCGACCGCGTGGATCGCCTCCTTCATCGAGGCGATTCTCTCCATACGCAAGCCACTCAGCAGTACCAGCGCTTAGTAGCGGAAGGGCGCTCTTTGGTCACGACCCCGCTCATCCTGATCGAAGTGGCCAATGCCCTGGCCGCCACCCACCGGCGGCATCTGGCCGTCGAACTGGAGACCCGGTATCGAGGCAGCCGCAATCGGCCGCCTGGTTTGGGTAGACGAGGACCTGTGCGCGCGTGGCTGGCAGCTCTATAGAGACCGCCTGGACAAGGACTGGAGCCTCACGGACTGCGTAAGTTTTGTCGTAATGCGGCACCGGGCCATCACGGAAGCCTTGACCGCCGACCGTCACTTCGAGCAGGCCGGATTCATCAGGCTCATCGGATCGTGATGTACTTCTGCGCTCGAGCCATGAGGCAGTCAGCAATCAGGAAACAGCCATCAGCCATCAGCAAAACAGCCATTAGCCGTCAGCCATCAGCTTTCAGCAACCCCTCGCCCGCGGAGCGCGTGGTTGCTGACGGCTAACAAGCCAGCGCTCCATGCTCGTCGGAGCATGGTTGCTGACGGCTGACCGCTGATGGCTGACGGCTGTTTCGCTGACGGCTGTTGTAGAATGGACGCCATGCCCCGATCCGCGACGCTTCTCACGCTGACGCTGCTCGCCGCAGCCTTGGTCATCGCCTCGCGCGCCCCGCAGGCCGATCCCCGGCTGAAGAACTCCTTCCGCCGCCCGGAAAAGGCCGGCTGGATCTATGTCCATCTCGAGGGCAAGCCGTCCGAGATCGGCTTTCAGCACGGCTACTGGCTGGCGCCGGAGATCCAGACGACCTTCCGCGACGCGGTCCTGCTCGCCGAGCACGATTCCAAGCGCCCCTGGGCGTTCTTCCGCGAGACGGCCGAAAAGGTTCTCTGGCCGCACATCGAGCCGGAGTACCGCGAGGAGCTGCAAGGCATCGTGGAGGGCCTCAGAGCGCGCGGCGGGAAGCTCGACCTGTGGGACATCGTCGCCCACAACGCCAAAGAGGAGCTGGCCGGCTACTACGTGCCCTGGCTGAAGAAGCAGGACAAATCCTCGGTCGCCGCCCTCCGCGGCGCCCCCGAGCACTGCAGCGCCTTCGTCGCCACCGGCAGCTACACCCGTGACGGCCGCATCGTCATCGGCCACAACAACTGGAGCGACTACGTGGCCGGCCAGGATTGGAACATCGTCTTCGACATCGTGCCCTCCTCCGGCTACCACATGTTCCTGGACGGCATCCCCGGCGTCATCGTCAGCGACGACGACTTCGCCATCAACTCCGCCGGCATCATCATCACCGAGACCACCATCAGCCGCTTCGAGGGTTTCGACCCCAACGGCATCGCGGAGTTCGCGCGGGCCCGCAAGGCCATGCAATACTCCGCCTCGATCGACGACTTCGACCGCATCATGCGCGAGGGCAACAACGGCGGCTACGCCAACACCTGGCTCGTCGCCGACCGCAAGACCAACGAGATCGCGCGCCTGGAGCTGGGCCTGAAAAACGTCACCCTCGACCGCACCCGCGACGGCTATTTCATCGGCGCCAATTTCCCCATCAACGCGAAGCTGACCCGCGAGGAAACTCCGGGCTACGACAGCAACGACCAGACCGTGAGCGGCAACGCCCGCCGCGCCCGCTGGGAGCAATTGATGAAGGAGTACAAAGGCAAGATCGACATCGCGGCCGGCCAGAAGTTCCTCGCCGACCATTACGATATCTACACCCGCAGCTACGACCCCAGCCAGCGCACCCTCTGCGGCCACGTCGATCTGTCGCGGGAAGGCTCCCCCACCTGGCAGCCGCCGTTCGGCCCTGCCGGCGCCGTGCAATCGAAGGTCACCGATGCCGCCATGGCCGCCTCACTTTCCTTCACCGCCGCCGCCGGCCACGCCTGCGGCCTGCACTTCAAGGCCGCCGAGCACCTCAAGCGCCACCCCGAGTTCGAGTGGCAAAAAGGCTATCTGAGGGACTTGAATTCTCACCCCTGGACGACGTTCGCCGCCGCCGGCCGGTAAGGCCGGTCCGGGCCGCAGAGAACCGCTCAGAGATAGCTGAGCCACCAGTCGCTCCTGCGTTCCTTTAGCCGCGCAAACCACAGGCACAGAGGGTAGAGCAGTGCGACGACAGCGACCCACACCGCGTACACCACCGAGAGCCCGTAGCCGTAGCCCGCTGGCAGCTTCGCCGGCCCGCCCATCGAAGGTAACGGATTGAGCAGAAAGCCTGCTTCGCCGTATCGGAAAAAGGCAAATGGAATCGTCAGACCGTGAATGACGAACAAATGGACAATGAAATAGAACAGGGGCACTCGCCCGAACACGATCAACGGGTTCGTTTTCGCCAGCGGGGCTCGATCCAGCCACGCCAGCAGCAGGATGGCGGGCCCCAGCGTCATGAGCAAAAAATCGAGCGAAGGCGGATACTTGGTGCATTTCAAGAACGAAAGCACAGTCATGCCTGGTACTTGTCCGGACCAGCGCTGTGGATCTCCATAGACGTTCATCCCACGGATGACGAGAAACGCGATGGTCAAACCAAGCCCGATTCGAGTCAGCCACTGCCGGCGCCGTGGCGGGTCAAGGGCTACGACCGGTCCGAAGCAGAAACCCGCGGCCATGACAGCTACCCAAGGCGCCAGAGGATAGGCGGCCAAGACGGGAGCTCCACCCACGCGAAATATTCCGAGCTGATGCAGCACGTTCCAGACCCAAGCGGCGGCCCCGAATTGCGACGCCATAACCGAGTCAGCGAGGTTGTGCAGAGCGATTACCAGGATGCTCAGAACTGCCAGGGCGCGAACCGGCAGATGCACCAGGAAGCCCAGTGCCACCATCGACCAGCCGAGGGCCCAGAGCACCGAGAGAAGGACGATGCCGGAAAAGAGACTAAAGTTCATCGCGAAGCGGAGGACCGTCAGCTCCAACACCACAAGCCAGAGGCCGCGCTTCCAGAGGAAAGCCGACAGTTGGCTCGTGGTGCGGCCCCGGCCCAGCCAGAAGAACGCTCCCAAACCGGCCGTGAACATGAAGACCGGAGCGCAGATATGCGTGATCCAACGTGTGAAGAACAGGGCTACGGTAGTACGAGTGGGGTCCTCTGGTTGAAAGGACATCGCACCGGAATGAAAAAACTCGCGGGTGTGGTCGAGCGCCATGATGATCATCACCAATCCGCGCAAGGCGTCGACGGAACGTACGCGGGATTTTGGCTGGGAGCCTGAATTCACATCCACAGACATGTCGCTACTATCCTAACGCCGTAGCGTTTAGGCGCCGCCATGGTATATTTATACAAGGGACTGAATATTTAATCATGGACAAGCTTCGCGCAGGCATTGTCGGCCACAGCGGCTACAGCGGCTCCGAGCTGGTGAAGATCCTCCGCCGGCACCCGCGCGTCGAGCCGGTGCTGGTCGATCACCGCTCCGACGCCGCCTCCGGCCCGGGCTCCGAGGTGCTGCGCGTGCCCTGGTCGGCCGCCGCCCTGGCTGAAAACAAGATCGCGGCGCTGCTCCTCGCCACGCCGCCCGAGGTATCGATCGAGCTCGCCCCGGCGGCCCTGGACCAAGGCGTCAAGGTCATCGATCTGAGCGGGGCCTTTCGCCTGCGCACGGTCGAAAACTACCGCCGCTGGTACGGCGCCGAGCACGCCCGGCCGGACCTGCTGGCCGAAGCCGCTTACGGCCTCCCCGAGTTCTGCCGCGAGCGTATACGCCACGCGCGCCTGGTGGCCAACCCGGGCTGCTATCCCACCGCCGCCAATCTCGCTCTCAAGCCGCTGGTCGAGGCCGGCGTGATCGACCGCCCCGCCGGTGTGGTCTGCGACGCCAAGTCGGGTGTCAGCGGGGCCGGCAAGAAGCCCTCGGCCCGCACCCACTTTTCCGAGGTCACCGAGAACTTCTCGGCCTATTCCCTGTTCGACCACCGCCACGTGCCCGAGGTCCTGCTCACGTCGGCGCTCGACGAGGCGGAATTCAGCTTCACCGCCCAATTGCTCCCCGTCCACCGTGGCATTCTGGAGACCATCTACTTCCGTTCCCTCCGGCCCCTCGACCGCGACGAGATCGCCGCCATCTACCGCAGCCGCTACGGCGACGAGCCGTTCCTGCGGATCTACACCGGCGGCCACGTTCCCGACTTGCACGCCGTGGCCCACACCAACTTCTGCGACCTCGGCGTCAGGGCCGATCCTGCCACCCGCCGCGTGGTGGTCGTGGCGGCGATCGACAACCTCGTCAAAGGCGCCGCCGGCCAGGCCGTTCAAAACCTCAACCTGCTTCTCGGCTTTCCGGAAACGGAGGGCCTGCTTTGAAGCTGCTGGTCAAGCTGGGTGGAACGCTGCTCGATTCCGCCGAGAGCCGCGACGGGCTGGCGGAGCAATTGAGCGCCCTGGCCGGGCAGGGCCACCAGGTGGTCGTGGTGCACGGCGGCGGCAAGCAGCTCACCCGCTACCTCGCCGCGCGCGGCATCGAGAGCCGGTTCGTGAACGGCTTCCGCGTCACCACCCCGGAAACACTGGAAGCAGTCGTGAAGGTGCTGGCCGGCGAGGTTAACCTCTCGCTGGTCTCCTCGCTCGAACAAGCCGGCGCCCGCGCCGTCGGCCTCACGGGCGCCGACGCCGGGTTGGTCGAGGCCGTTCCGCTTTCCGAGGAGCTCGGGGCGGTCGGCCGGATCGACCACGTCCGGCCCGCCTTGCTCCATCTGCTCACCGCCCACCGCTACACCCCTGTGGTCGCCTGCCTGGCCCGAGGCGCGGCCGGGGAAATCTACAATGTCAACGCCGACCAAATGGCCGTCGCCTGCGCCTCTTCGTTCCAGGCCGAGCGGCTCATCTTTCTCACCGACGTCGAGGGGGTCCTTGATGCCCAAAAGCGCCTGATCCCCGAGCTCAGCCTCGACCAGGCCGTTCAACTGGTGGAGCAGGGCGTCGCCACCGGCGGTATGGAGGCCAAGCTCCGCGCCTGCTGCGCCGCCGTTCGCCAGGGCGTGCCCGAAGTCCGCATTGCCGCCGGCGCCCGGCCCCGGGTGCTCGAGCACATCCTCTCCGGCCGCGGCATCGGCACCACCGTCGCCGCCGCCCCCGCCCCCATTCGAGCGTCATGAACCCGGCCAGCTCATCTCCGGCCCCACCCAAGGCTCGCGCGGCTGCCTCCGCTCCTCGCCTTAAGGTCTGCCCCACTCGCCCCACTGCCTCCGCCGCTCGGTCCACGGTCCGCCCAGCCCGCCCCGCCGACGTGCCCGCGATCCACGCCCTGATCCGCTACTACTCGGATCGGGGCGTCCTGCTTCCGCGAACCGAGCAGGATCTATATGGGGTAATTCCAGATTTTCGTGTTATTTCCTCAAAACAAGAGATCCTCGCCTGCGCCGTATTGCGTTTTTATACTCCAAAAGCCGCCGAATTACGATCCCTCGCCGTCGCCCCCGCCCACCGTGGCGAAGGCCTCGGCCGTCACATCGTCCGGGCGCTGCTGATCGAGGCCCGGCGGCACCGCTTGGAAATGGTCTTCGCGTTCACCTATGAAGTCCGGTTCTTCGCCGCGCTCGGCTTTGCCCCGATCGACCGCAGCCGGGCGCCCTGGAAGGCCTGGCGCGATTGCGCGCATTGCCCCAAGCAGGACTGCTGCGACGAGATCGCCGTCGCCCGCTGGATCAGCCCCCGTCGCCCCCGGTCCGGGGCGCCCGCCTTCCCCATTCTCACGAACCCCAACATATTGTAGTTGCCCGGTTCCCCACCCACCGGGCGTTGTTTCCAGGTCGGCAAGAAGCAAGGTTTCGGGAATATCGAAACAATAAGAAGGAATCTAGAGAAATACTCTTGCTATTCCACTCTATTTGCGTATAATCAATACGCCTGATCGTAAACCTAGCTGCGAGGGCGATCCCAGGAGGTGCCTAGTGAAGATGCAGGCCGTGGACGTGAAAGACTCCGCCGGTCGGCTCCTGTTCCATCCGGTGTTTCGGCCTTCCGGAAAGAAGCTGCTGGCCAAGGGGCATCTGCTCAGTGAAGATGACGTCCGCCTGCTGGGCGCCGAAGGCCTGCAGCGGATTTGGGTGGCCGAGTTGGAGCAGGGCGAGGTCGCCGAGGACTACGCTGCCAGCGTCATCGCTTCCGAGGCTGCTTGCGGAAGCCTGGAGATCAAGCTGGCGGCCGGCGGCCGCGCCAACTTGATGGCTACCGAAAACTGCTGTCTGCTGGTGGACGACCAGTTGCTCCGCCAGGTGAACCACACCGGCTATTTGGCGATGGCGACCGGCGCTAATTTTTCCTTCGCCGCCCCCGGCCATCGCGTGGCCACGGTGAAGACGGCGCCCTTTGCCGTGCCCCAGCTCGAAATGGAGGCGGTCCGCGCCCTCGTGCGCGAGCACGGCCCGATCCTGCAGGCCCGCCCGATCCGGCAGCCCATCGTGGCCGTGCTCTACTGCGATCCCTTGCAGGGCGAGCGGGCGCGGCAGCTCTTCGAGGGCATCATGCGCACGCGCCTGGCGCGGCTCTCGACTGGCGCCACCTTCGTGCTCGCCGCCGTCGAGGAGGACGATCTGGTGGCCCGCGCTCTCGACCACCTGCTGCGCACCCATCCGACCGTAGTGCTGATCGCCTCCACCACCGCTCCCGCCGGTCCTTCCGACGTCGTGGGCCGGGCCATGGAGCGCATCGGCTGCCGGCTGGAGCGCTTCCTGGCGCCGGTCGAGCCGGGCAATCTCTTGCTGCTGGCTTACGCCGGCGACGTCCCGGTCGTCGCCGCTCCTGGCTGTTTCCGTTCTCCCAAGCCCAACGTAGTGGATCTCATCCTGCCGCCTCTTCTGGCCCGTTACCGTGTAGCCGCCACAGAAGTTGCCAGCCTGGGCCACGGCGGTTTGCTTCAGTAGGGTCCTTCGTCCCTCGTGAACTCTGGGGCAGGCCGAAAGGCCCGCCCCGTTTCAATCCGAGCCGGGGCGCCGCGACCGTGAGAAGCTGTAAGAGAATCGACTTCAGCCGCGAATGAACGCGAATAAGGCCATTGTTTTCATTCGCGTTTAGTCGCGTTCCTTCGCGGCCATCCATTCCTTTGCACCTTCTAAGATAGCGGTTGTCGGGTTTTCATTCTACGCTTGACAAGATCTCAGCTCCCATGTAGACTTCCCGCCAGCTTGTACTTGTAACGTGCGTATGCGAACGACAAGGAGGTCTTAGATGCGGCGACCTGCGGGGTTGAGGATCTTTGTAGCTGTTGCCCTCTCTTTTGTCGTGGTTTTCTTGCTTGCACCGGCGTTGAAGGCCGATGTAACCGGATCGATTCTGGGCACGGTAACCGACTCGAGTTCGGCTGTGCTGCCGGGCGTTGGAGTGGTAGCCACGAACCTCGATACCAATTTCACGCAGCCGGCGCGCAGCGACGCCGCGGGCCAGTACCGCATCCTGGCTCTTCCGGTCGGGAAGTACAAGGTCGAGGCGACTCTTTCGGGATTTCAGAAATTCCTGGCCACCGGAATCGAGCTGAACGTAAATGAACAGAAGCGCGTCGACATCACTTTGCAGGTCGGCAATGTAGAACAGCAGATCGAAGTCAGCGCCACCGCCGTGCAGGTGGAATCGACGAACAGCCAGTTGGGAGAAGTCGTTGACGAAAGAAAAGTCATCACGCTTCCCCTCAACGGCAGAAGCTATATCGACCTTCTGGGCCTGCAGCCCGGCGTGGTCCCTGGGAACTCGGGCGCCATGCGGCAAAACCGGCTGGTATCCGGCGGTCTCGTGCCCGGCAATGTCTCGGTCAACGGGCAGCGCGAAACCGCCAACGCCTTTCTGGTCAACGGAGGCGACGTCAGCGAGGGCCGGAACCTTGGAGCATCCATCATTCCGAACCTGGATTCGGTGGCAGAGTTCCGGCTGATTACCAATACCTTCGACGCCGAATACGGCCGCTTCAGCGGCGCGGTCATGAACGCCATTACCAAGTCGGGAAGCAACGGCTTCCACGGCACGGTCTTTGAATTCCTGCGGAACGACAAGCTCGACGCCAGAAACTTTTTCGACCCCGCTAAAGGCGTGTTCAAGCGGAACCAGTTCGGCTACGCAGTGGGAGGGCCGGCCATCAAGAACAAGGTTTTCTGGTTCACCGACTACCAAGGCACCCGCGAAGTCCGCGGCATCTCAACCGGCCTGATACAGCTTCCCACGGTGGCGCAGCGCGAGGGAAACTTCGCCGGCCTGAACGCCTTTCGTGATGCCGCCGGCAACCCCGCCGGGGTGAAGGGACCTTATTGGGCGCAGGTGCTGTCCAGCCGGCTGGGGTATACGGTGACCTCCGGCGAGCCCTACAGCCCCGCGGGTTGCAGCACCACGGCAAGTTGCGTTTTTCCGGACGGCATCATTCCCACGCGGGCGTTTTCCGCGCCCGCCCGCGGGACGCTCAAGTACATTCCTCTCCCCAACGCGGGGGTCAATCGCTTTGCCACCGCCGGCCAGAATCGCCGCATCGTAGACGACAAGGCCGGGCAGCGCGTGGACATCCTCAACAGGCGCACGGGGAACTGGTTCATCTATTACTTCTTCGATGATTCGACCAATCTCAACCCCCTGCCGGCCGCCAACGTCCCCGGTTTCCCCAGCAGCACTCCGACTCGGGCCCAGCAGGCGGTCCTTAGCAATACGCACGTCTTCGGCCCCACCGCGGTGAATGAAGCGCGTCTCAGTTTTACTCGCATGTCGACGATCACGGACCAGCCGCTATCCGGTTTCGCAAAGCTCTCGGATCTGGGCTTTGTGACCGGCCTCGGCTCGCTCGGGATCATTCCCTCCGGACCGCCCGGCTTTGAGGCCCTGCCTCCGATTTCGCTGAACAATCTCACTATTGGAAGTCCCACTCTGACCACCACGCAACCCGACAACACCTGGCACGCGGCCGAGAATTTCTCCAAAGTTTACGGCCGGCACACCTTCAAGTTCGGCGGCGAATACCGGTACCTGCAAGTGAATGAGCGCAACGTGTGCGCCCCCAATGGAAGCTTCACCTTCAACGGAAACGAGACCGGAAGCGATTTCGCCGATTACCTGCTGGGCGCTCCCAGCGGATACACCCAGTGCAGCATGCAATTCCTGGATTCCCGCACGCGCTACGGCGGCGCTTATGGGCAGGACTCCTTCCGGATCCGGCCCAACGTGACGCTGAATTTGGGAATGCGCTGGGAGTTCAGCATGCCCTGGTACGACACCCAGGACAAAATCGAAACCATCGTCCCCGGTTTGCAGTCCACCGTTTTTCCGACCGCCCCGAAAGGGTGGGTGGTTCCGGGCGATCCGGGAATCCCCAAGACCCTGGCGCCGACCGACTACAACAACCTGGGACCGCGGTTCGGCATCGCCTATTCGCCCAATTTTTCCAGCGGCCTGCTGGGCAAGATTCTGGGCGGCCCCGGAAAAACCAGCATCCGCGCGGCCTTTGGGATCTACTACACAGCCATCGAGGATCTCACCCTCTTTAACGAAGTGGGCGATGCGCCTTACGGCCTGTACTGGCCCAGCATCGTGCCGCCACTGTTTGAGGAGCCGTTCCGCACCCGCTCGGACGGCCGGTCTCAAACCCAGCGGTTTCCGTTCGTTTTCCCCACGCCGGGCGATCCCGCCAACAAAACGCTGGATTATTCCGTCTTTCTGCCGATCCAGGGTTCGCCCGGATTTTCCATCACCAATCGGCAGCCTTATGCCGAGCACTACAACCTGACGATCCAACGCGCGCTCAGCTCTTCCATGGTCATGACCGTGGCTTATGTCGGAACGCAGGGGCATAAGCTTCTTTCCACTTATGAGTCGAACCCGGGCAATCCCAGTCTCTGCTTGAGCCTGCGGGGATCCGGCGTCATGCCGGGGACGCCGGAGTGCGGGCCGTCGGGAGAGCTGGGAATCTACACGCGGCCTGACGGCAGCAAAGTTTTTGGAACCCGCAGCCCTCTGGGTTATAGTTTTGGGAGTAACGGGTACAACGCCACGTTTGGAAACTCCAATTACAACTCGTTGCAGGCGAGTCTCGAACGAAAAGCGGCTCATTTCACGTTCCTGGCCGCGTATACTTTCTCCAAGGGGATTGACAATGCCTCTGCCTACAACGAGCGAGTCAATTTCACCAATACCCGCTTGAGCCGGGGGCTTTCCAACTTCGACGTGGCGCACAACTTCGTGACGAGTTACAGCTACCTGCTGCCTCTGGACAAGCCGCTCGGACTGCTCCCTAAAGTCCTGACCCAGGGCTGGAGCGTGAATGGGATAACGCGGTTTGCCACGGGCTTTCCGGTGACGCTGAGCCAGAGCGGGGACCGCTCGCTGGCCGGCACCGCGCCCGATGTGCCCGATTTCGTGGGTCCCCTTCAGATTCAAGACGCCCGGCTAGCCGGACCCAGCTTTCCCAACCAGTACTTCTCAAAGGGCGGCTTCCGTTCGGGCCCTTTGGGAGGCTTCGGAAACGCGAACCGCCGCTTTTTCCACGGGCCGGGATTCAACAACTGGGACTTCGCGCTCCATAAGACGACGAGGCTGCGGGAAGGCATGTCGCTTCAATTCCGCGCCGAGTCCTTCAACGTCTTCAACCACGCGCAGTTCAACAACCCGAACGGGAATTTCAACAGTAGCCTTTTTGGCTACGTCACCAGCGCCAGAGATCCTCGTATCGGGCAGATGAGCCTGAAGTTTCTCTGGTAGGCCATGAGCGTGAAAGGACGCCGCCTGGCCGCTTGGCTGGCGCTCGCCGCCGCCGTAACAGCCCAGCGGGCAACCGACAACGCAGAGGCCGTTCTCGCCGGGAAGACGCAATTCGAAACGCGTTGCGCCGGCTGCCACGGAGCGGACGGCGCAGGCGGCGAGCATGGGCCCAATATTGTCGATGCCCGCCATCCGCGCACCCGATCGCTGGAAGGCCTGCGGGAAATCATTCGCGCCGGCATCCCCGCTGCCGGGATGCCGGCGTTCCCGCTTCCGGAACAGGAACTGAGCCAGCTCCTGGCCTTTGTGGTTTCTCTGACCGCGCCGGCCATGGAAGGCGCCGTGCCGGGTGATGTAGAGGCCGGCAAGAAATTCTTCCTCGGGAAAGGGAACTGCTCGAGCTGCCACATGGTGGAGGGGCGAGGCGGGTCGCTCGGCCCGGATCTGACGAGCGTCGCGCGTGAACGCCGGTTGGGCCAGATTGAGCAGACTTTGCGGACGCCCAGCCTGCGCATTACGCCGGGCTACCAGGTGGTTTCCGTGCGCCTGCGGGATGGCCGGACCATCCGCGGACTCGCCAAGAACGAAAACAACTTCGATCTGCAATTGCAAGCGCTCGACGGCCGGCTCCATCTGCTGCGGCGGGACGAAATTGCGGATGAAGTGCGCGAGCAGAAATCGCTGATGCCGCCGGTCGAGGCGAGCCCGGAGGAGATGCAGAATCTGCTGGCATATCTGAGCAGGCTCTCCGGACTGAAAGCTGCGCCGGGCGAATTTGCCGGTGGGATCGGCGGCGCCGTTCCGTTCTCCGACCTGATCGATCCCAAGCCCGGCGAGTGGCCGACTTATCACGGCCGGCTGAGCGGCAACCGCTACAGTCCGCTGCCTCAGATCCACACCGGGAACGTCGGGCAGCTCGGGCCGAAGTGGCTTTTCCCGATAGCGAACTCCCGGCGCCTGGAGGTCACGCCGGTGGTGTCGGGCGGCGTGATGTACGTGACTGCGGCGAATGAGGCTTATGCCATCGATCCGGTTAATGGACGGCAAATCTGGCACTACGCGCGGCCACTCACCAAGGGAGTGATCGGGGACGCGGCCGGAGCGATCAACCGCGGTGTGGCGCTGCTGGGCGACCGCGTGTTCATGGTCACCGACAATGCCCACCTGATCGCTCTGCACCGGTCGAACGGCCAGTTGCTTTGGGACGTGGAGATGGCCGACTACCGCCAGCACTACGGAGCGACGTCGGCGCCGCTGGTGGTGAAAGATCTGGTGATCTCGGGAACCTCCGGCGGCGATGAGGGCGCGCGCGGCTTCATCGCCGCGTACCAGGCCGGCACCGGCAAGCGCGTGTGGCAATTCTGGACCATGCCCGCTCCGGGCGAGCCGTTATCGGAAACGTGGGTCGGCCGGGCCATCGAGCATGGATGCGCTTTGGCCTGGCTTACGGGCACGTACGATCCCGAATCCGATTTGCTGTATTGGACTACCGGCAATCCCTGCCCCGATTACAACGGCGACGAGAGAAAAGGAGACAACCTGTACTCCGCCTCGGTGGTGGCGCTCCAGCCCGCCACCGGCCAACTACGTTGGTACTATCAATATACTCCACACGATTTGCACGACTGGGACGCCGTTCAAGTGCCAATGCTTATCGATGCCCAATTTCAGGGACGGCCCCGAAAGCTGCTGGCGCAGGGCAACCGCAACGGCTTCTTCTACGTCCTCGATCGGACCAACGGCCAGTTACTGTTGGCCCAGCCCTTCGTTCACAAGCTGACGTGGGCCACCGGTATCGGCCGGGATGGCAGGCCACAGGTGGCGCCCGGCAGCGTCCCCACCACCGAAGGAGTCAAAGTTTGCCCCGCCGTTTCAGGCGCCACCAACTGGATGTCCACCGCCTACAACCCGAACACCGGCTTATTCTATCTCCTGGCCATGGAAAAGTGCGAAATCTACACCAAGTCATCGGCCTGGTGGGAGCCGGGGAAATCCTTTTATGGCGGCGGCAATCGCGAAATTCCCGGCGAGCCCGGCCAGAAATTTCTGCGGGCGCTCGACTTGCAGACGGGGAAAATTGTTTGGGAATATCCCCAGATCGGTCCCTCCGTCACGTGGGGAGGCGTTTTGTCCACGGCGGGCGGCTTGGTCTTTTTCGGGGAGGACAGCGGCGCTTTCACGGCTCTAGATGCCAAGACCGGTAAACTGCTGTGGTATTTCCAGACGAACCAGATGTGGAAAGCCTCCCCGATGACCTACATGGTGAAGGGCAAGCAGTACGTCGCGGCTGCCGCAGGGTCCAACATCATCGCATTCGGACTGCCCTAGACTGGCAGAGTAGCGAAAAAAGGCCGCCGGCCAACTGCAGGAACACCAACTGTAGGAACGCAGAGAAACTTCTTTCCTTTCGGGTTCAGCAACCTATGCGTCTCCGGGTTGAAGACGGGGCCGTGCGCTTTTTTCATCAGCGTGCTGGGGTGAGGTCGGGTTGACGCCTGCGGCGCCAAGAGATAGAATGCCGCTTTGGTATTCCGCGAGGACCTCCTGCAGGCAGGTATCGGCGACGGACGAGCCGCCTTCGAGATTGCGCTGCCGGGACGGCTGCGCGACGGCCGGCCGCACCACGTCGAGGCGCGGGTGAGGGGGAGCCACTCCGGCCTCGCAGGCTGCAGCATGGAGCCGCGCGATCTGCCGGCCGGAGACGCCGGCCACCCGCTCGTCTCGGAATGGCGCGAGTAGCTGCTCCAGCCAGCGGTCGTCCGCCGGAACCGCATCCTGAGTGATTGAAGGAGGCCGGCGAGATGGAAATCGTACGGGCGCCATGCTCGCGCGCCAGCGCCACGGTGCCATCCGACGAGCCCGAGTCCACCACAATCAGCCCGGCCGAAAAGCCCCTTTGCCCCCGAATGGATTCCAGCGTCTCGCGGAACCCGTCGCCGGCGTTCTTGCTGGGGATAACGATCGAAACTGCCATCGCATTGCCTGGGAGCTTCCAGAATAACGTATTACGCTGCGTGGAGTTGTCACTGTTCTTGCGAAAAAAAAGAACAGTCGGGAGCGGCCAGCGACAACGCCTCCGCGGCGGCCGCCGCCCTGGGCCAGCCTGTGTCCGGTGGCAATTTCTGGGGGCTGGAGGCAAGTCCCTGGTCCCAGCGTGCGATGGTGCGACGGCTGTCGATCAGTTCCTTTCTCTGCTCCCTATTCTGGATTGCGATGTCGATCTGGTGGTTCGGGCCAAGACTCCAGAAAGACGGGCCGCCTGAAAAGGCGGGCCGCCACGGACGGCCGCTACCGCGGCATCCGCATCGGCCATTCAACTCCGACGACCAGGAACGCCAGGTCGAACGCCATCACCGCCCTCGCTCTGGCCCTCGAAGTCAACTACTTCCGCAGTGGCCTCTTCTTCAGTCCAGATTCTGAACAGGGGGATCGATCCCGGCTCTCCGCCACAGGGTCGCTCGGCCCCAGGGGCTGGCTGGACATTTGCTAGAATGCCCGGAGAGGAGGACGCCATGAGCGAAACCACCACCCGCCGCGAATTCTCCCGCGCCGCCGGCGCCGCCAGTGCTGCGGGCTGGACTATCCTACAACCGGGCTCGGTCTACGGAACCCCGGCCAACTCGGCCGTCAAGCTCGGAGTGATCGGCCCCGGCCGCCGCGGCCAGGCGATTACCCGGCTGTTCCTGAAGGACGCCAACCTCCAGGTCAGCGCCCTGTGCGACCTCTACGACGATCAGCTCGCCGCAGCCAAAGCCAAGATCCCCGCCCCGTCTGCCAATACCTATAAGACCCCGCAGGCCCTGCTCGACTCCGGCGTGGACGCCGTCTACATCGCCACTCCTCCCTACCTGCATCCCGAGCACTTCGAGATGGCGGTGGCGGCGAAGAAGCACATCTTCCTCGAAAAACCCGTGGGCGTGGACTCGGCCGGGGTGCGCCGCTTTCTAGCCGCCGCCCGCCGCGCCGGTCCCGACCTGATGATCCTGGTGGACTATCAGCAGCGCTTCGGCGTGGAGTACCGGAAGGCTTACCAGCTGGTTCAGGCGGGCGAGATCGGGGCCATCCAGATGATCCGGGCCTCTTGGCTGGGCGGCGACCTGCCGCGCCGCTCCGGTCACCCCGCCTCCGAAGAGAAGGTGCGCAACTGGCTGTTCTACAAGGAGCTGGGCGGCGACATCATCGTCGAGCAGAACTGCCACAACATCGACGTGGTCAACTGGTTCGTGGGCAAGCATCCGGTGACGGCCATGGGGTATGGCGGCCGCCAGGTCCGCACCGATATCGGTAATATCATGGACCACCTGGCCCTTACCTACCGCTTCGACGATGGCCGCATCTTTTCCTATAGCGCCAACCAGTTCTCCAAGGGCGGCTTCCAGCACGTCGCCGAGACTTTCATCGGCGAGAAGGGCGCTATCGAGACCTCGAGGCGCGGTTACACCCTGTGGAACGGCGGCGCCGAGCCCGTGCGCGCTACCACCAGCTACGACATTACCCTGGACGGGGTCAAGCACTTCCTGGCCGGCGTCCGCGGCGAAGTTCCCAAGGAGAACCTGGCCTTCGCCGCCGCCGACAGCACCTTCACCGCCATCCTGGGCCGTGTCGCCATCGAAACCGGCAAAGAAGCCAAATGGGACGAAGTCATCCGCATGTAGATATCCCCATGGACAAACTGATCTTCGGAATACTCACTCTCGGCCTTCTGCTCCCCGCTCCCGCCCAGGACACCGAAACGCGCGTGAAGAGGAAGGACCTCCCCCCTGCCGTCCAGAAGACGGTGCTCGAGCAAAGCAAAGGGGCGTCCATACGAGGCCTCTCGAAAGAGGTCGCAGGCGGCAAAACGTTCTACGAGGTCGAACTGAAGATAGGCGGCCACACCAAGGACGTGCTGATGGACCCCGCCGGCGCGATCGTGACCATCGAAGAAGAGGTCACTCTGGCTTCCCTATCCCCGGCGGTCCGGGGCGCCCTCGAAAAGGGAGCCGGCAAGGGCAAGATCCGGCTGGTGGAGTCCATCACCGAGAACAACTTCATCGTCGCCTACGAGGCCCATGTGAAAACGGCCGGGAAAGAGTCGGAGATCAAAGTGAAGCCCGACGGGACGCTCCTGCCGAACACTCCATAATCCGGACCAACACCCACCACCCCAGACCCCACACCCGCATGCCCTCCGCCCGTTTCCTTCGCCGCGCCTCCCGCGACATCCACCAGGACACCTTCATCCACCCCTGGCCCGAAGCCGGCCTGATCCTCCACAGCGCCCCCGCTGATCCCTCCCCCTCCCTCCGACTCGAAGCCGGCCAAATCGTCGAGATGGACACCCGCCCCCGGGACCAGTTCGACATGATTGATACCTTCATCGCCGACCACGCCATCAACCTGGACGTGGCCGTCGAGGCCATGGCCACCGGCTCCCTCCAACTCGCCCGCATGCTGGTCGACATCAACGTCCCCCGCGCCGCCGTCGTCCGCCTCCTCTCCGGCTGCACCGCCGCCAAGCTCGTCGACATCGTCCGCCACCTCAACGTGGTCGAGATGATGATGGCTCTGGCCAAGATGCGCGTCCGGCGCAGGCCTGCCAACCAGGCTCACGTCACCAACCGCAAGGACTCCCCCGCCCTCCTCGCCGCCGACGCGGCCGAGGCCGCCCTGCGCGGCTTCGCCGAGATCGAGACCACGGTCGGCGTCTCCCGCTACGCCCCTTGGAACGCCCTCGCCATTCTGGTCGGCTCCCAAACCGGCCGCCCCGGCGTCCTCACCCAATGCGCCGTCGAGGAGGCTATGAGCCTGACTCTGGCCATGAAGGGTCTCACTACCTACGCTGAAACCCTCTCCGTCTATGGCACCGACCCCGCCTTCATCGACGGCGACGACACCCCCTGGTCCAAAGGATTCCTGGCCGCCGCCTACGCCTCCCGTGGCGTCAAGATCCGCTTCACTTCCGGCACCGGCTCGGAGGCCCTCATGGCCCACGCCCAGGGCCAGTCCATGCTCTACCTCGAAGCTCGCTGCCTCCTCATGACCAAAGGCGCCGGTTCCCAAGGCGTCCAGAACGGGTCCATCTCCTGCATCGCTCTCCCGGAATCCCTCCCCGCCGGAGTCGCCGGAGTCGCCGCCGAAAATCTTCTCGCCGCCCTGCTTGACCTCGAGGTCGCCACCGGCAACGACGCCATGGCCTCCCACTCCCCCATCCGCAAGACAGCTAAACTAATGCTTCAATTCCTGCCCGGAAGCGACTTTATTCACTCTGGTTACTCGGCGGTCCCCAAGCAAGACAACATGTTCGGCGGCGGCAACTTCGACTGCGACGATTTCGACGACTACCTCGTCCTCCAGCGCGACATGCAAGTCGACGCCGGCCTCCGTCCGGTCCGCGAGGACGAGGTTCTCGCCGTCCGCCGCCGCGCCGCCCAAGCCCTCCAGGTCGTCTTCCGGCATTTCGGCTTCCCCCCCATCACCCCTGCCGAGATCGAGGCCGCCACCACCGGCTACGCCTCCCCCGATATGCCCGACCGCGACATGGCGGAGGACCTGGCCTCGGCCGAGCGCTTCCTCACCTCCCCGGCCACCGCCCAGGACGTGGTCGAGGGTCTGGAAGCGGGCGGCTTCCCCGACGTCGCCCAAGCCATCTCGGAAATCCAGCGCCAGCGCGCCCTCGGCGACTACCTCCAACCCGCCGCCGTTCTGACCATTCCAAACGAACCCAACGACTACCAGGGCCCCGGCACCGGCTACCGTCCCACCGGCCCGCGCTGGCAGGAAATCTGCGACCTCCCCCAAGCCTTCGACCCCCAAACCCTCGGCTCCCCGGCAGCCTCCCCACCCTTCCCCTTCGCCGTTTCCGGCCCGGCCGAGCCCTCCACCTCTCCCGAAGTCCTCATCGCCGTGGGTCCGGCCTTTGGCTCCCGCCTGCACTACACGGTGAACGGCCTCCCGCTGACCGACGTGCTGGCCCAGCTCCTCGCCGGAATCGCCCCGTCCGGCCTGCCCGCCCGCGTCGTCCGTATCTGCCACACCTCCGACCTCGGCCAAATGGGCTTCACCGCCTCCCAACTCTCCGGCTCGGGTATCGCCATTGCCGTGCAATCCAAAGGCACCACGGTCATCCACCGCCGCGGCCTCCTGCCCCTCAACAATCTCGAGCTGTTCTCCCAGGCCTCCCAGCTCACCCTGGACCACTACCGCCGCATCGGAGCCAACGCCGCCGCCTACGCCCAAGGCCGCCCGGTCGAGCCACTCCTGG
>JBGOUJ010000042.1:0-23330 GCA_041477005.1 Terriglobia bacterium | reverse complement strand
CCTGGACCCCGATCGAAAGCCCCACCACCGCCGACCTGGTTCGGGTGAACTGGGACCCGCAGACGGAAATGATTGTCGTGGAAGATCGGGAGGGCAAGCGGTATTCGATCAAGCCCTAGGGCCGTCAAGATGTCAGCAGCGTCACGTTCCTCTCCGGAACACATCAACCGGCCGGTTCCAGGCGGCTGATACAATCGTTTGTATGCGGGTCTGGACGATTCTTCTGCTCTGCTCTACACTCAGCGGAGCTTCGCCGGAGCGTCCCCTCCGCCTGTCTGGTGAAGTCTCCCGCGGCCAGGAATTCCACCGGGAGATTGGGGCCGGGCTGGTCTTCGCACTCACTCCAACGGCTATAGACCCTGGGGCGATCGAAGGCTGGCACATCGAGGTGTTCCTAAAAGACCGTCCAAAAGATCAGCAGTGCGATGAATTCGCGTGGATCGCCACCCCGCCGTTTCGCTCCAGTAACGCGCGCTACCTCGATACATCCTACGGCACGAAGGCCGAGGATGCCGTGAAGTGGTCTCCCCGTGAGTTTCAGTTTGTTTTGACCTGTGACGACTACAAGCGCGAGCGGCAGTGGGTCGACCGGCTTCTCTGGCAGTACAACAACTCAGAGGAGCAGGTTCAGGAGGCGTATCGGAAGCTCGGCTCGTCGCCGATGGGAAAGGGCCTGCTGAAAATTCTGGATTCCAGGATCAGCCCGGCCGAGAAAGCCGCAGGTGGAGACAATCTCGGCCGGATCGACTGGCTCAAGTTCGAGGTGGAAATCAGCCTGCCGCGTCGCACGGCCCCATGAAAATCCTCGAGGGCCTCTACGCGGCAACCGTATTCCTTTCCGCGTTCCTGCTCTTTCAGATCCAGCCGATCATAGCCAAGATGCTGATCGTGCCACCTTCAACCTGCTTCTGCATGATGCAGTAGCTCCCCCGTTGGCGGACTTCCCGGAAACCGTTGCTAGCACACCAGCTTTTCCCGACCCATCTTGAAGCCGTTGAGATTGCCCAGCACGGTTAGCGCGATTTGCTTCTGATTGAACGATTCGCAGGCGATCTGCTGCACCTCGGAGGCGGTGACCTGCTCGATCTGGTCGATCAGCTCGTCGAGCGAGACGAAGCGGCCGAAGTACATTTCCTGGCGCGCCAGGTTGGCCATGCGGCTGGAGGTCGATTCCAGGCTCAGCATTAGGCTGCCCTTCAGGTGGTCCTTGGCGCGGCGCAGCTCTTCCACCGGGATCTGGCCGCCCTTGATCTCGCGAAACTCCTTGAGGATAGACTCGACTACGCGCTCGGCGCTTTCGAGCGAGGTGCCGGCGTAAATGGAGAGGCAGCCGGTGTCGCGGTAGGGGCTCAGCTCGGAGTAAACGGCATAGGCGAGGCCCTGTTTCTCGCGGATGTTCTGGAACAGCCGCGAGCTCATGCCGCCGCCGAGCAGAGTGTTGAGAACGTAGGTCGCGTAGCGGCGGTCGTCGGCCAGTGGGTAGCTCGGTACGCCCAGGCACATGTGAACCTGCTCCAGCGCCGGCTTGTCGCGCAGGGCGATGATGGCGTGAGTGGAAGGGGCCCGGTCTTGCTGCGGCGCCGGGCGAGGCTCCAGCCCTCCGAAGGCCTGCTCCACCAGCCGCATGAGATGGTCGTGATCCAGGCGTCCGGCGGCGGTGACCAGGATGTTGGCGGGCCCGTAGGCCTGGTCATAATAGGCCCGCAACAGGCTGCGGTCGAAGCTCCGGATCGTTTTCTTGCTGCCGATGATCGGCTTGCCGATGGGATGGTCCTTCCAGAAATTGCCGGAAAAGATTTCGTGGACCAGGAAGTCCGGGCTGTCCTCGTCCATCTTCAGTTCTTCGAGCACCACGCCCTGCTCTTTCTGGATGTCCTCTTCCTGAAAGACGGGGTGCAGCACGAGGTCGGAGAGAACGTCGAAGGCCAGGGGCAGGTGCTCGTCAAGCACCTTGGTGCTGAAGCTGATCATCTCCTTGGCGGTGAAGGCGTCCAGGTGGCCGCCGACGGAGTCGACCGAGCGGGCGATGTCCTCCGCCGAGCGCGTGGTGGTGCCCTTGAAGACCATGTGCTCGATGAAGTGCGAGATGCCGTTCTCCTCGGGCCGCTCGTGGCGCGAACCCGTCTTGATCCACACGCCGATCGAAACCGAACGGACGTGCTGCATCACCTCCGAGATCACGGCCAGGCCGTTGGGAAGTTCTGCTCTTTCGATATTGCGAGTTTCCGACTTGATGGCTGGCACCGCAGTTGTCCGGAAAAGGAGAAGCGCCATGCCGCAGGGGAAACGGCACAGATCCAGCTTACCACAGGCTCGGGTTCGCCGACTAGACGTGTTAAGCCATTTATTTTCAAATTGTTACGGGGAAGGCTATAATAGGGGAAGGATGCCTCAGCCGCTGCTCGGATTGGAAAAGAGCGACTTGGTCCAGATCGTCGCCGCGCAACGCGAGCCTCGATATCGCGCGCAGCAGATCTATGACGGCATCTACCAGGGCCGGGCCGGCGCCCTGGATCAGATCCGGGGACTGCCGGCGAAGCTGCGCCGGGCCCTGGAGCGGGAGTTCGAGGTGGGGCTGCCCGCCGTGGAGCGCCAGTTCGGCTCGGCCGACGGCACGATCCGCTACCTGCTGCGGCTGGCCGACGGCCAGACGATCGAAACGGTCTGGATGCCGGAACCGGATCGCGACACGATCTGCATCTCCACGCAAGTCGGCTGCCCGGTCGATTGCCAGTTTTGCTTCACCGCCCTGTTGGGCCTGGCGCGGAATCTGACCGCCGGAGAGATCGTGGGGCAGGTGCTGGTGGCGGCGCGAGAGAACGGCCTGCCCGCCGCGGAAGGGAGGCGGTTGAACGTGGTCCTGATGGGCATGGGCGAGCCGCTGCTGAACCTGCCCAGCGTGATCAAGGCCACCCGGCTGCTGGCGGACCCGGGCGGCCTGGCGCTGTCGAGCCGCCGGATCACGCTATCCACCGCCGGGATCACGCCCCGGATCGCCGAGATGGGGCGGGAGCCGGTGCGGCCCAAGCTGGCCGTCTCGCTGAACGCTTCCACCGAGGAGATGCGCGAGCGGCTCATGCCCATTACCAGGAAATACAAACTCGCCGGCCTGCTCGAAGCTTGCCGGGCCTATCCGCTCCGGCCGTGGGAAAAGCTGTCGTTCGAATATGTACTGCTCGGCGGCGTGAACGACTCCGACCCGGACGCCCGCCGCGTGGTGCGGCTGCTGGCCGGCCTGAAGTGCATGGTGAACCTGATCGCTTTCAATCCCGGCCCCGGCATCGATTTCCGGACGCCCGATCCGGAGCGGGTGCTCGCCTTCCAACGGATCGTAAAGCGGAGCTTTCCCTGCTTCATCCGCAAGCCGCGCGGCCGCGACATCTTCGCCGCCTGCGGGCAGTTGAAGCGACGCGGCGACGCCTCCCTGGTATCCTGTGCGGAAGCTCCGGGCGCGCGGCCATTCCCCGATGTCTGAGGAGCGTGATGGCGGGCGCCAGGGAGCAGTTCCCGGGCTGAGGTCGTTATGCGCCGCCGTGACTTTCTTTCTTTGGCCGGCGTGGCCGCCGCCGCGGCCGCTCCGCGTTCGCCCATCAAGATCACCCGCCTTACGGTCACGCCCATCGAGGGGCGCTTTCACAAAACCGTGGCCATGAACTCCTCGGCCCGGGCGCCGATGGGGGATACCTATCAGAATCACCTGCTGCGGATCTTCACCGACCAGGGCGTTTCGGGCACGGGCGTCCTTTATTACCCGCCGCCGGACAAACCGATGCTCGAAGCCCTGCGGACCGTGGTCGGGGCCAATCCGCTCGAGCTCTACCGGATCGAGGGCCGGCGGCTCCGCGGCCGCGCGCCCGAACATCAGGCCGTGCTCAGCCGCTACCGCATTCTGGACAGCGCCCTGTTCGATCTGATCGGGCAGCTCCTCCAGGTTCCCTGTCATGAGCTGCTGGGCGAGCCGGTCCGCGATCGCGTGGATGTCTACGACGGTACGCTCTACTTCAGCGACGTGATGCGGCCCGAGAAGGGCGTGGCGGCGGTGGTGGAAGAGGCGGAAGAGTCCATCCGCTCCGGCTATCGCGCCATGAAGATGAAGGTCGGACGCAACTTCAAATGGATCCCCGAACTGGCCGGCGTGCAGCGCGACGTCGAGGTGGTGAATGCCGTCCGGCGAGCCATTGGACCGGAAGTCAAGCTTATGGCCGACGCCAACAATGGCTACCGCGGCGAGTTCGACCTGGCCTGGCGCTTCCTTTCCGAAACCCAGAAATCGAACCTTTACTGGATCGAGGAGATCTTTCCGCAGGACGTGGCCCTCTACACGCGGCTCAAAGAGAAGATGCGCCAGGCCGGCATGAAGACCTTCATCGCCGACGGCGAGGACATGGATTCGGCCGAGGAGCTGCGCCCTTACATGAAGCCGCTGCTGATCGACGTGACTCAGATCGACATTCGCCGCGCCGGCTTCCTCGCGAATCGGGAAGCGGCCGAGCTGAGCGAGTCGAGCGGCGCCCACTGTATTCCGCACAACTGGGGATCCCAGATCGGCGGTCTGATGGGTCTGCACTTTGGCAAGGTCACCCGCTCGGCCATCCCCGCCGAAAACGACCGCTCCCGCTGCGACGTCCTCATCGTCGAAGGCTACGCTTTCCGCGACGGCTCCTACACCGTCTCGAAAGCCCCCGGCCTGGGCGTACGGGTGGACGAGAAGGTCTATGCGAAGAAGTACAAGGCCCGAGAAATCGTCCTCTGAAAAGTGGATTCGCTGAATGCGAATCGGCCGCAGGCTGATAGAATCCCATTGATGAAACTGCTAATCCATCCGCGGGTAGAGACCGAGAGGCTTGACAAGATTGCGGCGGCGGCCGGGGCGATGCGGGTCGTGAATGCGGCGGACGAAAAAGAGGCGTTGCGGGAGATCGCCGACGCCGATGCATTTTTCGGGAAGATCACGCCGGCACTGCTGGCTGCGGCGGGGCGCCTCGGTTGGGTGCAGTCGCCGACGGCGAGCCTGGAGCACTACGTCTTCCCGGAGCTTGTTTCCCACCCCTGCCAGCTCACCAACATGCGGGGGCTGTTTTCGGACGTGATCGCCGATCACGTGTTTGGCTTCATCCTGTGCTTTGCGCGGAACTTCCACCGGTACATTCGCAACCAGGCGGCAGGCCGCTGGGAGCCGGCCGGCGGCGAGCCGGAGCGGGCGGATTACCTGACGGGGCCGGGGCGTGCCACGGCGCTCGATCGGGCTCATCTGCATTTGCCGGATGCGACGCTCGGCGTGGTAGGGCTCGGGCACATCGGAAAGGAAATCGCGCGGCGGGGGCTGGCGTTTGGTATGCGGGTGGTGGCCGTCGATCCGGTCCAGACACAGGCGCCGGAAGGAGTGAGCGCCCTGTGGAGGCCGGCGGAGCTTCCGAAGCTGCTGGCCGAAAGCGACTTCGTGGTGATCGCGGCGCCGCACACGCCCGAGACGGTCAAGTTGTTTCGGCGGGCGCAGTTTCAGCAAATGAAGAAAACGGCCTACCTGATCAACATCGGCCGCGGCGTGATTGTGGATCTGGGCGACCTCACCGCGGCCCTCGAAGCCGGCGAGATTGCGGGTGCGGGACTGGACGTGTTTGAGACCGAGCCGCTGCCGCCGGGCCACCCGCTGTGGAAGATGGACAACGTGGTCCTGACGCCGCACGTCGCGGGCGTGTCGCCTCGCATTCCGGAGCGGCACCTGGCGGTGCTGCTCGACAACGTCGGCCGCTTCAGCCGGGGCGAGCCGCTGCGGAACGTGGTCAACAAGGCGATG
Source organism: Terriglobia bacterium (assembly GCA_041477005.1). Classification (GTDB taxonomy): domain Bacteria; phylum Acidobacteriota; class Terriglobia; order Bryobacterales; family JACQDG01; genus JBGOUJ01. The sequence goes on along the minus strand of JBGOUJ010000042.1, from coordinate 17,533 downwards.
TGGTTTTAGGGTGACTGCCTCCCGGCGCTCAGACCTTGCGGCTTGTTGTCGGTAGATCTTACACGTTCTACCGCGACGAATCGGTGGAGAATCGGAAGACGGTGCTCGTCTGGTAGGCGGCGCCGGGCTTCAAAACGGCGGACGGAAAGCTTGGCTGGTTGGGCGAATCGGGAAAGTGCTGCGTCTCCAAGCAGAAAGCGTAACGGCGCTGGTAGGCTTTGCCCGCCTTGCCGTGGATCGTGCCGTCGAGAAAGTTACCGGTGTAAAACTGCACGCCGGGCTCGGTGGTGAGAACCTCCAACACGCGGCCCGATTTCGGCTCGACCACCCTCGCCGCCAACTCCAGAGCGCCGCCCGAGCGGTTCAGCACGAAATTGTGATCGTAGCCTTTGCCGAACACCAACTGTTCGGCCTTGCCGTCGATGCGTTCTCCGATCGCGTGCGGCTGGCGGAAATCGAAGGGAGTGCCTTCGACGCTTCGCAGCTCGCCGGTGGGGATCAGCCCGGCGTCAATGGGGGTGAAACGGCCGGCGTTAATCGTTAGCCGGTGCCCGAGAATGTCGCCTTCCCCTTGGCCGGCCAGATTGAAGTAGGAATGGTTGGTGAGGTTCAGGACGGTGTCTTTGTCGGTGGTGGCGCGGTAGTCGATCTTCAGCTCGTTGTTTTCGGTCAGCGTGTAGGTGACGGTTACTGAGAGATTGCCCGGATAGCCTTCTTCGCCGTCTTTGCCGAGATACGTCAACTCGAGGCTTGACCCCTCCTGATGCGGAACCTCGCGGGCTTTCCAGACGACCTTGTCGAAGCCCCGGAGGCCGCCGTGCAGGTGGTTTTCGCCATCGTTGCGGGCCAGAGTGTATGGGACGCCGTTCAGGGAAAACCGGCCTTTGCCGATGCGGTTGCCGTACCGGCCGATGATGGCCCCGAAGTAGGGGTGGACCTTCAGATAGCCATCGAGCGTATCGAAGCCCAGGACAACGTCATCGACCCGGCCGGCACGATCGGGGGCCTTGAGGGAGATCACGATTCCGCCGTAGTTCATGATCGCCGCTTCGACGCCCTTGGAGTTGCTCAGCGTATAGAGTTCCACCCCTTCGCCGGCCTGGGTTTTGCCAAAGGACCGGCTTTGCAGCTTGCTGGTTCGTCCGGACTCCCGGTTGGGCGCGCAGGATGCGCCGGCGAGCAGCAGAAGAACAGCGAACAGGGACGGCTTGCTGGGCGGCATTGGTCAATTCTCCCGGTGCCGATGATAGCACCGGCAGAAGAAGTTCAGCGTTGGCTGGCTATCGCAGCGAGGTCAGGTAGGCGACCAGATCGTCGAGCTCACCCGGCGTGAAAACGTCGCGAAAGCCCGGCATGGGAGATCTGCCCCACTGCTTGTCGAGCTCGGCGAGATCGCTCTTCCAGAACGAATAGATGTGGTCGGAGAAGTCGCGGATCTGGATCGAGAACGGATCTTCGTTGAGGCGGAGGCCGGTGATCCGGCGGCCGTCCGTGGTTACCACGCGCACCTGGAGGAAATTGTCGGGAATCAGGGTCACAAAGCGATACAGGAAAAAGCTGTCGAAAGAGCACGCCTCGGGGTTGAGTATGCAGTTGCGCAGATAGCCGGGGCTGCGGTGAAAGCCGATAGCGGTGAGCTCGGGGCCGAGTCGTCCGCCCTCGCCGCGGATCATGTGGCACTGCGCGCAGTTCCCTTTGGCGCGGTAAAGCCCGGCGCCGCGCGCGGGGTCTCCGGTGACGGCCGGTGGCGCGGAGCGGCTCAGGGTGCGGACATAGGCGATCACGTCCGCGATGTCACGGTCGAGCAGGTGCCGCGTGTTGGGCATCTCGGTGCCGGGGATGCCGCGGCGGATGATGTTGAAGAAGGCCTGGTCATCGGAGGCGCGGGGGAGGTCGGGGCGGGTCAGATCGGAGCCCTTCCCGCCGTTGCCGGTGGGTCCGTGACAGGGAGCGCAATTGCTCAAGTAGAGGCGCTGGCCGCGCGCGAGATCCACGCGCGCCTGGCCGAGGCACAGCGCCGGCGCCAGCGAGATTACCAGCAGGGCGTTACTCTTCGAGCCCAAAGGCAAAGATGGCGCTTCCGGCGGCGATGGCGACTTGCTGCTTGCCGCGGCTGAGGTAGCTGATGGGATTGGCCGCGATGGAGCCGCCGGCCTCGAAATTCCACAGTGGCTTGCCGCTGGCAGCGTCCAGAGCAAAGACCTCGCCTTCGTTCGTGCCGCCGAAGACCAGGCCGCCCGCGGTCGAGAGCACGCCGGCCCACGGCGCTGAATGCAGCTTGAACTCCCAGACCATTTCCCCGGTGGCCGGCTTGAGCGCCCGGATCGCGCCCCAGCCTTCCTCGCCCGGGATTTCGTGGGAGCCGCCGGCGTTGAACAGGCTGCCGGCCTTGTACTCCGCTTCGCCCTGGTAATACAGCGCCCCCTCTTCCCGCGCCGCGACGTAATACAGGCTCGTCATCGGGCTATAGGACGGACTGAACCAGTTTGTGCCGCCGGGGACGCTGGGATAGACCTTCGTGCCTTCGACCGTGGGGAACGTTCCCGGCAGGCGGACCGGCTTGCCGCTGTCATCGAGGCCCTTGGCCCAGGTCTGCCTCACATAGGACTTGCCCACCAGGAACTGGCCGGTCTTGCGGTCCAGAACGTAGTAGAAGCCGTTGCGATTGCCGAACAGCACGACCTTCCGCTTCTCGCCGCGCACCACGCTGTCGGCCAGGACGGGCACTTCGGTCGAGTCCCAGTCGTGGACGTCGTGCGGCGTGAACTGGTAATACCATTTCAGCTTGCCGGTGTCGGCGTCCAGGGCGAGCAGGCAATCGGAATAGAGATTGTCGCCGGCGCGGACGTCGCCGTTCCAATCCGGCCCCGGGTTGCCCGTGCCCCAGAAAACCAGGTTCTGCTCCGGATCGTAGGAGCCGGTGACCCAGGTGGTGGCCGAGCCGGTCTTCCAGCTCTCGCCGGCCCAGGTCTGGTTACCGGGCTCGCCGGGGAAGGGGATGGTGTAGAAGCGCCACGCTTCCTTGCCGGTCTTGGCGTCATAGGCCGCCACCAGGCCGCGGACGCCGTATTCCCCGCCGGCGACGCCGACCACTATCTTGTCCTTGACCGCGAGCGGAGCGACGGTGATCGAGTAGCCGATCTTGTAATCGCCGACCGTGGTATCCCAGCGGACCAGGCCCGACTTCATGTCGAGCGCGACCAGGTGAGCATCCACGGTGCCGATGAACAATTGATCATCCAGCGCCGCCACGCCGCGGTTCACCTGCCCGCAGCAGACCCGCACGTCCTTGGGAATCGTGCGGCGGTAAGTCCATAGGGTGCGGCCGGTGCGGGTGTCGAGGGCCGTGACGTTGCTGGGCGGCTCGCTTGCGTACATGATGCCGTCCACCACCAGCGGCGTCGTCTCGAACTTGTCGCGCGTACGGATCTGGTAGACCCAAGCGGGCTTCAGACGCTTCACGTTGGTGGCGTTGATCTGGTTGAGGCGGGAGAAACGGTGAGAGCTGTAGTTGCCCGAGTAGGTCAGCCAGTTGCCGGGCTCGGCCTCGGCCTTCTGAAGGCGTTGGTAGGTTACCTGGGCCGCCAGGGGAAGCCCCACGGCCATTATCAACAACGTCCGTTTCATGAGCTACCTCGCAGACCAACCAGGTAAGCGATCAGATCCTCAATCTCGGCATCGGACAAGACGCCGCGATAACCCGGCATGGGGGATTTCTTCCAGTCCTTGTGCAGCTCCGTCAAATCCGTCTTCCAAAACGAGTGTGGGACGCCGGAGAGATCGCGCACCTGCAAGGAGTAGGTGTCCTCGTTCAGGCGAACGCCGGTCAGCCGGCGGCCGTCCTTGGCGACCAGGCGAACCTGCAAGAAGCCCTCGGGAACCTCGGCCTCTGGTTCGAGCAGCGCCCGGCGCAAGTACGCGGCGCTGCGGCGGGCGCCGATCTCGGTGAGCTCGGGACCGAGGTTTCCGCCGCGGCCCTTCACCGTGTGGCACTGCGAGCACTTCCCTTTGCCCCCGTAGACCTGTTCGCCGCGGGCGGCGTCGCCGGGCACCTGCTCGATGGGAGTCTGGCCGAGAGTCCGAACAAACGCCGCCGTTTGCCACACCTCGCGATCGATCATCGCCCAGGCGCCGGGCATCTCGGTTCCTTCGATGCCGTTGCGCATGACCTTAAAGAGCGCCTGATCGTCGGCAGCCCGGGGCAGCTTCGGCCGGGCGAGGGTCGGGCCGCGGCCTCCCTCGCCGCGCGGGCCATGGCAGGGGGCGCAGTGGCCGAAAAACAAGTGCTGGCCGCGAGAAACGTCGGCCGGTGCAGTGTGGGGATTCTCCTTGGGGATCTTCTCCTCAGGGGTATCCTGCGCTGCCAAGGGAAGCGTGCAGGCCAGGACCGCTGCGAGTACCCGGAGCATAGATGACCTCGAATCGGGAACAAAGTATAGCACGATTCCGAGCCGCCACTCTGTGAGCGTTTCGACAATGAGCGTTTCGACCGCAGCCTCGACGGTAATCATATTTTCACGGCAAGAGCGAACGTTGTTAATAGTCGGGGTGGGTCAATTGCCGTACACTAGGCTGTGTTACGCTACTTCAAGATTGGGGTGATCTATGCGCTTTAGACTTTGTTACGTTGCATTGGTCGCGCTGGTGTTGATCGTGCCGCTGGCTTTCCCGCAACAGGATGCCGGCGGTCTCCTCGTCTCGGTGGTCGACCCCGGCGGGGCGACTGTGCCGGGGGCCAAGGTGACGGTGCGGAACGTCAGCACGAACGCCGAGGTCAGCGGCGCTTCCAACGGGCTCGGGGTTTGGACGGCCAGTCCGTTGCGTCCCGGCGACTATCAGGTCACCGTGGAAAAGGAAGGCTTCCGGAAAGCGGTCTCCGAGACGGTGCAGGTCGGCGTACAGCAAACGCCGCGCGTGGTCGTTTCGCTGACCATCGGCAGCGTTTCGGAATCGGTGACGGTGGCAGCCGAAGCCACGACCTTGCAGACGGTCGATGTCTCCAAAGGCCAACTGATCTCCGGCGAGATCAAGAACGAGCTGCCGCTATCTGACCGCAATTATGGCACGCTGGCGAAACTCGCGGTCGGGGTCGCCTCCGTCACGCCTTCGGTCCGCGACGGCTCCGGCAGCGGTGCGTTTACCGCCAATGGCATCCGGCAGTATCAAAACAACTACGTGCTGGACGGCACGGACAACAATCTCTACGATCAGAATGTAAACGAAGGCCGCACTTTTGCCATCGCGCCCTCGCTCGACTCCATCGCCGAGTTCAAGGTTCAGACGAACGCCTTTTCAGCCGAGTTCGGGCGTGGCGGCGGCGCCACCGTCAACGTCGTCACTAAGAGCGGCGCCAACAGCCTCCATGGCTCTTTTTATGAATACCGCCAGGGCAGCGACGTAAACGCCAATTCCTTCTTCAACAACGCCAAGAAGATCCCCATCAGCCCCTACCACTTCAATCAGTACGGCGCCACGATCGGCGGCCCGGCTTATCTGCCCAAAGTCTATGACGGCCGTGACAAGTCTTTCTTCTTCTTCGACTTTGAGAAGCAGCCGCGCCGCGCGCCGGGTCAACTCGTATTGGGCGCGGTTCCCACGGCGGCGCAAGCGGCCGGCGATTTCTCCGGTGGCAAGACGATCTACGATCCCACCACCGGCCAGCCGTTCCCCAACAACCGCATTCCGGTCACCGATCCGGTCGCCGCGAAGATCGCCGCTGCCATCCCGAAACCCAATACGACGGGCACCAACAACTACTTCGCCAACGTACCCAACAAGAGCGACGATTACCGCGTGGCCGTGCGTGGCGATCAAAAGCTCACGTCGAGAGATCAGATCTTCGGCCGCTTCCAGGTCTCGCACCTGAACAGCCCCGCGCCGAGCCTGTTCACCAGCTCGATCCTCAGCGCCGATTCGACCATCACCACCGACGCGAAGGGCGTAGTGGTGAACAATACCCACACCTTCTCGCCGTCCCTGGTGAACGAGACTCGCTTCGGCTGGATGCGCCTTGATTGGCGGCAGGTGCCGTCCCTGGCCGGCCAGGACATCAATTCCCAGGTCGGCATCAAGGGTGTTCCCCTCCAGGGCGGCGGCATCACCGGAGGACTGGCCAGCATCCAGTTTTCGAGCAACCTCAGCGCTTACGGCGGGGTGAACGTCGAGGAAGACCTGAGTGAAGTCTTCCAGGGCTCCGATACCGCCACCTGGATCCACGGCCGCCACCTGGTGAAGTTCGGCTGGGAGTATCGCCACATTTCGTTTCTGAGCACGGCCAGCTCGTTCGCCCCGGAGGGCCAGTTCCAGTTCGACGGCCACTACACGGCTGGGACGGGATCGACCGGTGAGCCGTTCGCCGACTTCCTGCTCGGCCAGCCCAATAACGCCAGAATCTCGGCCGTTCACACCAATGACTACCAGCGGCGCGCCCACGGCCTGTTCGTCCAGGACGCCTTCAAGTTGAGCGCACGCCTGACCCTCAACTTCGGCTTGCGTTACGATTACGTGACGCCGGTGTTTGAGGCGTACAACCACGGCTCGGCGCTGAACGTCTTCGCCCGGGTGCTAAACATTCCCGGCTATACGGGCACATTCCCCGATTCCGTGCAGCGCCAGATCGGCAAGGGTCTCTTCTCCGTCAACACTAACGCCAGTAAGTATTGGAATCTGAATGTGCCCAACAAGAACTTCGGCCCGCGCTTCGGTTTCGCGTATTCGCTGGACCAGAAGACCGTAGTCCGCGGTGGCTACGGCCTCTACTACGGCATGGAAGAGCTGGGCGGGTGGGGCGAGCCGAGCATGGGTTTCTCCACGCCGTTCTTGGCGCAAGCGAGCTTCTCTCCAGCCGACCAGCGCCCGGCTACGCGCAATCCGGTCACTTTCGGCACCGGCTTCCCCGCTTCGGCCCTCACCAACCCGACCGGCACCACGATTTATGCCATGGATCCCGGCCTGCGCGCGCCGTACTTTCAGCAGTGGAACCTGACCGTCCAGCGCGAGATCATAAAGAACCTCTCGACCGAGCTCTCTTATATCGGCTCGAAAACCACCGCCGCGTTTTCCGTGCTCGATTACAACATGCCCTCGTTGACCACCGATCCGTCCATTCCTTTCGCCGTCCGGCAGCCGTTTCCCGATGTGGATGCCTCGGGCCAGCTCGTTCCCGGGAGCGCGATCCAGGGCCTGACCAATCCCGGAATGGGCAAGTACCACGGCCTGGGCTTCAAGGCGGAGAAACGGGTGGGCGCGACGTCATTCGTCAGCTCCTACACGTTCAGCCACGCCATCGATAACGTCACCAACTTCGGGCTCAGCGTGGGCAACAACGGGCGCGCCGGCTACCCCACCTACGAGAAACTGCAGAAGAGCAACTCGGACAACGACGTGCGGCACCGCTGGACCAACGGTTTTGTCTTCCAGTTGCCGTTCGGAAAGGGGCAGCGGTTCGCCCGAACCGCCAGCCGGTGGACCGACCTGCTTATCGGCGGCTGGCAGACCAGCGGCATTTTTACGGTCGAGAGCGGCCAATGGTTCGCGCCATCCCAAGACGTGGACAGCGGCAACATCAACGGCACCGCCTACTGCGGAAACTGCCGCCAAAGACCGGACATCGTGCCCGGCCAGAACCCGAATGCCGGCCCGCGCAAGGTCGACCCCAACGACCCCAACGTTCACTGGTTCAACGCCAACGCCTTCACGAAGGCGGCCAACGGCACCATCGGCAACTCCGGCCGCAACATCATCGAGGGCCCCGGCCTGGGCCAGATCGACGGCTCGATCAGCAAGACCTTTCACGTCACCGAGAAGTCGCGGTTCCAGTTCCGGACTGAGTTTTACAACATGACCAACTCGTCCAATTTTATCTTCGGCGCCGGAAGCACCAGCCCGGTCGCGCTGAGGTTCCCCAGGGCCACGTTCGGCAACATCCAGGGGGACCGCGGCGGACGCGTGATCCAATTCGGCCTGCGATTTGACTACTAACCCGATCATCAAAAGGAGAACACATGAGCACGACAGCAACAGCCCCCATGCCTATGGTGGCGCAGCTTCTGCAAACACTCGATCACGAACACAAAACCACGCTCAAGGTTTTGAAGGCCGTCCCGGCCGACAAGCTGGATTTCAAGCCTCACGAGCGCAGTTGGCCGGCCGGGCAACTGGCCTGGCACGTCGCCTACGCGCCTTATGGCTTGGCGAACATCATAGCCTCAGCCAAGTTTGATGGATATCAACAGCCGCCCACTCCGGACAAGCTGGACGACATTGTGGCCGGCGCCGTGAGCTTTCACGAAAAAGCCAAGGAAGTACTCGCGTCGTTGACGCCCGAGCAGCTTCAGAAGTCGATTCCGCTTCCGAATGGCCAGTCGATCCCGTGCGGCGGCTTCCTGTGGTCCGGCGTGGTATTTCACACCATCCATCACCGCGGCCAGTTGTCAGTCTACGTCCGCATGATGGGTGGCAAGGTGCCTTCGATCTACGGCCCCTCGGCCGACGACAACCCCTTTGCGTGAGTTTGAAATCAAGCTCGACCGCCTTCGCCGCTGGCTTGCAGAAACCGGCTGCGAGGCGGTCGAGATCACCCGTTCCTACTGCACCTTCAACGCGATCCGCGCACTCTGCGAAACGCCGCCGCTCGCGGCGCTTACGGTGATCGTCTGGGTTCCAACGGAGGCCGCCGCGGCAGCGCTCAGGGTCAAGGTGGCCGAGCCGGAGGCCGCGTTCGCGATCGTCGCAGGTGAAAAAGAGGCGGTCACCCCCTTCGGCAGTCCCGTAACCGACAGCGAAAGCGGGGCGCTGAAGCCGTTGGTGACCGTCGCCCGCAGGGCGATCGGCGCCGTCTTCCCCCGCGCCAGCGTCGCCGAGGAAGGCGCCGCCATTAGCGCGAACCGGCCGACGTTTACCGTCACGATCCGGGCCGGCGACGGCGACACGCCCGCGCCGGTTCCCGTAACTGTAATCGTATAGTTGGCAAGCGCCGCCGATGTTGCCGCTTGAACCGCCATCTGCATTCCGCTGAATTTGGCGCTGATGCCCGGCGGCAACGCGCCGGCGGAGAGCGTTACCGTGGAGTTGAAGCCGTTCTGCGGCGCGGCGGTGAACTGAATCGTCCCCGATCCGCCGGGGGCGAGGCTCAAGCTGGCCGGTGAGGCGCCCAGCGTGAAGGTCGGCGGCCCGAGGATCGTCAGCGACACCGAAACGGTCTTGGTGACCTCGCCTCCGTTACCGGCAATCGTGAGCGTGTAAGTGCCGGCGGTTGTTCTGGGTGCAACCGTGAGGGTGAGCGTGCTTTGCCCGGAACCTGGCGCGGCGATGCTGGCCGGCGCGAACGCAGCCGTCACCCCGGTGGCCAGCCCCGGCGCCGAGAATGAAATGCTCGAGTTGAATCCGCTGCCCGGCCGCGTCGTTATGGTTACGGCCCCGGAGGCGCCCGGGGCGATGGTCAACCCGCTCACGTTCGCGGTCAGCGTGAAGACCGGCGGGATGCTAAGCGTCACCTTGGCGGTCTTGCTCAAGCTTCCGCCCGTGGCCGTGATCGTCAGCGGGTAAGACCCCGGGGCCGCATTCGGGGTGACCGTGAGCGTGAGGGCGCCCGATCCCGATCCGGGAGCCGCAAGGCTGGCCGGCGCAAACGCGGACGTCACGCCCGAAGGCAGGCCGCTCGCCGAGAGCGCCACTGCAGAATTGAAACCACCGCTCACGCCCACCGTGACCGTGGCGGTCGCCTTTGCCCCTGGAGCAACGTTCGCCGTGGCGGGACTCACCGACAGCGAAAGCGCCGGCGTTGCGATGACGTCCCTCCAGTGATTCACCAGCAGAAAAGCATCCGCCGAGCCGAGCCCCGTCGCCTGGTTGTAATTGGGACCCGCGGTGAACCCGGTGACTCCGGGCACACTGTTGTTGCCGCCCGTGGCCCCGTGAAACACGGCCGGTCCAGCGTTGGCGGCGGCCCGCGCCAGCGCATAGAGCGTCGTGTTTGCATTTCCCTGGCTCGACCCGGTGTGCTGATTCACCAGCGCCATCAGCCCTGCAAACGAGGGAGAAGCCGCCGACGTCCCGCTGCACACCCACGTACTGCCCTCGATTTCGACTAAGTAGCCGCCGTGCGCGGCTGCCGAAAGGGAGACATCCGGCACGTCGCGTTTGCCATCGGCGGGGACGCCGGGCCCCGACTGCCAGGCCGGTTTGCTGTAGTAGGCGCTGGCCCCGCCACCGGTCGCCCACAGCCCCGATCCGCCGTTCGCTCCACTCTCGTTCCAGGCCACTTCCGGAATGTAGCTGAGCGCGGAAGCGGCGGTGGAGGCGTTGTTGCCGGCCGACCAATACAGGCCCGGATTGCCGCCCTCGTTAAATTCCGTGCCTCCGACGCAGACGCTGTAAGGCGTTGAGCAAAGGCCGTTGACCGCCTGCCCGCCTGTGCCCGGGGTTGCCGACGGGGAATCGCAGCCCGCGGCCCCGCTGTCGCCGGAGGAAATCAGAGTGGTGATCCCCTGCGCCGCCGCCTGTTGCCAAAGGTTGTTGTAGAACGTGCGTTCGGCCGCGCCCATCGATGCCTCGCAGCTTCCGAAGCTGGTGCTCATCACCGGCGCGAGGTTGTTGCTGACGATGTATTGCGCGGAAAGGTCCACACCGTCGGTGGAGGCCGTGGACGCCGAAACCACCAGCTTGATGGTCGCCTTCGGCGCGACGGCCCCCGCCCACTGCACGTCCAGGTCGGCTTCGCCTTCCTCACCTTGGGAAACGATGCCCGGATTCGGTCCGTTGACGACAATCACCGGGTTGTTGACCGGCAGGCCGAACATGCTTCGGAACGTTTGCACGTCGGACAGGCGGATGTTGGTGCGCCCGACGATCGCGATCGTCTGTCCGGTTCCGTCGACGCCGCTCGAATACAGCGGCGCGACGTCGTAGATGGTCGCGAAATCGGCCGGCGCCATGTAATGCGATCGGCCGTAGGTGAACTGCGGCGCCGGCTCCATCAGCGCGTGCAAGGGCTGGCGCCGGAAATCATGCAGCGTCACCGGACCCGCCACCACGCCGGCCAGCGCCTCGGGAATCAGGGGATCGCTCGCGTTGGCGTGGTGCAGTTCTCTCCCGGCTCGGTAGACCCGAATCGGCGTGTGAAATGCCGCCTGCACCTGCTCCGCCGTCCCGCTGAAGAGGATCGAGCGGCGGCCGGCGGGGACCTCCTCCACGGTGAACCCCTGCCCGTTGAGCCACGCCACCACCTGATCGACGTCGCTCTGCGACACGCCGAAGCGTTCGGCGAATGTCTCCGGAGTCAGCCAGCGATGGTATTCCGGCGAGGAGGGATCGTGCTGTGCGTCGATGAGCGCTTCCAGAGCGCTCTGCTGGACGCCGTCCGGCTGAAGCGCCAGAATCATCCGCGCCATCTGGTGGTCCGGAGCAGCAGCGCCAACTTCGAATTGGGGCGCGGTGAGCGGATGCCGGTTGCCGGGAAGCCGAACGGTCCGGCTCTCGTCGATCACCGCCCTGATACGATCACGGGACCGCGTTACTCCCAGTTGCTGGGCCACGGAGTGGACACAGAAAAGAAACAACGAACCACAAATTGCCGCCAAGACTGGCGACCTGCGTTTCATAGGAATGGGAACCTCCCGGCAAGGTGGAATGGACTGCGCTTCTGGCGTCACGCTGGACCTGTCGATTTGCACTCTTTGCGACCGCCGATTCGAGAAGGACTCATATTCAGCCCTAACCTGACTCTTATCGGCTCCGGGAGGGAGATTTACAAGAATCTGTGCCTGGGAGGCGCAGTATTTTGATTCGCGTCAAATCGAAGGCTGCGCCTCCCCAAAATCAGTGCCCGGTCGAATCGACGATCTCAGGCCTCCTGCAGCGCGGTTGTGGTATAAGGCGTCTATGCGATCTTTGATTCTGGCGGCGATGCTTTTGCTAGGCGCCAGAGCCGGCTTGGCCGCCGACCCCGGCGGGAAATGGAAGGGCGAGGCCGTGGGCGGCGACGGCGTAACACGGACGTTCGCTTTCGACTTCAAGGCCGACGGCGACAAACTGACCGGCGCCATGACCCGCGAACAAGGCGAAAGCCCCATCGCCGAAGGCAGGATCAAAGGTGATACCATCTCCTTCTCGGTGACCATCAACGTGAACGGAGACCCGGTGAAGATCCTCTACACCGGGAAGGTCGCCGGCAACGAGATCCACTTCGAAATGCAGCGGGACGACGGCGAGTGGAAGAACCAGTTCACCGCCAAACGGCAGTGAGTCCATCCGGTCCCGGACTTCCCCGCCCGCTGCGAGGAGGTCCGGCAGGTTGAGGGAAAACAACCCGTCTCGCGCCATCCCCTGGCACAAAGACCTGACCGGTCACCATTGGTGGGTCCTGATCATCGCCTCGCTGGGCTGGCTGTTCGACACGATGGACCAGCGCATCTTCGTTCTGTCGCGCGGTCCCGCCATGCATGCGCTGTTGCCGGCCGGGACCTCCCCGGCCGACATCACCTGGTATAGCGGCCTGGCCACGGCGGTCTTCATGGCCGGATGGGCGGTCGGCGGACTTTACTTCGGCATCATGGGCGATCGCTGGGGGCGCGCCCGAACCATGATGCTGACCATCCTGTTCTATTCGCTGTTCACCGGCCTTTCCGCCCTCTCCCGCACGTGGTGGGACTTCATGTTGTATCGCTTCCTGACCGGCTTGGGCGTGGGGGGCGAGTTTGCGGCCGGCGTGACGCTCGTCGCCGAAGTGATGCCCGACCGCGCCCGGCCTCACGCCCTGGGCATCCTGCAGACGCTTTCCGCCGTGGGCAACATCATCGGCTCGGCGATCAGCTTCGTCGTATTGCCCCTCGGATGGCGGTGGATGTTCCTGGTCGGAGTTGCGCCAGCCCTGCTGGTGGTGGCGGTCTTCCGGAAAATGAAGGAGCCGGAGGCCTGGCAGAAAGCGCGGGACCTGGCCCAGGCCGGAGAACAGAAAATGGGCTCGGTGGGTGATCTGTTCCGCGAGCCGCGCTGGCGGAAGAACACCATCATCGGCTTGCTCCTGGCGATCTCCGGCGTGATCGGCTTGTGGGGCATCGGCTTCTGGACGCCGGAGCTGATCCGGGAAGCCCTGAGTGGCGCCTCGCTCGAAACCAAGAACTGGTACGTCAGCATGGGGACACTGCTGCAGGACGTCGGCGCCTTCTTTGGGATCTATGCGTTCACCGTGGCGACGGCGCGGATCGGGCGACGGAAGGCGTTCGTGATCGCGTTCCTGATCGGCCTGGCCGCTACCGTGATGACGTTCGGCTGGCTGCGGAAGCCGCACGACGTCCTGTGGATGATCCCGATCCTGGGTTTCTGCAATTTGTCGGTCTTCGGCGGGTATTCCATATACTTCCCGGAGCTGTACCCCACGCGCCTGCGCAGCACGGGCGTCGGTTTTTGCTATAACGTAGGTAGGATCGTGGCGGCGCTGGGGCCTTTCACGCTGGGAGGGCTCACGGTGGTGTTCGCGAACGCGGGGTTTGCGAGCCCGTTCCGCGCGGCGGCTATCGTGCTGGCGTCGATTTACCTGGTGGGCGTGTTCACGATGCCCTTCGCCCCGGAGACCCGAGGCAAGCCGCTGCCTGAGGAAGCGTGAGGCACTTCACCTACCAGAGCCAGGAGGAAATCGTCGCCGACGCGGAGCGGCTGGGCGCGTCCTCGGTGCGCTTCGAGCCCGACCCGGCGCGGGTCCGCTCGACGCTGGCGCGACCGGTCGAGGTAGGCGGGTTCCGCGTGGGCAACTCCATCGCCATCCACCCGATGGAGGGATGCGACGGGGAGCTCGACGGCCGGCCCGGCGAGCTGACGCTCCGGCGCTACGACCGCTACGCGCAAAGCGGGGCCAAGCTGCTGTGGTTTGAGGCTACGGCGGTGCGGCAGGACGGCCGGGCCAACAGCCGTCAGTTGTGGATCCATCCGGGCACGACTGCGGAGCTGGCGTGTATGCTCGAGGATACGCGCCGGGTGCATCGGGAGATCTACGGCACGGCCGACGATCTGCTGGAGGTGTTGCAGCTCACCCATTCAGGCCGTCACAGCTTCCCCTGCAAAATCGTCGTCTCCCACAATCCTTACGTGGACGCCAAGACCGGCGTCCCCGCCGACTGTCCGCTCCTCACCGATGAGGATCTCGAGCGCCTCGAGGACGATTACGTGGAAGCCGCCAGGCTCGCCTATTCGATCGGATTCCGCGCGGTAGACATCAAGGTGACCCATGGATACCTGATGGTCGAGCTGCTGGGGGCCAAGACGCGACCCGGCCGCTACGGCGGGCCGCTCGAGAACCGGTTGCGGCTGCTGCGCAACGTGATCGGCAAGATCCGCGCGGCGCTCGGCGCGAAGCTGATGCTTTGCGTGCGGCTGGGCTGCTACGACGGTGTACCCTACTACGGCGACCCGGCGACCAACGTGGGCGTGCCGTGCCGCTACCAGATTCCCTATCCTTACGGCTTCGGCGTGGATCCGCTCGACCCGCTCCGCGAGGATTTAGCCGAGGTCCGGCAGGTGATCTCCTGCTTGCAAAGCTGGGGCGTGGCGATGATCAACGTTTCCTCCGGCAGCCCTTATTTCAATCCCCACGTGGGCCGGCCGTTCGAAAAGCCGGACGAAGGCAACTACGAGCCGCCGGAGCATCCCATGCTGGGTGTGGACCGGCACTTTCGCATCGCCGGCCGGTTGCAGGAAGCGTTTCCGGACCTCCCGATGGTGGGCACCGGCTATAGCTGGCTGCAGAAGTACGCGATCAACGCAGGAGCTAAAAACATCGAGGAAGGCAAGATCCGCTTTTTCGGCCTCGGGCGCGGCTCCCTCGCCCACCCGGGTTTCGCCCGCGAGGCGCTCGAGCGCGGGGAATTGGACGAGCGGAAGGTCTGTAAGACCCTCACTTTCTGCACATTCCTAATGCGCCAGAAGAATCACCCCCTGGGGCAGTTTCCTACCGGCTGCCCGCCTTTCGACAAAGAACCATACGGCCAAATCATGAAGCAAGCGGCCCAAGCCAAGAGGGCGGAGAGAAAACAATAGGTATGCCGTTACCCCTGCAAATCGACACCAAGCAAATGGAACCCGACATCACAGTGGTCGAGTTCGCCGGAAGAATCACGATGGGACCGGACAGCCGGCGGATGGAAACGCTGATCGAAGACCTGCTGCGAAAGAACCAGAAAAAGTTCATCTTCGACATGACGGGGGTGGACTACGTGGACAGCTCGGGCATGGGCAGCATCGCCCATTGCTTCACTCAGGTCCGGCACGCCCAGGGCGGTTTTCGCATTGCCGGCCTGAACGCCCGCGTGCAGCAGCTTTTCAAGATCACGCGCATGGACACCATCTTGGCCTTCTACCCCACGGTGGCGGCGGCGGCCGAAAGTCCCTGGTGAGCGCCGGGGTTTTGCTGTATTCTGGTTGCCATGCTGCTCGAAATCGACACCCGGGAAGTGGAGCCGGACATCACGGTGGTGACCTTCTCCGGCAAGATTACACTGGGTCGAGAGAGCCAGCGGATCGAGCTGCTGGTGAAGGAGCTGCTCGAACAGAACCACAAGAAGGTGGTCTTCGATCTCTCGGGAGTGACCTTCATCGACAGCACCGGCCTCGGGATCATCACGTTCTGCTCCGCGTCGGCGGCCCAAGCCGGCGGCGCGTTGCGCGTCGCGGGCGCGACGGGCCTGCCGGAAAAGCTCTTCCACATCACCAAGCTCGACAGCATCATCGGCCTGTTTCCCACGGTTGAAGCCGCCTGCCAAAACCTGAGCGCGCCGGGGCCGCGGCTGTAAGAAGCGTGACTACCCAGAGCTTCGCTGCCGTCACTTCGCCGCGAGCCAGGGTAGCGCCACCTCTGGGGTGATCACCGCGACCGGCGAGCCGCGGAATCCCCTCGCGTCCCGTGTGACAATCGCGTCGCAGCCGCTGGCGTGCGCAGCGGCGGCCGCAACCGCATCTTCGAAATCCGGGCAGGCGAGCCCCAGCGCCGTCCGAATCACCCCTCCATCCACCGGCGAGACGCGCAGAACGGAAAGGATCACGTCCATGGCCTGGCGCGCCGTCCCGCGCCCGCGGTCTCGCCCGATCAAGTAGTGGATCGTCGTCAGGCCGTGCGCGGCCAAATACCCTTCGCCAAGACCCTTCTCCATAGCCGCCCACACAGCCGTGGCCCCCGCTGCGTGGGGCTTCCGGTCGAGCAGAATGTCGAGGACCACATTAACGTCCAGCAGCATCCGCTTCATCGATATTTCCGGACCAGGCGCCGCCGGTAGTCATCGCGCCCGCCCCGGCCCAGCAGGCCGCGCAGTTTCCGCAAGGCCGGTGTGTCCTCCGTCGGCTCGGGAGGGCGCGCCACGAGGTCTAAGAACTGCTCGACCATCCGGGAAACGGAGGTGCCGCGCTTCGCGGCGTACCGCTTCGCCCGCTCGACGACGCCCCCGTCAACGCTTAGGGTCAGCTTCGGCATATACGTATCATATCGCGGAAATCTTACGTACGATAGTCCTGCGCGGCGGCGCTACTCCCCGCTTTGCTGCAGCAGCTTGGCGACCAGGCCGGTCCAGCCGGTCTGATGGCTGGCGCCGAGGCCGGCCCCGGTGTCGCCGTGGAAGTATTCGTAGAACGGAATGCAGTCCCGCCAGTGGGGATCTTTCTGAAATTTCTCGACGCCGCTGAAGACCGCACGGCGGCCATCCGGGTCGTGCAGGAAGATGTGGCTCAGCCGCCGGGAGATTTCCGCGGCCACGTCCCAAAGCGTCGCCAGGCGGCCGGAGCCGGTCGGGCATTCCACCTTCAGGTTGTCCCCGGCGAAGTGGTGGAACCTCTGCAGCGACTCGATCAGCAGATAGTTTAAGGGGAACCACACCGGTCCGCGCCAGTTGGAGTTGCCTCCGAACAGGCCGGTCGAGGACTCGGCTGGCTCGTAGTCCACGCTGAATTCCTGGCCGCCGCTGTGGAGCCGGTAGGGGTGCTCCTTGTGATAGCGGGAAATGGCCCGGATGCCGTGAGGGGAAAGGAACTCGTTCTCATCGAGCATGTAACGCAGGACTCGGGGCAAGCGCTGCAGGTTCACCACCGAGAGCAGGCGGCGGACGCCGCCGTCCGGCAGGATTTGTTCGTCGATGTGGTTCTGGATGTCTTCGTAATTGTTGAGGAACCACTCCATGCGCCGGCGGAAGCCCGGCAAGTTCGCGAGCACATCGGGGTCCAGGGTCTCCACGGCGAAGAGCGGGATCAACCCGACCATCGATCGCACCTTTAGCCAGTGCCGGCCGCCCGGCAGGCGCAGGACGTCGTAATAAAAGCCGTCCTCCTCGTCCCACAAGCCCTGGTCGTCGATCCCGCGGTGATTCATGGCGCGGGTGATGTAGACGAAGTGCTCGAAAAACTTGCTGGCCACGTCTTCGTAGGCCGGGTCGGAGGTGGCGAGCTCCATGGCGATGGCGAGCATGTTGAGCGTGTACATGGCCATCCAGCTCGTGCCGTCCGATTGCTCGATGTAGCCGCCGGTGGGCAACGGCTTCGACCGGTCGAACACGCCGAT
>JBGOUJ010000041.1:0-23447 GCA_041477005.1 Terriglobia bacterium | reverse complement strand
TGTTCCTTATTGTTGTCGTGATTTGCGTTCTGGCCAGCATCTTGGGCATCTGGCGCGCGCTTAAGGTAGATCCCGGCACGGCTCTGAGCGGAGGATAGAGATGGAAGTCGTTAAAGCCGAAAAACTCACCAAGATCTACGGCAAAGGTGACGCTCAGACGGTTGCACTCATCGATGCGAACCTTTCGGTGCAGCGTGGAGAGCTGGTGGCGTTGCTGGGCCCCAGCGGATCGGGCAAGACCACTCTGCTGACCTCGATATGTTGCATCATTGAACCGACGAGTGGCCGAATCGAGTTGGACGGAACGTGCGTGTTCGACAACGGCTGGACCGGTGTGGACGTCCGCGCGTTGCGCCGGAGCAAGATCGGCGTGGTGTTCCAGGCCTACAACCTCATCCCGTTCCTCACAGTTGTGGAGAATGTGGAACTCATCCTGCACCTAAACGGAGTTGGTGAAGAGGAGGCGCATCAGCGTGCCCTGCAGCTACTCGACTACCTGGAGATCGGCCACAGGTGGCATCACTATCCCGGGGAGATCTCTGGAGGCGAGCAACAGCGCGCCGCGATTGCTCGCGCATTGGCGAATGATCCAAGAGTTGTTCTTGCCGACGAGCCGACCGCCTCGCTGGATGGAGAGCGCGGCAAGATCGTGATGAGCTTGCTCCATAAAGTCAGCCGCGAGAAAAATGCGGCGGTAATCGTTGTGACGCACGACGTACGGATGATCGGTGGATTTGACAAGGTGTACCAGATGGCCGACGGCCGAATTGAAGGCCAGTTGAGGATGCACGCCGGTCATTTAGCCGGGAGATAGCAACATGGCTGAACCGGGCAGTGTGGCCGGCTCGCTTGAGGGCATCACTCCTTGGGGAGGTCGGCTTCGCAACGAACCAATCAGGACCGCAACGGTGCCGGTGGATCTGCGCATCGGCGCCCCATTCCTACGACGGGCATGCGGAACCGCGACGGTGCGGGTCACCGCCCAGCCTCGACGCTGTGACCAGACGTGATTTCCGTATCGCGTCTTACACTGCCTCTGGAGCACCGCCTAGACGCTTGGTCCAAAAAGTAATAATCTGGGCTGACCGGCCGGCGGTCCTTTGCCGGCGAAGGAACTGTATGAAAACACACTTGGTGGGCGCCAATCGGCGCGAGTTTCTAACTCGCCTCGGCGCCGTGGCCGGCGGTACAGTGCTGCGCCCAATGCTGGATGCGAATCGCAGCGCGGCCGCCGCGGCGGAGGTTGGGCCGCTAACCGGGGACCAGCGGCGCGATGAGGCGTTTCAAATCCGCTATTCGATGGCTCTCGACAAGAAAAACTCGCTGGCGCCGGACCATCTGGCCAATGGCGACGAGGAGCTTTATCCGAGTAAGATCGGCAATTTCTCCAAGGGACTCCCCCACAACAACCGGGGCGAGGTCTATCTGGACGCCTATTCCCGATTGATGGACGCGCTGTCAACCGGCCGGCCGGAGGCATTTGAGAACATTCCTATGGGCGCGCCCGACCCGACCCAAAGGCGAAAGCTGGTGGACCCGCAGGCGGGGCTGGCGTTCGAGATGGAAGGGATGGATTCGCACCAGCTCGCGATTCCGCCGGCGCCGGCGTTCAGCAGCGCTCAGGAAGCGTCCGAGGCGATCGAGCTTTACTGGATGGCGCTCGCCCACGACGTGCCGTTCGCAGAGTACGGCTCGGAGTCGATTACGAGCGCCGCGGCGGCGGAGCTGTCGAGTGTCGCCGATTACCGCGGGCCCCGGGTGTGGGGCAGGTGAGGGGGTCCATGCTGTTCCGCGGATTTACAGCGGGCGATGCGGCCGGTCCGTACCTCTCGCAATTTCTGCTGAAGCCGGTGACCTTCGGGGCTCAAGCGATCCAGCAGCAGATCCGCACCGTCCTGCCGGCGTCGGATTTCCTGACGCAGTATACGGACTGGCTGGACGCTCAGAACGGCGTTCCGCCGCGGCAGGCGGAGCAGATCGATCCGACGCGTCGTTTCATCAGAAACGGCCGCGATCTGGCGTGGTGGGTGCACATGGATGTCCTCTTCCAGGCCTATTTCAATGCCGCTCTGATCTTGCTGGCGCCACCCGATCAAGGGGGTCCGGCGGCGCCGTGGAGCGCGGCTCTGCCTTATCAGGCCTCGGCGACACAGGACGGGTTCGGGACATTCGGCGCCCCACACCTTGTGGCGTTGATAGCGGAAGTTTCCACGCGCGCGCTCAAGGCCGTGTGGTACCAGAAGTGGTTTGTCCATCGCCGGCTGCGACCGGAGGAGTTCGGCGGTCGCATCCAAAACGTGGTCCGCGGCGCCGCAGGTTATCCCCTCCACGCCGACCTGATCAACTCGGCCCTGTCGGCCGACGGGGCGCTGGGGAAGACTTTTGCCAAGACAACTTCGTATCTGCTGCCGCAAGTCTATCCGGAAGGCTGCCCTCTGCACCCGTCTTACGGCGCCGGTCACGCCACGGTGGCAGGCGCGTGCGTGACGGTACTGAAGGCTTGGTTCGACGAGTCATCTGTCATACCATCGCCGGTCGTCGCGAGCGCCGATGGTTTGTCGCTCCTCCCCTACGACGGCCCGCCGCTTACGGTGGGCGGGGAGCTGGACAAACTGGCGGCCAATATTGCCATGGGCCGCAACTTCGCCGGCATCCACTGGCGCTCGGACTACCAGGAATCACTGAAGCTGGGCGAGGCGGTGGCGCTGGCGATCCTTCGGGACCAGGCGCCGACTTACAACGAACGCTTCACCGGGTTCACGCTGACCAAGTTTGATGGGACTAAGGTGACGGTGTAGGTAAGTTTTAAGCAGGTGGACCCATCAACGAATTGGCCGGGCCTCGTCGAGACCCCGCCTGAGGGAAAGTATCCACGTATCCTTGGAGGGGCGAAGCCCTTACGAAATGCCTCCGTTGGCGGCCTCGACCAGCTTGCGGACAGGCTCGATCACCTGGATCAGCAGCTCGGCGCGGGGCTTTTTGGCGCGGTCGAGAAGCTGCCGCTGCTGGGCGAGCCAGGAGGGCTCGGGGCGGCGGCCGCTCGCGAGCAAGTTGAGGGCTTGGAGGCCGGCGGCGGCAACGGCGGAGAGGTCTTCGGAGAGAGGCGCGGCTTCACGGAGCAGGAAGGAACGCTCCAGGGTGGGGGCGAGCCGGGTATGGTTTTCCTGCCAGAACTGGAGCCGGCGGCGGGTGAGGTCGAGGTTCCTGGCATCGGCCGGGCTGCGGAGCAGGCGGTCCACCAGCGCCGTGAATTCGCGCGCGGTGTCGCTTTCAGGAAGCGTCGCGTCGACCAGGCGGTTCAGAGGCGTTTCGCTGGTGTACTGGCGGGCGCCGGCGCGCGCGTATTCCTTCACGGGCTCGAGCACGCCGGCGAGCGTCTGGAGCGGTCCGATGGGCCCGTCGCCGGCCAGGCGCTGGAGCATCAGGTGGTAGCTCGACCGGTGGGTGAGGCCGAGCCATTCCAGGCGTCGCGAGACCGCGGCCAGGCGGTGGTACATCGGCGGCACATCGTTGACCTCGGCGGGAGACCAAAGACGCTCGGCGATGGCGGCCGCGCGGGGCCAAATGCGGCCGTCCACGTTTTGGGCGGTGACGTACTCCGACCACATGCAGGCTTCGCCGCCGAGAATGAAGGCCTTCTGCCCGTCGGTGAGCGAGGCGGCTTCCCGGGCCAGCGGATCGACCTGGTAGTGGAAGGCGGCGGGGCGCATGTGGTCCAGGTAATACCCATAGGACAGGAGGCCGCGGTAGCCCTGCCGGGCGGCCTCGGCTAATGACTTCTGGCCCCGCCAGGACTGCACCAGGATGTCCTTCGGCAGGTCCGGCTGAAGGATTTCGTCCCAGCCCACCATGATCTTGCCGTGCCTGGCGACGATGGCCTGCACGCGGCGGGTGAAGTAGGCCTGCACGGCCGCGTTGTCCCGCAGGCCGTGCTTGCTCATGAAGTCCTGGACCGCAGGACTGGCTTTCCACTGGTTTCCGTTGACCTCGTCGCCGCCGATGTGGAAGTAGCGGTCGGGGAACAGGGCGGTCATCTCGCCGACAAAGGCGTCGAGGAAACGGTAGACCTGCTCTCGGGTGGGATCGATGCAGGGGTCGAAGATGCCCCACGTGCGCTCGATCTGGTAAGGGCCGGGAACGCCGGCCAGCTCGGGATAGCCGACGAGCCAGCTCGTGGCGTGGCCGGGCATGTCGAACTCGGGGACGATGCGGATGCCACGGTCACGGGCGTAGGCGACCAGCTCGCGGATCTGGTCCTGGGTGAAGTAGTGGCCGTCGGAGCCGAGCTGGTGGAGCTTCGGGAAGCGCCGGCTCTCGATGCGGAAGCCCTGGTCGTCGGAAGCGTGCAGGTGCAGAATGTTCATCTTGAGCGCGGCCATGGCATCGAGGTTGCGCTGCAGGACCGGCAGGGGCATCCAGTGCCGGGCCACGTCGATGAGTAGGCCGCGCCACGGGAAGCGCGGCCCATCGCGGATTTCGAGTGCCGGGACGGCGAAGCTCTCACGGCCCGGCTCGACGAGCTGCAGGAAGGTCTCGATCCCGCGAAGCAGGCCAACCGGGGTGGGTGCTTCGACGCGGGCCTGCGCGGGCGTGACCAGGAGGCGGTAGGACTCATCTTCGGCGGGAGATTGCACGGCTTCGCCGGCGCGCTCCGTGCGGAGCGCCAGAGCCGCTCGCGAGGGATCGGGCCCGAGGGTGGTCGAAAATGTCATCCCGGTCTGCGCGGCGAGGCGGGCCAGCAGGCGGCCGGCGGCGGCGCGAAGGCGCGGCTCCTGGTAGCCGGTGAGGGCCACGCGGAAGGACTCGTCAATGCGTAGCTCCCCCTGGCCCGGTAATAACTGCGCGGGCTGGGGCATCAGGAGGTCGGCGGACCCGGAGGGGCGAGCGGGCGCCGCAAGGAGGGCCGCGAGGACGAGTAGCGGGGCGGTTCGGAAGCTATTAGAGGCCGGTGATGCTGTCATTGTTCAACCATCCATTCTAACGGGTCGCCGCTATTGTTCGAGACCGGACCCGGCCCCTCGACACCGCCGTCCTGCCTTCCACAGGGCTGGTAGGGTCACGGCTTGTAAGGAGCCAAGAAATCTTACGCCGCCCGCGGGATGTCGCCGGTAGAGACTGGCGCTCTCTCCTCGTCCTTCACGACCCGCCGGCCCCGAATCTTGTTGCCGAACTCCCGGAGCGATTCCAGGTACGTGTAGTAAACCGGCGTGATGTAGAGCGTCAGGAGCTGCGATACCACTAGCCCCCCTTCCACCGCCAGACCCAGCGGACGCCGCGCTTCTCCCCCGGCTCCGAAGCCGAGAGCGATCGGCAGCGTCCCGACCAGGGCCGCCATCGTGGTCATCATGATAGGGCGGAATCGGATCAGGCACGCCTCAAAGATGGCATCGGCCGGTTTCTTCGCTTCGTTTCTTTGCGCGTCGAGGGCAAAATCAATCGTCATGATGCCGTTCTTCTTGACTATGCCCACCAGCATGATGATTCCGACAAACGAGTAAATGTTCAGATCCTGGCGGAAGATCAGCAGTGTGGCCAGAGCGCCCAACCCAGCCGACGGAAGGCCCGAGAGGATGGTCAGCGGGTGCAGGAAGCTCTCATACAGGATGCCCAGCACCATGTAGATAACCAGGATGGCCATCAGCAGCAGAATGCCCATTCCCCGGAGCGAGGTTTGAAAGGCCAGGGCGGTGCCCTGGAAGTTCAGGTTGATCGTGGCCGGGAGGTTCTCTCGCCCGACCGCCTCGATTTGTGATACGGCGTCGCCCAGGGAAACGCCGGGCTTCAAGTTGAACGACAGGGTCACCGCCGGGAGCTGGCCGAGGTGGCTGACCGTCAGCGGCCCAACGCTTCGGATCAGCTTCGCCACCGTGTTCAATGGAACCAGCCGGCCGCTCGCCGAGCGGACATACAGCAGGGATAGCGAATTGGGATCGGTCTGGTATCGCGGCTCCAGCTCCAGGATCACCCAATACTGGTTCGTTGGCGTATATATGGTTGACACCTGCCGGTCCCCGTAAGCGCTATAGAGAGCATTCTCGATCTGATCCGCCGTCAAGCCGAGCGCGGAAGCCTGATCGCGGTCGATATCGATCACCACCTGGGGGTTTGTGACTTGCAGATCGCTGGTGACGTCCTGCAAACTCGGCAACTGGCTCAGCCTCCCCTGCAGCAAAGGCGCCCAGTGATAGAGTTCGCTGAGATCCGAGCTCTGCATCGTAAGCTGATAAGTGCTCTTGGTTAATTGGCCGCCGATCCGGATGAGAGGAGGCACTTGCAGGAAGGTCTGAATTCCCGGCACCCCCGCCAGCTTCGGACGCAACTCCTCGATAATCTTCTCGGGAGCGAGACGCCGCTCCTGGCGGGGCTTAAGCTGGATGAACACCCGGCCGGCATTGCCCAACGTTCCTCCGGCGCTCGACATGAAAGTGCGGATGTTGGGGTCCTGGCGAAGGACAGCAGCCACGGCCTGCTGGTGGCGAACCAGCCCTTCGAAAGAAATACCCTGCTTGGCCTCGGTGAAGCCGAAGAGCTGGCCGGTATCCTGGTTCGGGATGAATCCTTTGGGCACTACTGCAAACAAATACACGGTCGCCACCAGCAGCACGAACGAAACCAGCAGAGTGGCCAGCCGGTGACGCAACACCGGCCGCAGCGTCCTTTTATAAGTCCGCAGCAGGCCGGCAAAAGCCGCCTCGGAAGCGACGTAGAGCCGGCCATGTCGCTGCTCGGCCGGGGGCCGCAAGAACCGGCTGCTCAGCATGGGCGTGAGGCTCAGTGATACAAAGCCGGAAATCAGGATCGCCGCGCCGATCGTCACCGCGAATTCATGGAACAGCCGGCCGATGATGCCCCCCATGAAGAGCACCGGAATGAAGACGGCAGCCAGCGACAGCGTCATGGACAGGATGGTGAAGCTGATTTCCCGCGAGCCCTTCAGTGCGGCCTCGAGCGGTTTCTCGCCCATCTCCATGTGGCGCACGATGTTTTCCAGCATAACGATCGCGTCGTCCACCACAAACCCGGCGGAAAGGGTCAGTGCCATCAGGGAGAGGTTGTCCAGGCTGTACCCCAGCAAATACATCACGGCGAACGTGCCGACGATCGACATCGGCAGGGCCATGCTGGGTATGGCGGTCGCCGGGAGGTTGCGCAGGAACAGGAAGATGACCAGGATTACCAGGCAGACCGTCAGAAGCAGCGTGAACTTGACGTCGTTCACCGATTCCCGAATCGACTGGGAACGGTCGTACATCACGTCCAGGCTTACCGAAGCCGGGATCCGGGCCCGGAACTGGGGCAGCAACTGGCGGATCGAGTCCACCACCTGCACCGTGTTGGTGCCGGGCTGCCGTTGAACCGCCAGGACGATGGCCCGGGTGTCGTTGAACCAGCTCGCAACCTTATCGTTCTGAACGCTGTCAATGACCTTGCCGAGGTCCTGCAGCCGCACGGGGGAGCCGTTGCGATAGCTCACGATGATCGGCCGATAGGCTGCCGCGGTAGTAAGCTGGCCGGTCGCCTGGAGCTGGAACGCCTCGGTGGGTCCGTAAAGCGTGCCCGTCGGCCGGTTGACGTTGGCCCGCTCGACAGCCAGCTCCACCTCGTCGATGCCAATGCCCCGGGCGGCCAAGGCGCTCGGGTCCAGTTGCACGCGGACCGCGTACTTCTGGGAGCCGAAAACCAGTACCTGGGCTACCCCGCTCACCATGGAGATGCGCTGGGCCATGAGCGTTTGCCCGTACTCGTCCACCGCAGAAAGGGGCAGGGTCGACGAGCTCAGCGCGAGGTAGAGCACGGGACTGTCGGCCGGATTCACCTTCTGGTAGGTCGGAGGAGTCGGCATCTCGGGCGGCAACTGGCGCCCGGCCGCGGTAATGGCTGACTGCACGTCTTGGGCGGCCGCATCGATCGAGCGGTCCAGGCTGAACTGCAGCGTGATCTGGCTGCCGCCCAGGGTGCTGGTGGAGGTCATCGAGTCCAGGCCGGCGATGGTCGAGAACTGCCGTTCCAAGGGCATCGCCACCGCTGCGGCCATGGTTTCCGGGCTCGCTCCCGGCAGGCCGGCCGAAACCTGAATGGTCGGGAAATCGACGGTTGGAAGGTCGCTGACCGGCAGGACCCGATATCCGATGACGCCGAACAACAGGATTCCCAGCATGACCAGAGTAGTCATGACGGGCCGGCGGATGAAGATCTCGGCGAGATTCATCGGGAAGCTCGGTTGCCGGCTGCGGCACCCCCCAGAACTTCCGCAGCACGCTGCCTGCCACTGGCGGACCGGACGAAGGCCCGTCCGTCCCGGATCTTGCGAATCCTGCTGGCGGAGTGTCAGGCTGGGCGCCAGCCTACCGTCATGATCGTCCAGCGTTTCGAAATCGATGCCGGGGCGGCAGCCGAGTTACCTGGCCCCCTTGGCGTGCTCGTTATATGCGCTGCAGCTTCTTCAATGCCTCTTTGGTCCACTCCGCGTATTCGGGACGCTCCTGCAGACTTGCGACACGAAAGATCCTGATGCCACACAGCTTGCCTTGATTGATGTCCTGGACGAAGAAGTCCGTCAACTGCTTGAACTCCTGCTCGGACAGCCACCGGCGTTCGCTACCGGCGTTCAGGTAAAGCGATTTCATGAGCGGCTTTCCCTGGAATTTCCGCAGTGCCTGGTCCAGCAGTTTCTCGTTTTTATTTGGATGATTCGGGGTGTGCCAGTCCCATTTGCCATTGCACCGTTTTGGGGGTGGGGCTCGTTCGAACAGAGAAGCGGCGCCTTTAGTGACCCGCCCTTCCTTTTCCCTCGGGCCTCAGACGCTGACGACCGGGCAGGGCGACTCGCGAATGATGGCGTACGCATTGGTGCGCAGGCGGCCGGCGAGGCCGCCATGGGGGCTGCGGCCGATCACCAGCAGATCCGCGGAGACTTCTTCGGCGAACTGGCGCACCACCTTGGGCGCTTCTCCGCTGGCGATATGAACCTTCGCAGTGATACTCATCTCGTGTTGCAGCTTCTCGATTTTCTCTGCGGCGACGGAGAGCAGCACGTTCGCCCACTCGGGAACAAAGTAATGTTCGCCCGGTTCGCTGGCATCGAGCGACGCTGTGACGTGCGCGATGCCCAGGTGCGCGCCGAGCTCCGCGGCCATCTGCGCGGCCCAGCACAGGGTGCGCCGGCTGTGGGGACTTAAATCGATGGCGCAGAGCACGTTGCGAATGACCGCCTCTTCGCTCGCCGGCGGCTGCTCCCAGTGCACGCCGGTCCACACCGGGCACTCAGCGTCGTGTAGAACCTTGGCTGTCACCGAGCCCAGGATGAAGCGGCGAAATGGACCGTAGCCGTGCGTCGGCATGACAATAAGACCGACATTCTCCTGGTGCGCCAGGTGCACGATGCACCGGGCCGGATCGCCTTCCGCGCGAACGCGCCGCACCGACAGGCCGGCTGGCTCGCCTGCCAGGAGGCTGTCCAGCTCGCGCTGCTCCCGCTCGACCAGCGCAGGATTGGGTTGGAAGTAAGCTCCTTCGAACACGTCGGCGGTATAGGCAGGATGGGAGACGTGCAGCAACACCAGATCGGAATGGAGACGACGAGCCAGGGCCGACGCTTGCAGCGCCGCCACGGTCGAACGCTCCGAAAAATCTACCGGCACCAGGATTTTGTTGATCGCCAGCATATGGCACCTGCCATCAAGAAACGGAGCAATCGGGCATCCAAAGAGGATGATCTGGAGCGGCAGCGGCTGGGGCGCCGGCATCTATTGAAGCCCAAGCGCATCGAGCATGCCCTGCAAGGGCATCCTTTCCTGGTGGCATCACTGGAAAGCTGTTACCTCGGTCTTCTTTATTGGACGACTCGGGGTGTGCCAGTCCGATTCGCCCCCTCACCCGGAGCCCCGCCGCGCCCCTTGCCGCAAGCGCTCGACGGTCTATCCCTTTCGCCGCGATTCGAAATCAAACACCGCGTCCTTGATCGGGACACCACGGACATCGATGCGGCTGAGGTTGGCACTGCCGATACCCACGGCCTCGGCTAGCAGCATGGGGTTCTCGGCCCATTCGGGCGCGCCGGGAGTTTCCGGCGGGGTGATACGGTGGAAGGGCGCCTCGCCCCGCTTCGCCCGCGGGTTGTAGCCCATCACCGCGGTTGCGACCGCATCCGTGCAGACCGGGTTGCGGCCCACGATCACCACCTGCGGGTTGGCATACTTGAAGCCCTTCACCCACGGCCCCTCGCCCTGGACCGAGGATTCGATGCCGTCGATGATGGCCAGGTCGACCGGCCGGGCGGCGGTCAAATCCACGCAGATCCGCGGCACGCGATAACCCTCGAAGCGCAGGGAAGTGAAGTCCACCTCCTGCGGCGCGCTCTTCGGCGGCTGCCGCTTCCCGGCGTGAAGGAGTGTTTCCCGGCCGCGGCGCGCACTCTCGTTCGGTTCGTCCACGCCGGCGTCGTCCCCGTAGATCGAGTTCGGTGTGATGCCGAAGGCGTTCTTGATCGTGAGCGTGATGCCGCACTCCTCGTGGTGCTTGAGCTTGGCCATGCTGACGTATACGTCTGTGTCCTCGTAGGAGTGATTCAGGTCGAAGGCGGGGTAGATATAGGGCTTGGCCACCTTCAGTCGCGCGTAACGCTTGCCGTTGCCCAGGTGGTTCGTGCCTTCGAACTCCACAATGGGCGCGGTCGAGCGCAGGGCGTTCACATCCCAACCGGCGTTGAGCATCTTGTCTTCGAGCGCATCGCCCCGTGCGGCGCCTTCGAGTATCCGGATGCGCTTTGCGCCGGCGAGTCCCATCAGGTGGCAGGTCGCTCCCAGCAGTTTCGGATGCACCCAGTGCGTCTGGCCGGCGGTGTAGCCGGCGATCCGGCCGCCACCGGTAAGGTTCAGCTTGATCGCGACGGTCTTGCCGCCAAGCAGCTTGCCGATGCCGCCGATCTGGTCGAATTGCTTGGCCAGCATGCTGACCAGATCCGCGTCATAGCTCGCGCACTTGGCGACCGACACCGGGGCGACCGGCGCGCTCGGGGCGGCGGGTGGCTGGCCGCGGACAAGCGAAACCAGGCTCAGGCCGGAGCCGGCCAGCAGTTGGCGTCGCGTAATGGTATTCCAGCTCTCAGTCATGGGGTCCTCCGGTCATTTCTCGAGCAGCAGCGCGGCGCAGACCGCGACCCTCTCGACAGTCACTTCGATCCTCCCGGCAGACTTGTGGATCCTCAGCTCCGCCGGCGGCGCTCCGGGGCTGAACAGGCGCGCGCTGCGATATCCGCCCGCCGCACGCACCGTGATCAGGTCCGATGGCTCGGTCGCGTAGTTCACCAGTTGTACCAGGAGGCCGTTCTTGCCAGGGCCGGCTGTGACCTGCGCCAGCAGCGAATCCACGTTGAACAGCCGCACCGGGAGGTTTTCCTTGCCGAGCAGATCGGGCATCTCCTTGGAAAGAGCTTCCGGATCGGGCGGGTCTTGTTTGTATACGGCAATCCGGCCCGCGCCGAACTTCTCGACGGCGTAGTCTCGTTCGCCCGGAGTGGCGCAATTCCACGAAGGGCCGGCCACGAGCAGTCCGCCGTTCTCGGCGAAGGCGGCTAGCAGTTTGCGCTCTTGTTCCGTGGGCGGCGCGAGGTCGGTGGCCAGCACGGCCTGCAGGCCCTCCAGCGCCGCCGGCGCGAGATCCGCCCGCTCGATCACGCGGTAGGGAATGCGCCGGCGGGTGATCAGGTTGAGATTCTCGGCTGCCACGTCGGCGTGCCTGGCGGCGCGGTCCTGGATGATGCCCAGCACGGCGGCGGGAGTGAACGCGCGCCATTCCGCGTGCTGCTCGTAGAAGGTCAGGCAGGAGCCGATGCGGCGCCAGGTGGCGAAAGCTTCGGGATCTCCCCGCTGGAGGCCCGTCAGCAGCGCGTCGTCCGGCGCCAGGACCCAGCGGCCACCGGCGACGGCCGCGTCCGCGATGGCGCGCTCGTAGTCGGCCGCCGAGGGATTCTCGATCCGGTGCCCGAGCCAAACCGGGCGCTCGCCGCCCCCCGCGCGCAGCGAGCGAATGAGCCAGGAGTTGGACTCGATCCAGGGCTCGGTCGAGGGAGTGGCGGTGACAGCCCCGGATTCGGAGAATACCCGGATCCGCGGCGTTACCGCGTCGCTCGTGCCCAACACCGGCCACTCCACATCCGGCAAGAGCCAGTCTCGCGGACCCAGCGGAATGACAACGGCGGAACTCTTCTTCGCGCGCAGCAAGCGCCGCAGTTCCTGAGCGAATTGCGGGCCGTCGGCGAAATCGCCTTCTATGCCCAGCCCATCGAGACCGGCCTCCACCGCCGACGCGACCGCCCGGCCTGGATCAGAGCCCGGATAGAGCAGGCCCACCACCACGATACCCCGCTGGTGCGCCGCGCGCGTATAAGACGCCACGAGCTTCTGCTGCTGCGATTCAACGGCCGCATCGGCGCCCACGCTCCAGGTCACTAACAGCGAGTTGATGGGCGTGTTCGCGAGCAGGTCGAGCGTGCGCGGATTGTACCAGTCGAGGAGGGTGCCCGCGAGGGTAGCGTCAGCGGGCGCTTTGTCCCCGGCATTGGTCCGGGCGCGGCGAAGCACCTCGAGCGGGCCGCCCTGCCATCGCGCGGGCGCCCAGTTCGCAAGGCCGGCGGCCTCGGGTCCGGTGGCGCGCGCCAGCGGCATCCCGGAAAACACCGCAAGAACGGCTACATGCGCAAGTACATGCGAGAGAGTCCGGTGTGGCTTCACGCGCAGCCCCCATCGGGTCGGAAACCAAAATGAGACTCCGACGGCGAGCGAAGGAGCACGCGGGCGGCCAACTCTCGCAAAGGTCAAATCCGGCGTCGGCTCAATACATTACACTATTTGACAAGACTTGGAGAGCCTCAGGTGCGCAAAATCCCACACCCCGCGGCGTCCTTTCCAACCAAAAGTACTAAGTGTACCGAACACCTAGTCCCACGACTTGGTACGGAAGTCACGTTGTATATTCGGCTATCCCGGTCTATTCTTGCTGAGTGTTACCTGTTGATTGAGGTGATGGAGGGTGGAGGGGGGGGTATGGAGTTCAGGCACGGCATCTCTCCGGAAAGCCTTCGGCGATGGGAGGCATTCGAGCGCATTTCCGCCATTCAAGCAAAACGGGGGCCGGATGTTGGCAGTTCAGTGCTGCGGCAAATGGTTGACGCGGAGCTTCAGGCCATTGCAGTAGCGACCGTTCGATGCAAGGAGCTGGAAGATCCCCGAAGGGCAGGGAAGTAGCGGGCTGGCACTTGCGGACTCCGCATGGCGACCCGGATCTTTCCCGCCGGTCCCATCGAATGACATCCACGGCGACTCCCGCCTGATACACCGCGCCCAAGCGCCCGCCTCGGTCCACTCGAAGGCGCGGTCCGGCGGAACTCCATCGGAATGCAGGCTTCCGGTACAGGCGCCAGGTCGAAGCCGGGGACCCCAGCGTGCGGGGTGCAAACGGAAAGGCGGCCCGGAAAGAGAATCTACGACAGCCGTAAAGATGAGAGACCTTCTTCGCGCTGTGGAACTGCTGTTCCTGCTCGGCGTGCTGGGGGGCGGGTACTGGCTGGCCGGCCCGATCGGCACGAAGGACGCCCGCGTGTTCCGCACCGGCGCTACACTCTGCGGCCCTCACATGTACGAGGGGCAGCTCCAGTTGGCACTGCAGCCGGGAGTCAAGCGGTTCCTGCCTTACTACCGCGCGCCGTTCTACGGCTGCTTGCTGCGGCCGCTGAAATGGATCGGGTTCGATCGAGCCTGGCTGGCGCTCAACCTGGCTGCGGTGATTGGCGTCGCCTTGTTGATACCGCTCGTGGTGGGGAAGCGCGTGTCGCCGGCGATTCTTGGGTTGTTTTTCCCGTTTGCCTTCAATTTTGCCATCGAGCAGGACGGGGCCGTGCAAATGTTCATCCTGCTGGCGGCGCTTCGACTCTGGCAGCTCCATTGGCCCCTGGTTGCCGGCGCCGTCCTGGCCTTCACGCTCCAGAAACCGACGCTGTACCTGTTGGTTCCCCTGGTGCTACTGGTGAAGCGCGAGAGACGGATGCTGGCCGGATATGCCGGCGCGGGCTTGTTTCTTATCTTGATCTCGCTGTGGATTCTGGATTGGCGGATTTGGAAGATCGTCGGAGACTACCAGGGGCTGATCCGCCTGGATCGACCGGAATTGCCAGGGATGCCGACTGCTCGCGGCCTGGCCACTCACCTCGGCTGGAGTCCCGCGTACCCGATCTTAGCGCTGCTGACAATATTGTCCACAATCAAGGTAGTCCGCGAGCTCGGCCTGCTGGAAGCCTTTTCTTTTGGGCTGTTGGCATCCGTCTTCCTGAGTCCGCAGAGCTTTCAGTACGATCTGGCCGTTGCGGCGCTGCCCCTGGTGGTGTTTGCCGGTTCTCCGAACACTCTCGTCCGGCGGACCAGCCTTATCCTGCTCAGCACACCCCCGCTGGTGATGCTTCAGTTGTTGCCGGGTCACTGGTCGGCGCTAAACCCGATCGTCCTCGGCACGTGCCTGCTTCTAGTCGGCTTCGGCTTGCTGAGTTATCAGCGGAGGCCCCAGCTTGCCCCGAACGCCTCCTGATGTCCGCCGGCCCTCCGAGCCGGGGACAGTCGACCGCGGCCGGCGGATCGCTTGCCGGCTCGGTATCCGCTCTGTGGGCGCAACTTCCTGGCGGGATCTTGATCGAGCTGCTGCTTGATATGGGCAGGTAGAGGCCCGACTACTTTACGCGATCGAAGACAACGTGCGATGGTATCGTTTGTTCCCCGGACCGGATCGTGCCGTCCGTTGTCCACACTCTTCCGTCAGCGCTAATCTTGCCCTTGAACCGGGTCTCGGTCCCCTGCACCACGCTGCCCGAATCGTATTCATAGAGACTGATTTTCTTCACCCACACCTTCATAAATTCTTTCCCGTTGCTCATAGCCGGCACCGGCTCCCCGTCCATTTTTGTCACGAAGGAATACTGGATCCGGGTCTTGCCCATCGCGATGTCATAACTGAACTTCGTAGCGCCGCCGGAGGGCTCCACGGTTACCACCTGGCCCTGGAGTTGTTGTTTCTTCTCGTCCTTCCGCATCTGCCACACCCCGCAAATCGGATCGGCCGCAACCAGCGGCAGAGCCGTCAGGAGCATGAGAAAAGCAACTGTTCGCAGCGCACTCATGGAGCCCTCCTTGTGAGCAACTCAGCTCACAGTATAGCCGACCGCCGCATTGCCGGCCCGGCGTCGCAGAGCAGCCCCGCGCCGTCCGTTTTGGCGAACAACCACCGATGAAAGGTGTCCGGCCTTGCTGATGCTGGTTGCCCGGCGACGCGCGCTCATTTGCGGTCCGGGAAGTAGATCGCCAGCTCATCTTCCCCGGCCACGCGCGGCAGATCAGCCTCGTAGCACAATCCGCCGACAACGTGGGCGCGGCGAACCCACCGCTTGGGGCGCGGATTCAGTCGCCGGTGAGCGAGGGCTAGCGCATCTCCTCACGTTGCCGGTCACTCGTCGTGGAGCGCCTGAGCCGGATTCGCCCCTCGCTTACGCCCGGGGCTCGCCGGCGTCCGCTGGTCCCGAGAGGCCGGTTTCGGATGGCGCTTCGCCGGCTCCATCCTTTTCGGGCACACCCGCGCCGTCGGGAGCGCTGGGCAGGGTATTGACGAAGCGCATCGCCGTCGCGGCCAGACCCTCGAGCGCCCCTCCACCCCCGCCGGTCACGAGGATTTCCGGCATGAACCGCGCCCGACCATCCGCCAGCGCTCGGACAACGTTCACCAGCGTTGTAGCGTTGGCGCCCAAAGCGTTTACCTGCGCCTCGTAGCCCTTCGCGCGGGCCAGGCCGACCGCCTCCACTTCCGCGCCCTTCGCCGCGCCGGTCTGGCGAATGTACTCCGCTTCTCCGCCCGCCTCGGCCACGCGAGCGTTTGCGTTGTTGGTTTTGATCGAGATGCCGACCTTGGATCGGGCCAGCTCCGCCTGCATATCGGCCGTGCCTTTGGCGTGCTCCATTTCGATCCTCTGGTCCTGGGCCGCGCGCTGTTTCTGAAACGTCTCGATCTCCTGGTTGGCAATCTCGCGTTGCGTCAGCACCTTGACCAGATCGTCGGGGAAGACCACATCCTGAATGTAGACGCCCCTGGTTTCCACCTGATACTGCTCGAGCTGTTCCTTGATATGCGTGAAGGCCTGCTGCTGGACCTGCTGGCGAGTCTCGATGAATCGAATGGCGGGCATGCTTTGCAGGTTATCGCGAAAGTGGTTGCCGACGGCGGCCTGGAGCACCTCGTTCACCAGATTGCGCATCGTCCCTACCATCGAGATGACCCTCGGCGCCTTCGTATCGGGGACGTGGATCTGCACCTGCAAGTCGATCTTAAACACAAATCCTTCGCTGCTCTTGGCCACGATCTGCTGCAGCTTGGCATCGAGATTGTGGGCCTCGGAGACCGCGTCGGCCCAGTTGAGGTTGAGAATGGCGGTCGGCACAATCTCCGCCTCGTAGCACCGGGGATTGATCGGGTATTTCCCCGTCCTCAGCGGCTCCTGCCAGACGCCGCGGTGGCCGGGCCTTACCAGTGAGCCGAACTTAAATTCAGCGCCGGACGTATCCTGGGTGGCCAGGCCCACGTAAGCCTTGATCACCGCCACCTGGCCCTGCTGCACTACCAGCATGGCTACTACCTCGACCTTTACGAGAAACGGATTGAGGGCATAGGCGCCGTAGAGCAGCGGATCGTGCTGCAGGCCGATCTTGCCGCCGTTATCGAGGAAGGCCTGGAAGTCCTGGTAGTTGTTGTGGAGGACCTGCTTGCTCCCCAGCAGCTTCTCGATGAGCTCGGCGTCGTTCGCGCCGTTTTGCTCCATTTGAGTCATGTCGGCAAAGCCGCCGAGCCGGCTGGCGATGTCGCCGGAGGGCAACGGATCGCCTTCGTATACAGTTACAATACCGACCGTGTCAAGCGTTGCGGCGCCCGCTTTCGGCGCGGGTTCGATGCGAACGAGCTCGAGCTGTTCAGGCCGCAGGCCCAGCGCGTCGGGCGTGATCTTGTGGTTCTTGCCGGCCTTGGCTCGCAGCTCCGGGGAAACGGGCAGCCCGTAGACGTCGGTGCGCGTCATGACCAGAAAGCCGACCGGATGAATCGGCACCAGGGTTCCGGGCGGCAGCACGGGGCGCTGCACGCCTTTTTGCCCGCCCTTTTGAATGAACGCCCTTAAGTCGGAGAAGTTGGCAAACTCTTTCTTGTACACGGCCGACTTGGCGCCGATCGGCAGTGGCTCGCCGGCTTGCGCGATCACGACGCCGATCTCACCCGCCGGCACCTGCACCCAGGGGAATTTGTCCACCGAGTACAGAAGCGCGGCCTTCCATCGCAAGCCGGGCATCAACAGGTCGGCCTGATATCCTGCCTCGCCGTTGAACGCGATGGGGTTATCGTTGGAGAGCTTCTTGAGGGAAAGCCGCTTCGTTACCAGGCCGACCTCGGTCGGCCCAATTTGGCGCACCGAGCGGAAAGCGAGTATCAAGCAGACCAGAACGAATAGCGCGACAAGCATTCCCATGGATCTCTCCTCGGGGGCGGAGGCTCAAAACGGCTTCCCACATTGGGTTGCGGAGCTCCGAGCGCCCCAACCCCGCTGGCAGATCTTAGCACCTCTGGGAGTTGACGGTCTGGCGGCGCCGCGAATCCGCCCCGGCCGGGGCGATGCGCGATCGCAGTCTGCTCAGAGCTGAGCGGTCAAGAGGTCCGAATCGAAGTTTCCCTTTACTGAGTACCCGACATTAAAGGTGTACGATTGCTGGCTTTCGCTTGAGCCGGCGGAGGAGTGCGGGATCCAAACCGGACAGCCATGGCGGTGTTCTTCCGGAACTCCACTTCCTGGCCGCGCGAGACGACGGTTGAGTAGACGGACCAGGCCAGCCCGTAAACTCCGAGGGCGCTGCCGACGATTCGGGAAGCTCGTCCTGCGGCGGCTCCCAGCATGCCGAACCCCGAGAAGCCGCCGGCCACACGGCCACCGTAATTTGGCTCACCCGTGCCCGAGACTTGATGGTTCCTGCCCGCGTCATTATCGAGCGATTTCATGGCGATAATCGCGGCGATTGCCGGAGCCAGCAACCGTGCCTTCGATTCCGTGGCTTTCGCCGTTCCTTCCTCATCGACCTTGACCCCGGCCCGAGGATCGGACTCTACGCTCACTAGTTGCGCCTCCGTGCGCCGCGGGGGACCGAGCGATAGAGGAGAGAAAGGCGGAGGCTCGACCCGGTCGAAAGCAAAACGCAGCCGCCCGCTCCGGTGAAGCCACCGCGCCGACCGGGCCTGGGTGACCGTGCCTGTAAGGCGGGTGCCTTCCGGCAGAATCAGTCCATCGGCGGCCGAGGACAGCGGCTGCGAGAGAACCCCTTCGATCTTGTCACCGCTCTGCGCAGTCGCCGAGGTGACGGTCGAGAGCAGGCGAACCTGCGCACTACTATCGGGTGACGGCTGGCGGCCGACGTTTCGTAAAGCGTCGGCGGCCAGCGTAACCGTGCCGAAATCCAGCGGGTCCCGCAGAATGGCATCGAAGCGCGTGCCCCGCCGGTACCACTGCGGATGATAAGGCAGCTTCATGATGAGGAACTCTTCCAGCCGCTCCCGCTTGTTCGGTCCGCGCACCAGATCCACGACTCCTCGAGACTTCGCATTGATGCGTCCGATCGTCTGCGCCTCCGCCTGTTGACGGGCAGCTTGCCGCACGGCGTCCATGGTTCCGGGCGCCTTAGGGTCACTCGGGGGCTTGTTCTTCGAGCTCTTCTTGCTCTTTTTCGGCGGGCGTGGAGGCACGAAGATTTGCGGCAGACCGGGCGAATCGAGAGCATGAATGGCAACCTGCCGCCCGTCGGGCATCAGGATCGTCGTGAATTCGGCCCGAGCGGCATGCAAAGGCGTGAAGTCGCCGCCGAGAATCGCTCTGGCGCGATCCATCTTCGGAGCAGGATCGAGCCGGGTTACATGACCCTGAAGCTCGACGCCGGCTGGCACCACCACTCTGTCAAACGCGTACACCGGCTCAATCAGCTTCGCTTCCACGGGATCTCCGGTGCGCATCCACAGCCGTTGCGTGATGTAAAGCCGGAGCGGGACTCCCGAGGCGACGCTCAGGTGTACGGGAACGGTTGCCGGCGGCTGCTGAGCATCCTCGGCTGCCACCGGCCACGACAGCAGAGACAAAAGAGCGATTAAGCCGAGCTTGGACTTCCGCACGGCGCCTTCCATTGCTCAACGATGATATCACAATGGCAAACAAGCCCGGCCGGCTTCCCGCAAACAAGGCAAGCAAGGGTGCTCTAGCGCACTAACCGACAGTGGAACGTGCACTGGGGGGAGGCGAAGAGAGTCGCGCGGGCGCACGGTTACCGGAAAGTCTCACACGCGCTCCTGCCGGGCAAAGGCCATGGCCCGCTTGCGGATGAAGTGCTGGCGTACTTCGCTTCGCTATGGAAGCCCTGACGATCCTCCGCTATCGCTTCCTGATCGCGACCGATGCGCTGCCCGAGGCCGCAGGCACGGCCACGCTCTGGGCGCTCACCTGAACCGTGCTGGGCGACGGAACCAAGCTGGGCGCCGTATAGATCCCGCCGGCGGTGATGGCGCCCACGGTGGAGTTGCCGCCGATCGTGCCGTTGACCTTCCAGGTCACCGCATGGTTCGACGAGTTCTGCACGGTGGCGGTGAACTGCCGCGTCTGGCGGACCCTCAGAGTCACGCTCGAAGGCGAAACGGTTACCGTAACCGGCGGGTTCACCACCGCCACATCGACGGTATTGGAAACACCTCCGTCCGGATTGGTCACCGTCACCGAGATGCCCGGGCTGGTGGAGGACGCCGTACCGGTGGCCGTCAGCTTGATCGCCGAAACAAAGCTAGTCGCGAGCGAAGTTCCGCCGAGCTTGACGACGGCGCCGTTCTGAAAACCGCTCCCGTTCACGGTCATGTTGAAACTGCCCACGGATAGCGGGGACGGGCTGATCGAGCTGATCGCCGGCAGCGGAACGATCGTCGCCGCCGCAGCGCCGGCCGAGTTGGGATCAACCACGCTCCTCGCTTGCACGCTGACCGTGGCGGGCGAGGGGACCGTGGCCGGCGCCTGGTAGGAGCCGGTCGAATCGATCCAGCCTGCCGCGTTACTCCCACCATCGGCGCCGTTCACCGACCAGACAACCGACGTGTTGGCAGTGCCGGTGACCGTGACCAAGAAC
Organism: Terriglobia bacterium; assembly: GCA_041477005.1. Taxonomy (GTDB): domain Bacteria; phylum Acidobacteriota; class Terriglobia; order Bryobacterales; family JACQDG01; genus JBGOUJ01. Next base: position 3,225 of record JBGOUJ010000041.1, on the reverse strand, counting down.
AGTCGAGTGGCGCTGACCCGCACATTCGCCGATGCGGGACTCACGGCTACCGTAATGCCCGACTGCCGCGCCTGCCCCGAGTTGGGGTCGATCGTGAGCGAAGACTCGTCCACCGCTTCGAAATTCGACCCCAGCACGCCGCCCAGGGAGTGAAGGTCGGAGTTGTTCCAGCGATCGTCCGGGGCGCCGGATAGGTACCAGGCCGACCCGTTATCGGCCAGAATGATGCCGTACTTTTTCAAGGCGCGCAGGATCACCTGGTTCGCCGGCGAGAAGCTGCTGATGTCGAAGCCGGACTTCAGCCGGAACCGCTGGCCCATGGGTGGATATTGTGTCCCGGTCAGACTCGAGGCGTAGTGCCGTGCGGGCCAGAGGAACGCTCGCCGGCTCTGCGGGACGGTGAAGCGGATGGCGTGCCGGATCTCGCCCGACAGGATCTCGTCGTAGCGCACCAGCCCGGGGAAGATCGGCAGCCCGGCGGCGTCGGCCGACGTCCAGGTGGCGGGCCGCAGCAGATACGACTTGAGGTCGAAGATCGCCCCGGAGCCGGCCTGCCAGCTCGCGGTCTGCGGGAACGCGCTATAGAGTTCGTAGAGGATGCAGTTGCCGGTATCGACGGAGATGGCGTGGCGATCGCCCGTGCTCTGGCTGCCGCCTTCAATGGGCGCGCCAAGCGGCACGGCGTAGGGGCCGGGGTCGCTCTCGTCCGCATAAAGAAACGTGGCGGGATACTTGGTCTGGGCGCCGGGAACCGTGACGAAAGGGATGCCGATCGGGCCGCCGTTCCAGAGTCCGGCGCCAAAGTCCGCTTTGAGCCCCAGGCTGGCCCCGATGGTGTTCACGTAGGTCGTTGAATTCGGGTCCAGCGGCAGCTTGTCGACGGGCGTGTTCCACACGTGGTCGGCGGGAAACACGGTGCAACTCCCGATCGCCGGCGCCTGCGCCTGCAGCAGCGGCGTCGCCAGCAGAGCCCCACACAGAAGAGTCCTGATCGTATGCATCAGCCCAGTTTAGGGAGTACCGCGGTGTGGAGCAATCGGGTTTATTCCCGAGGACCTTTCAAGCGGCTCGACGTAGTACTTGCCCGATCGAGTCGAATAACTACCGAGCCAAACAGATCACGCCATAGATCTGCCGGGAGCCGCGCCACAGGACGCCGACGCCATCCCCGAAATCCTTCTCCGCCAAGGTTGGACCGTCCAGCCCTGCGCCGACCTCCGCGAAACGGGGGTCCGGAGGCATTGTCGCTAGGTCGGGTCGCATCCTGGACCAGAAGGAATGAGCCGGCAAGGGCCGCCAATGCGAACGGAATCCGGATGCTAAAAGCGCTCCGGAGCTAATAGACTGATTGGAGGGAGGAAAGCTATGGAAAACAAAAGCTTCAATCAATCACGCGACGGCCGTGGATGGCCGTGGCAACTGAAATTCTTTTTCGGGCTCGTGCTCGTGTTTCTGCTGTTGATGGCCTCGTGCTCCTGCTTCCAGATGGTCGATACGGGACACGTGGGGGTGGTGACGCGATTCAATCGCGTGACCGGCGCCGTGATGCCCGAAGGATTCGGCCTGAAGGTGCCCTGGGATGCGGTACACGAGATGCCCGTGCGGACGCAGTCCATGGATGAAGAGGGGCAGGTGCCCTCCAGCGAGATGCTGATTCTCACAATGAAGACCACGCTCCAGTACCACCTGAATCCCGCGACGGCAAAGGACGTTTACCAGACGCTCGGCCCCGCTTACCGGACCTTTATCGAGCAGAACTTCATCTCGGCGATTCGGGAAGCGACTTCCGCGCACAAGGGCGAGGAGCTCTTCAGCGCCGAAAAACGCGACGTGATCTCCGTACAGGCGGCGGACCTGCTGCGCAAGACCCTCGATCCACGCGGCATTGTCGTGGAGCGGGTTCTGCTCAAGGACATTCGGCCGCCGCAAATGCTGAAGGAGGCGATCGAGAGCAAACAGCGCATGGAGCAGGAGTCTCTCGCCATGCAGTTTAGGCTGACCAAAGAGCGCCAGGAGGCGGATCGCAAGCGTGTCGAGGCCCAGGGCATAAAGGATTTTCAGGACATCGTGCGGAAGGGTATCGATGAACAGCTCCTGGTCTGGAAGGGGATTGAGGCCACCGAGACGCTGGCTAAGAGCCCCAACACAAAGATCATCGTGATCGGCGACAAGAGAGGCCTGCCGTTGATTTTAGGAGAGGGCCACTGAGGGGGGGGTGCACGTACGCGATCGCGCAAGCCAATCGCGTCGCCGACTTCACCGGGTTTGAACTCATAGCGCCAATCATCGCGAAACCGTCAGGAGCGGTTGGTTGCTCGCCGCGCCACCAATCGTGACCTGAACCGGGTAATCCCCGGGCGCGAGGTTCGGCATGACAAAGTTCACTTGAACCAGACCCGCGAAGCCCGGCGTCATCCCGGCAAATTGCACGGTAGCTGCGGAACCACCCACCGAGACACTGGTGAGTAGTTTTTCCCGCGAAAGAGGCGACGGTGGCGCGTCGGCTCCAGTGGCGATCGCGTTGCCCAGAGGCCCCGAGCCGATCAGGTAGGCGACGAGCACACTGCCTGGTTTCGCGCCATTCCCGGATGCATTGACGCTGCCGTCCTGGTTCACCGCCACAGCGCGATTGCTGCCATAGGTCAGCAGGAAGGGCGCAGCCTGTTGCACGGTAACCGGTGCCGCAGAGCTGGCTGTATTATTGGAAACTACCACGACTGAGGCCGCTGCCAAGCCGGTCTCGTAGGGCATTTGGAAGATGATCTGTAGCGGGCCCACGTAAGGAGAAAGGCCATGCTGCATAACAGGAAGAGACGGCCGACGCACCCAGGCGCACTTCTGAGAGAAGACGTTCTCCCCGCGGCGGCGATAACACAGACGCAACTGGCCAGCATACTGGGAGTGTCGCGCCGGACCGTAAGCCAACTCATACACGAACAACGGCCGGTCACCACGGATATGGCTCACCGGCTCGCCCGAGCCCGCATCCGACCCTTGTCCGAAGCGCAGAGGCAACATCCACGGCCGTAGGCGTAAGCAGCGTTTCACGGCACCTGCGCCAGCCAGATGTTGCCGGTGGTTTCGGGCATGCTGAAGAAGAGTTTGGTGCGGGTGACGGAGAGGCCGATGCCGCTTACCTCTTTGACCGGCATCAGCGACAGGCGGGCTGGTGGAAATGGCACACGGGGAATGCGGGGGAGGCGGGGCGCTTGGAAGCTCGATCGA
>JBGOUJ010000040.1:0-23607 GCA_041477005.1 Terriglobia bacterium | reverse complement strand
GGCCGAAATCGAGGGTGTTCGTGCTGACGTCGATCGCCGGCACCGGCACGGCGGTGAAGAAGGTGGCGCTGAGGGTTCCGGTAACGGCCGTTCCGGTGGCAACCAGTTGCAAGGCGATGTAGTAGTCGCCCTGCAGGGGCGCGAAGGGCGAAGAGGGAACGGAAAGCGTCTTGTTGCAGCCGGATCCGATGTTCTGGGCGATCGATCCGAGCGTGCTGCTCGATTGGTCGAAGTCCGTGCCGGGACGGACGTAGACGTCCACCTCGGCGTCGGGCGGCGCGCAACTCTGCAGACTGATGTCCAGCCGAGAGGCGCCGGCGGGCAGTGTGATCCGGTAGTGAAACAGCGTGGGGGTGGTGGCGGCGGGCAGCGAGACGGATTGCCCCGCGCCCGAGGTAAGGATCGTCACGATGGGCGGCGGCGGCGGGGGCGTGACGTTCACCGTGGCGGTGATCGATCCGGTAATGAACGACGCAACGGAATCCACCCGCAGGGCGATGTAATAGGCGCCGGCCTGCAACGGCTTGCTTGCGGAAGGCGTGATGGTCAGGGTTTGGGCGCCGCCGGGCGCCGCCGCTGAATAGTCGGCGCCGCTGCTGCCCGGGGTCACCGGTGTTCCCAATCGGACGAACAGGGAAACGCCGCCGTCCTGAATCACTGCCGATAGGTTGACTTGCAGGCGAGTGGCCCCGCTCGGAACCACGATCTTGTACGCGTAGTCGTTCAGCAGGCTCGTGCCGGAGTACAACTGGCGGTTGTCGTTCGCCCCAAACACGAACGCCGCCGAAACTCCCGAGGCCAGTTGCTTACCCGGGGAGCTGTCCTGCGGGCCGAGGTCCACCGTGGCCAGAATCGTTCCGCTCAGGATGTTGGAATAGGGGTTCAGTTGGAAGCCGATGTAGTACGTGCCCGGTTGCAGCTCCGGCGGCCTCACGACTCTGAGGATGTCGCTGTTGACCGGAGTTCCTCCGGCGATGTAAGTGGCCGAGCCGGTCGCGTTCGAGCAATCGAGGCCCTGGCCATATCGGATCAGTACGCTCAGCTCGGCGTCGAGATTGGATGTGGCCGCGCGGATCTCCAGCCGGCTGGCGTTCGCCGGAACGTCGATCTGAAAACCCCCGCCGCCGCAAACGGTGGCCGTCCCGCTGGCCGCGGTCATGGAGAAATTGGTCGGAACCCCCGCGGTGAGCGGAGTTCCGGCATACAGCGCGCCGGCGGCAGGACCCAGCAACAAAACGAAGATAAAACGTTCCAGCCTCGACATGGCTCGTCCTGTATGGGCAGAGACGAAAAGCAAAAATTACCGTGCTAACTGTACCATCCTCGTACTTAAGGGTCAACGTTACGGGGATCGATGGATCGATGGAATGGATGGATGATCGCGACGCCGAGGATCGCCTGGCTCGCAGGTGGCATTCCCGCGAAGTCTACCGTACCTCTCCCCTGAGCTCTTGCGGTGTAGATCTCAGAACTGTGTGATGCTCAACAGGTTCCCGTCCGGATCTTTGAACCACGCCACGCGGGCGCCGCCGGGCGCCGTCCAGATACCAAGTTCGTCTTGCGGTTTCAAGCCCTCAAAGCGTTCGAGCTTGGCCCCGGCCTTTTGGAGTTCCTTTGCCGTCGCAACGATATCCGGGACCTGCCAGCCCAACACGGTGTACTTCGCTGCCGCTACCTTTTGAACGATCGAAACCCGCAGCATGGTCCCACCCGTGTCAAACACCACCGCGAACGAGTCCTCGCTCACCAGGCGAAGACCAAGCGTGTCTCGATAGAATGCCTTGGCGCGGCCGGGTTCGCTCGTGGCGACGAAGGCCATGATTTTGCGGGAGCCAAGCACGGATCCCGCTTGTCCCGTTGGAAGCTTCTTGTGTTTCGCACTGCCGGATGAAGGAGTGTCCATGACCATAGTGTGCACCGGATCGACCCTGTCGCAAAGCCCCCCAATGCGTCATAATATATCTCTCATGCGACACGGCTTCCTCGCCGAGTACGATCCCAAGCCCGGTGTTTCGATTTCCACTCTGGCCTACGAATATCCGCCCCATTTCAACGTGCCGGAACACGCCCACGGCGCGGACCAATTGATCTACGCCACCCGCGGCGTGATGGAGGTGTCGGCGGGCCAGAGCTTTTGGGTGATCCCTCCGCACTTTGCCGTCTGGATTCCCGCGCGAACTGCGCACAGCATTCGCATGTCGGGCGCCGTTTCGATGCGGACGCTCTATCTGCGGCGAGGGCTGGCGACTCGTCTGCCGGCCGTCTGCACGGTGCTTCCTGTCGCTCCCCTGCTCCGCGAGCTGGTGGTGGAAGCGGTGCGCATTGGGCAACTTCGGATGAGGAATCGTCTTCACTGCGCGCTGCGGGACCTGGTCGTGTCCCAGTTGCAGAGCGCCTCCCCGGTTCCCACGTTTGTAACGCTCCCCAGGCATCCGAGAGCGCTCGCCGTCGCCAAGGCTTTGATCGCGAACCCGGCCAGTGGTCCGTCGTTGCAGGCCCTGTGCGCCGGCGCCGGCGGAAGCGTCCGGACGGTGGAGAGAGCCTTCCGGAGAGACGTCGGCCTGAGCTTCGAGTCCTGGCGAAGGCAGGTGCGGCTGATGAAGGCGATAGAACTGTTGGTCGCGGGATGCCCGGTAAAGGAGGTCGCCTTCGAGGTTGGGTACCGGCAACCGAGCGCTTTCGTCGAAATGTTTCGGCAGACTCTCGGTACGACGCCGAAAGCATGGGCCTCGGCGCTCGCAAACGCGGAATAGGGAAACGGTCCGGGACACCATCGCGGCGTTTTGTGACCGGCATTGCGCCGCGCTCGATAGCGGACCTGGCGGTGATCGAGATCCGTAGCTCGTCGCGGGCGGGACGCAGTGCCTTTGAAACATGGGTTCCGTGTTAACGGTAACACCGCTGGCACCGTCCCTTCCCTTGACCGCGTGATCGTGATACTAACTGGGAGGCCAGCCGATGAGCCTGTGGCAAGACTTTCGCTATGCCGTTCGAACTCTACGAAAGAGCCCCGGTTTCACCCTTGTCGCCGCGCTGACTCTGGCGCTGGGGATCGGGGCGAATACAGCCATGTTTAGCGTGATCCGCGCGGTGTTCCTGAGGCCCCTGCCGATTCCGAATGAAGAAAGGCTCGTGACGTTGTGGCAAAGCAATCCGGAAAAGGGGATCGCGCGGGGGCTGGTGAGTCCGGCCAACTTCGTGGACTGGGAGGCGCAGAACGGAGTGTTCGAACCGTTGGGGGCGTGGCCCGGGTTGAGTGACAGTGTCGTTGCGTTCAACGTCGTGGGGAAGGACGGGGCGGAGCGGGTGCGCGGAATGTATTGCTCGTCCGGATTTTTCCGCACCCTCGGCGTGCAGCCGCTCCTGGGCAGGACACTTTTCCCGGAGGAAGACCGCCGCCGGGATTATCGCTCGGCGGTGGTGAGCCATTCTTACTGGCAGGAGCGCTTCGGCGGTGACCCGGCGATTCTTGGCAAGACGCTGGACGTGGACACGTTTCGCGGCGGGGTTTACACGATTGTCGGGGTCATGCCAGCGTCGTTCGATTTCCCCACGGGCACCCAGATCTTCCTGCCGATGGCGTTTTGGGGCGGGGGTCCCTTGCCGGGCCCGGATGCAGCGGAGCGCTGCTGCTCGTGGTTCAACGTGGTTGGACGCCTGAAACCTGGGGTGACGCTCGAGCGGGCACAAAGCGAGATGACCACGATTGCACGCCGCATTTCAGATCGCCACCCGGAGGCGGGGCGGGTCACGGAAGTCCAGGTCGTGCCCTTGCGCCAGGACATGGTGAGCAGTTATCGGACGGGGCTGCTGGCGTTGTTTGGGGCGGTGGCCTCGGTACTGCTGATTGCATGCGTCAACGTCGCAAATCTGGTGCTGTCGCGGGTCCTCGCCAGGCGCGGTGAAATGGTGATTCGCTCGGCGCTGGGCGCCACCACCGGACGCCTGGCTCGCCAGATTCTGGTGGAGAGCCTCGTGTTGAGTGGGATCGGGGCCTCTGCCGGAATCCTGCTGGCTCTTTGGGCGCAGGGTCTGCTCGCCAAGGCGATGGCCGGCGACATTCCGCTCGCGGCCGGCGCCAGGATTGACTGGGGTGTGCTCGCCTTCGCGATCGGTACGACTGTAGTGACGGGATGCTTGTGCGGACTCGCCCCGGTGATGCAGTTGGCGGCCGGCAGTCTGCGATCCCACACCAAGGCGTCTCGCGGCGGCTCGCTGCGGCAGGCTTTGGTGGCCGGTGAGGTGGCGCTGGCTGTAGTGTTGGTGGCCGGAGCGGGCTTGCTGATCCGCAGCCTGGCGCAACTCCAGCGCGTCGATCCGGGCTTTCGGGCGGCGCGCGTGCTGGCAATGTCGTTCGATTTCACTACCAGCGCCTTCCGCGGGCCGGGCAACCAGCAGCCATACTTCCGCGAGCTGCTGACGCAGGTGGCTGGCTTGCCCGGCGTGCGCATGGCGGGCGCTATCAGCGAACCCCCGCTGAGCCGCCGGCGCATGCCCGATCAGGCCATTACGCTGGAAGGCCAGCCGCCGCGGGCGGCGGTGGAGTCGCCGCGAGTGATCTCACGAGCCGTTACCCCCGATTATTTTCCCGCCATGGGCATCCCTCTCCGGAAGGGAAGACGGTTCACCGAGGGCGACGCCGGGGACGGAAAGCTCGTGGCGATCGTGAACGAGACCGCGGCGCGTCTCTACTGGCCCGGTGAAGATCCGGTGGGGAAGCGGTTCGCGATGGGCAGCCGCGAGCGATTCAATTACTTTCGCGCGCCGCCCAGGCCCGGCGAGGCGGAGTGGCGTGAGATCGTGGGCGTGGTGGCCGACGTGCGCAGCTCGGGTCTGGACCTGCCGTCTCAGCCCGAGGTCTTTTACGACTACCGCCAGTTTCCGTGGTATGGCCCGACCCTGGTCGTGCGCACCGACGGAGATCCGCTCCAACTGGCGGCGGCGATTCGGCGAGCAGCGTCGGCACTGAACCGGCGCGCGGTGGTGACCGAGGTGAAGACCATGGAACAGATCGCCGCCGATTCGATTGCGCAGCCCCGCTTCCGCGCGAAGCTGATCGGGCTATTTTCCGCGCTCGCACTGCTGCTGGGGATGCTGGGGATCTACGGCGTAACGTCGTACACGGTGGCGCAGCGAACCCGCGAAATCGGCATCCGGATAGCGCTGGGCGCGACCGTGGCGGACGTTTCGTGGCTCATCATGGGCCAAGCGCTGCGAGCGACCGGCATCGGCCTCGTCCTGGGCATCACGGGAGCTTTGGCCGCGGCGCGGTGGATTTCCAGCCTGCTATACGGGGTCAGTCCTGCGGATCCTGTGACGCTGGCGGGGACCTGCGTGGTGTTTGGTGGGGCGGCGCTCGCGGCAAGCTACCTGCCGGCGCGGCGGGCGGCGGGCGTGGACCCGGCATCAGCGCTGCGGAGCGAGTAGAGGGAGTGAGAGTGAAATTCTGATCGTCGTTCATCGCTTAACGTTGAACGTTTCCCGTGATATCCTGTTCCTGTGATTCGCTCCTTCCGCTGCCGGGAGACCGAACGGCTTTTTCGTCGGGAGCGAAGCGGGGAGTTCGGCGCCATCGAGAGCGTCGCGCGGCGCAAGCTGCGGATGCTGCACGATGCGGACACCCTGGGCGACTTGGCCGTCATACCAGGTAATCGGTTGGAGGCGTTGAAGGGGCAGCGAAAAGGGCAGCGCAGCATCCGCGTTAATGACCAATGGCGAATCTGCTTTGTATGGCGCGAGAATGGAGCTGAGGACGTAGAGATTGTCGACTACCATTGAGGCGGAAACATGAAGAAGCCAGCAAGTGATCGGCTGCCACCCATCCACCCTGGAGAGATCCTGCGAGAGGAGTTCTTGAATCCCCTCGAAATGTCGGCTCACGAGCTGGCGCTTGCGCTTCGCTTGCCGGCATCGCGGATCAACGAGATTGTCAATGAAAAGCGGGGCATCACCGCCGGCACGGCGCTCCGTCTATCGCGCTACTTCGGTACGACGCCGAAGTTTTGGTTGAACCTGCAGGCATCCTACGAGCTGGAGATCGCCCAAGATCGCATTGGCGCCGCCGTCGAACGCGAGGTCTTGCCGAGAAGCGCTTGACTGCGCACACCTCTCCAATTTGACGCCGCCCCACCCCATCCGCTATTCTGATATTTCTGATAGAGGCGCGGCGATCAAGAGTAGCTGCGGGTGGTGTCCGGCCGGAAAACCCGGACCCGCGGTGAAAGGGGTAGCAAGCAGCCGCCGAAGTCGCCGTCGGGCGCCCGGGCCCGGCGCGGTTGGGGGAATGGGTTAAATCCCTTCCACTGTCACCGAACGCCAAACAGGATCGGTGGAGCGCTATCGGAGAGGTCGGCCCCAGAATCCCTTCCTTTCCGGTTCGCCCTTCCCTTTCCTCTGCGTTCCCGATTATGCAACTCAACGAGCTGACGCGCGCCCTCATCGACATTGAGTCGATCACCGGCAACGAAAAAGCGGTGGGAGACTTCCTTTACGCATATGTCCGCCCGCTGGCCGAGCGCTATGGCGGCCGGATCGAGCGGATGCCGGTCGAGGACGACCGCTTCAACGTCTTCGCCCACTGGGGGACGCCGGAGATTGTGCTCTCCACCCACATGGACACGGTGCCTCCGTTCATCGCCTCGCGCGAGGACGACGAGTTCGTCTGGGGACGCGGCGCCTGCGATGCCAAGGGGATCATCGCCTCGATGGTGAAGGCGGCTGAGTCGCTGCTGGCCGAGGGGCGGAGCGGCCTGGGCGTCCTGTTCGTGGTGGGCGAGGAGCGCAACAGCGCCGGTGCGCGGGTGGCCAACGCGCAGCCACGCGGCAGCCGCTACCTGATCGATGGCGAGCCGACGGAAAACAAGCTGGCCCTGGGGTCGAAAGGGGCCCTGCGGCTGGAGGTCGAGGCCCACGGCAGGATGGCCCATTCCGCTTACCCCGAGCTCGGCGATTCCGCGATCACCAAGCTTTTGGCGGCCCTCGACCGACTCCAGCGTGTGCGGTGGCCCGTCGACCCGGTGCTCGGCGATAGCACGTGCAACATCGGCACCATCTCCGGCGGCCGGGCTCCCAACGTGATCCCGGATTTTGCTTCCGCCGAGATCATGATTCGCCTGGTGACGAACAACTCCAGCGATCTGCGGCAGCGGGTGATGGAGGCGCTCGGCGATCAGGTGACCGCCCGCGTGGTGCTGGAGGTGCCGCCGGTTCACCTCGGCGCGGTGCCCGGCATCGAGACCACGGTCGTGAAGTTCACTACCGACATTCCCGAGTTCACCCAATGGGGCGAGCCGCTGCTGCTGGGCCCGGGGACGATCCACGTGGCCCACACCACCGAGGAGCGTGTTCCCAAGCGGCAACTGGCGGAGGCGGTCGCATTGTATCAGCAAATCATAAAGGAGCTGCAGAGCCGCCCAGCCGGCCACGCCGCCGGCGGCTAATAAATGCCATGCAACCGAGAATCGAAGTGGGCGTGCTCGGCGCCACCGGGATGGTGGGCCAGCATTTCTTGAAATTTCTCGACGGACATCCCTGGTTCCAGGTGACGTGGCTCGGGGCGAGCGAGCGCTCGGCGGGCAAGCGCTACGGCGAAGTGGCCACGTGGCACCTGGCGGGCGCGATCCCGGAAGGTGTCGCCGGCCTGATGGTCGAGGATTGCAAGCCCGGCCGCGGGCCGCGGCTTGTTTTCTCGGCCATGGACGCCTCGGTGGCAGGCGAGATCGAGCAGGAGTTCGCCCGCGGCGGACACGTCGTGGTTTCCAACTCCCGCAACCATCGCATGGATCCCGACGTGCCGTTGCTGGTGCCCGAGATCAACTCCGAGCACTTACAGATCATCCCCTGGCAGCAGCGCAATCGCGGCTGGAAAGGCATGATCGTCACCAACCCGAACTGCTCGACAGTCACCCTGACCATGGCTTTGGCGCCCCTGAAGCGTTTCGGAATCACGAAGGTGATTGCCACGACTCTCCAGGCCATCTCCGGCGCCGGCTATCCCGGTGTGGCTTCCATGGACATCGTCGGCAACGTGATCCCTCACATCGGCGGCGAAGAGGAGAAAATGGAGCGGGAGACGCAAAAGATCCTGGGCGATTACACCGCCGGCCAGGTGCGGGCGCTCGCGGCGGTGGTTAGCGCCCACTGCAACCGCGTGCCGGTAGTGGATGGCCACACGGTCACGGTCTCGGTGTCGCTCGACAAGAAGCCGGCGCTGGAGCAGGTTTTGGAGGCCTACGAGAGCTACCGAAGCGTACCGCAGGAGCGAGAGCTTCCCAGCGCGCCTGTCCGGCCGGTGGTGCTTCTGCACGAGCAGAACCGTCCGCAACCCCGCAAGGACGCCTTGCGCGATCGGGGCATGGCCGCCTTTGTCGGGCGTGTGCGACCGTGTCCGGTGCTCGACTATAAGATGGTGGCGCTGGCCCACAACACCATTCGCGGCGCGGCCGGAGCGGCGGTTCTCAACGCGGAACTGATGCACTCGGAAGGACTCCTCGACTGAAAAACGGAAACCCAAGGCAAAGTGCAAAAGGCAAAAGGCAAGAATCAAGGAAGGGGACTTTTTTAAAGAAAAAACGGTCGCGGACGGATCCCGCGCACCCTGATTTTTGCGTTTGCCTTTTGATTTCGGTTTTGTGATTTGATCTCGCCGTTATGATTGTCATGAAATTCGGCGGAACCTCCGTCGAAAGCGCCGCCGCCATCGAACGCCTCGCAGGAATCGTCCGTACCCGCCTCGAAAGAGGTCCGGTGGTGGTCGTTTCCGCTATGGGCAAAACAACCAACAGGCTGCTGGCCATCGCCCGAGCCGCTGTTGAGGGGCAGAGAAAGGAGGCCCTCGAACAGATCCACGAGCTCCGCGATTTCCACTCTCGCGAGGCTCGGCAAGTCGTCGCCCTGGCCGAGCGGGCCGAGCTCGACCTGATCCTCGACGAGCACTTCCAGGAGCTGACCGAGCTCACAAAGGGCCTGCTGGTGCTAGGCGAGGCCACGCCCCGCTCGATCGATGCCATCTCCAGTTACGGCGAGCGCCTGTCGAGCCACATCGTCGCCCGCGCCCTAAAGCATTTCGGCATCCCCGCCGTTCACCTCGATTCCAGAGGCCTCCTGGTCACCGACAGCCGCTTCAACCAAGCCGCGCCGCTTTACGATCTGACCTACCCGAAGCTGGCCGCGACGATCCCGCCTCTGGCCGCGCAGGGGAAGGCGCCGGTGATGGGCGGCTTCATCGCCGCCACCGAGCATGGCGTCACCACCACGCTCGGCCGCGGCGGCTCCGATTTTTCGGCCTCCATCATCGGGGCGGGCATCGGCGCCGAAGAGATTCAGATCTGGACCGACGTGGACGGCATGCTCACTTGCGACCCCACCATCCTTCCCGGCGGCCGGCGGGTAAAGGTCATCTCGTTCAGCGAGGCCGCCGAGCTCGCCTACTTCGGCGCGAAGGTGCTCCACCCCAGCACCCTTTTGCCGGCCATGGACAAGAACATCCCCGTCTTCATTCTCAACTCCCGCCGGCCCGACTGCGAAGGGACCAAGATCGTCCCCCAAGCCCCGCCCACCGACAGCCTGGCCAAATCCATAGCCTGCAAGAAAAACATCACCGTCGTGGACATTTCCTCCACGCGCATGCTTATGGCCCACGGCTTCCTGCACAAGATCTTCGAGATCTTTGATCGCCACCAGACGCCGGTGGACATGGTGACCACCTCCGAGGTCAGCGTCTCCCTCACCATCGACACGACTGATCGCCTGGCCGACATCACCCGCGAGCTGAGGCTGTTCGCCGAGGTGAGCCACGAGAACGGCCAGGCGATCATCTGCGTCGTCGGCGACAACATCCGGTATACTCCGGGAGTGGCTGGGCGGGTTTTCAAGGCTGTGGAACACGTCAACGTGCGGATGATTTCGCAGGGCGCGTCGCTCCGCAACGTCAGTTTCGTGGTGCAGGAAAGCGACCTGAAGCCGGCCGTGGAGGCGCTCCACCGCGCCTTCTTCTCGGAACTCGATCCGGAGATATTCGCTTGAAAGCGAGCGCCAGGCTGGCCATCGTCGGCTACGGCAAGATGGGAAAGCTGGTCGACTCCCTCGCCCCCGAGTTCGGCTTCGAGACCGTGCTGAAGCTGGACATCGACAATAACGTGAACGGCGCCGGGATCACCAAGGACAATTTTCGCGGGATCGACGTCGCCGTCGAGTTCTCAATGCCCTCCGTGGTAGTGGATAATATCGAGCGGATCTCGGCGCTGGGGGTGAACATGGTGGTGGGCACGACCGGCTGGTTCGACGAGCTGCCGCGCGTAAAAGCGGCCGTCGAGCGTGCCGGCACAGGCCTTGTTTACAGCCCGAACTTTTCGGTCGGTATGAACGCATTCGCCAGGATCGTGGAGGCTGCCGCCAAGGCGCTCAAGGATCAGGCCGACTACGACGCCTGGGCCTACGAGATCCACCACAAAATGAAAAAGGACGCCCCCTCCGGCACCCTGCTCCAGCTCCAGCAGGTGATGGAGCGGGCCGGTTACGCCCGGCGCATCGACGTGGCCTCCAACCGCGCCGGCGCGATTCCCGGCGAGCACGTGATCGGCTTCGACTCCGAGGCCGACACCATCACCCTGACCCACACCGCCAGAAGCCGTACCGGCTTCGCCCGCGGCGCGCTAAGAGCCGCCCAGTGGGTAGTGGGCAAGAGGGGCGTGTACGAATTCGGGCAGACTGTTTTTGGAACCGCAGATGAACGCAGATAAACCGGGTTGGTTCTTATCTGTGTTCATCTGTGGTTTCAAATTCGGGAGGGTTTATGAAGTTCCAGGGATGCGGCACCGCGCTGGTCACCCCTTTCCGCCGGGATTTGAGCTTGGATGAGGATGCCTTGCGCCGTCTGGTCCGCCGGCAGGTCGAGGCCGGCATTCACTTCCTGGTCCCCTGCGGCACGACCGGCGAGAACCCGACTCTTTCCCGTCGCGAGCACCTCCGGGTGGTAGAGATCACCCTGGAAGAAGCCGGCGGCAAAGTCCCGGTGCTGGCCGGGGCGGGCGGCTACAACACCGCGGAGGTCATCGAGCTGGCCCGCGAGATCGAGACCCTGGGCGCGAACGGCATCCTGTCGGTGACCCCGTACTACAACAAACCAACGCCCGAAGGACTGTATCAGCACTTCCGAGCGATCGCCCGGTCGACCCGGCTTCCCATTGTGGTCTACAACGTTCCCGGGCGCACCGGCGCCAACGTCGATCCGGCCACGCTGGCCCGCCTGGCCTCCATCGAAACCGTGGTCGGGGTCAAGGAAGCTTCGGGCAACATTTCCCAAATGGCCAACCTCTTCCAGGTCCTGCCGGAAAGCTTCGCCGTGCTCTCCGGTGACGACTCGATCACCCTGCCCCTGATGGCCCTGGGCGGCCGCGGCATCATATCGGTCGCCTCCAACGAGATCCCCGCCGAAATGTCCCGCCTGGCCGCGCTCTGCCTGCAAGGCAACTTCGCCGCCGCCCGCGAAATCCACCGGCGCTACCTCCCCCTGATGGAAGTCAACTTCGTCGAATCGAACCCCGGCCCGGTGAAAGCCGCCCTTGCCCAAATGGGCCTGATCGAGCCGGTCTATCGCCTGCCGATGGTCCCGCCCCAGCCCTCCAGCCAGGCCAAGATCGAGAAGGTTCTTGAATCGCTGGGCCTGCTCGCGAACGCCGGCAGCCTGGCCCGCCCTGCGTAAGAATCGCCTTCAGCGAGAGAGGCAGCCGGTCGCGACCCAGCGCCTCACGCCGGTGATGTCCCGAGCCTAAGAGGCTCGCCGGCCGGCCTCTCAATTGTCAAAGCTCGTGTTAAAATTCGGGACTCCCTCTTCGCCGAACCATGCTCTCCGACACCATCGACCGCTTGTTCGAAAGCAAAAGCGACCAGTACGGTCCCGAGTATCACGAGGCCTTCGCCGAGTTCAAGGCGGCGCTCGATCGTGGTGATGCCCGCGCCGCCGAGCCGTCGGCGGAGTCGCCGCTCGGCTGGAAGGTGAACGCCTGGGTGAAGCGGGGCATCCTGCTGGGCTTCCGGATCGGCGCCGTGGTGGATATGTCGGCCGATCACGGCCGGCTTCCTTTTTTCGACAAGGCGACTTACCCGCTGCACAAGTTCGACGTTTCGAGCGGCGTCCGCATCGTCCCCGGCGGCTCCTCGATCCGCGACGGCTGCTACGTCGGACGCGGCGTCACCTGCATGCCGCCCATGTTCATCAATGTCGGCGCTTACGTCGACGACGGCACGATGGTCGATTCCCACGCCCTGGTGGGCAGTTGCGCTCAGATCGGAAAGCGGGTTCACCTGAGCGCGGCGGCGCAGGTCGGCGGCGTGCTCGAGCCGGTCGGCGCGCTGCCGGTGATCGTCGAAGACGACGTGCTGGTCGGCGGCAACTGCGGCATCTACGAAGGAACCATCGTCCGCCGCCGCGCCGTCCTCGCCGCCGGGACCATTCTGACCCGCTCCACCCCCGTCTACGACGTGGTCCGCAACACCGTTCACCGGGCGACCGAGGATTCTCCCCTGGTCATCCCCGAAGAGGCCGTCGTGGTCCCCGGCTCGCGCGCCTTCGCCGCCGGCCCGGGCAAGGAGTGGAACCTTTCCGTCTACACGCCGGTCATCGTAAAGTATCGGGACGCCAAGACCGACGCCCGCATTCAACTGGAAGATCTGCTGCGCTGAGCCGTGGAGACCCAATGGCTCTCAGCTACCGTCGTCCGCAAGCCGGTCGCTGAAAGTTGATGGCTGGCAGGCTGATTTCGATGTCGCGGCCTGGCCGCTGTGCAGTACTGTGCGGTCTCCACCCTTGATTGCTATACGCTAATAGCGTAGATTAGAGAAGATGGAATGCGTCCCGATGACGGTCGTGGAAATCGAGCAGTTCTTGGACGCGGCTGCTCGACTGCTCACGGATTCGGAGCGCGCGGATCTTGTGGCATATGTCGCCGGCAACCCGGAGACGGGCGACATCATGCCGGAGACCGGCGGCGTGCGGAAATTGCGATGGGCGGCTAAGGGCAAAGGAAAACGCGGCGGGGTTCGGGTGATCTATTACTTTCACAGCGAGCGCCTTCCGGTTTTCCTGATCGACATATACGCCAAGAACGAGAAGGCGAATCTGACAAAGGCGGAGCGGAACGCGATGAAGAAGCGCATTCCGATCCTAGTCGAGCGATACCGGAAAGGGAGGTCACGATGAAGAGGGGCAACAGGAAGACCACGAACAAACGGAAGCCCACGGCTGGCGAACGGATGATCCGGGGGCTGGACCAGGCCATCGCCTGGGCGAGCGGAGAGGACGTCCCGGTTCGCGTCACCACAATCGAGGTTCCTGCGATCGACGTACGCGCCGTGCGGAGGCGTCTCGGGCTGAGCCAGCCGGCATTCGCGGCCAAGTTTGGCTTCCAGCCGGCGACCCTCCGGAATTGGGAGCAAGGGCGAACCCGGCCCGATGGCCCGGCGCGTGTTCTGCTGGCCGTAATCGCGCAGCACCCAGAGGCGGTGGAAGACGCGCTACGCAGGGCGAGTTGAGTGGATGCGGTCCCCCTGGTCACGCCAAGTAGACCTGAGGCCACGATTTGTGACCTCAAAAACGCGCTCTACTCGATGAAGTAGAGATTGAGCGGGCCGTACTCGCCGGCCGGCTTCAAGCCCCAGGCGGGAGGATCCTTGTGGATATCGGGGGCTATCAGATTCATGCCTCCTCCCCCAAGATTCGTGAGTAAGTAGTCCACTCCGTGCCGCTTCAGCTCCCGGGTGCCCAATCTCTTCATCTCTTCTCGAAACGGCTCGCGCTCCGACTTCTTCATGGGCGCCGCAATCGGCAACCAGCGCCCGGCCGCGTCCTTCCCTTCCAGTCGCAGCGCCAACTGCTGCTGGTCGGAAGAACCGTGGATCTCGACCGCCGTGAGGCGCAGTGGCTCGGGGAATTCCACCTGGAACCGCATGCCCGGATAAAGCGGCCACCAGCTCCGCCATCGGGTGGCTGGATTTCCGTCGAAGGCCAGGGCGGCGTCCCAAGGGTTGGGCCGGGCGCGCAACTGCCAACTAGGTTTCGGATTGATGTAATCGTCGCCCGAGAACAGCAGCATCTCGTGAATGCTCCACTGTTCGAGCTGGTCCGAGCCGGTCTGGATCAGCCGCAGCCCGGCCAGTTCCCGGCCCTCCCAGTCGAAGCGAAGGCGCCACACCGGGCCGAGGTCGCGAATCACCGGCGTGACCAGGTCATCCATCAGAACCTCGCCCAGGGCGCTCTGGTAGCTCACCAGAACCTCGCGCGAGGTGTAAGCCTCGGCGATGGTCTCGGGACAAAAGACCCGGGCCCCGGGCGGAACCAAGCGCTCGATCATTCGAGCGACGTTGTAACTCGGCATGACCCGGCTCAGATACGCCGCCTCCGGCTCCAGGCGCAACGCGGCCATCCAGGGCGGCGCGCCGAGGCGCCACACCGGCTTGTAGTTCCAGTGGTCTATCACCGCGGGCCACGATCCCAGGGCGTGACCGGCCACCAGAACCACCGACAGGCCGATGGCAACCTTCCGCGGAGCGTCCCACAAGGCTAGAGCCATACCCAGCGAGACAAACACCAGCGAAGGGATCAGGAAGCGGGTTCCGACGTTGGAGAACCAGGGAAGCGCGAAGATCGCCGCCGCCAGCCAGACACGCCGCCCCAGCGGGCGCCGCAGCGACCACAGACCCAGCGGCGCCAGCAGAAACAGCGGTCCTAGCAGGCCCTGCAGCTTGCTGCCCACCACCGCCAGCTCCAACGGAAAGCGCCAATAATCGCTCCAGTTGTGCTCGGCCAACCCGCCGTAGTGCCGCATGAAGAACTCATAAGTTCGCTCGAAGGAGACGTGCACGTAGGGATTGGGGAAAAAACGGTTGAAGAACGGCGCCACCGGATTGCCGACCACGATGGCGTTCTTGATCATCCAGGGGGCGATGAAGAGCGAAGCGAACACGGCCGCTCGCCACGCCGCCCTCCGGCTGCGGCCCTTCCAGATCAGGAAACCCAGGGCGAAGGGCAGCGCCGGAAATCCGGTGTACTTGATGGAATAGCAGAAACCGGCCGCCACCCCGATCGCCGGCCACAGCGCGGCCTCGCGGTTGGATTCCCACAGCAACAGCAGGTAGAACGTCAGAAACGTGAACAAGGCCAGGACGCAGTCGTTGTAGGAGCAGGTGCCGTCGACGCCGACCACGGGCGAAAACGCGAAGAAAGCGGCAGCCACAGCGGCCGCCGGCCCCAGGCGGAACCGCCGGCCGAAGCAGAGCAACGCCCCTGCCGTCGCCCCCAAAAACGCGAAGTGCGTCATCTTGGCCGCCGAATGCCGGCCGAAGGCGTAGGCGAACAGGAACAACATTTCCATGCCCTGCGACAGCATCGCGTACATGTGGCTGGTAATGCGGCTGAAGCCGTGCTCTCCGAAATAGCGTCCTACCAGGCCGAGGTGGTAGCCTGCCCCATCCGGGCTGGTCTCGGGGGCCAGTGCATGACCCAGATATAGATATAAGTAGATGGATGCTGGTGCCGCGAACAGCCAGATGCTCCAGGCATTGCCCGGTTGGGAGCCTGAGTAGGGGCCCGCGTGGGGGCCTGGTTCCCGCCTTGGCTCCTCTCCCGCCGCCGCTTCGGCTCGGCCCCGCCGCCCCAGCCAAAGCGCTCCGACCCCGAGCAGCAGAAACGCGATCGGGTAGGCCAGCCGCACCGCGCACAGCAGAAAGACCAGGTTGCTCAGCCAGGCCGAGCCGAGGGCGAACGCAAAAATCGTCCTTTCCCAGCGCGTAAACACCGGCCAGGCCCCGCTTGCCCGCAGGAACCAGCGCCCCAATGCCCCAGCCGCGAGCACGGTGAAGCCGCAGCCGAACAGGATCTTGACGACCGCCCAGAAGGAACTCATCTTTCGAGCGCCAAGGGCAGAAAGCCCGCACGCACCAGAATGAATCCGCGCTCCTGCCTGGCGCCTTCCCCCGGCCAGGGCTTATCGATCTCGAGCGTCACAAGGTTGTCGGCCTCGGGCTTCAAGAGTTTGGAAGCGACGGGCTTATCGATTTCGTAGATGCCATCCTTGTCGTAGCTGATCTCTTCCCATTTCTTGTCATTGATCAGAATTGTTAAGCGGACGGGCCCGCTGTGAGCGGTCACCTCGTGCGGTACCGCGAACGTCATGGCATATTTCAGGTCCCGCGTCTCTTTCAAGTGCAAGCGCAGCACCGCCCGCCCGGCCGCCCAGCGCCAGGCATTGCTCTCCAGGCCGTAGACGCCCGAGACAAAGTACCGCGCCGCCTCGGGATCGTTCATGTGGACGAACGGCCCGAACGGCTCCGTCTTGTAAGGGATCTGCTGCTGTTCCGGCGGGTGAACGACCACGTCCCCCCGGCAACCGCTGAGCAAGGCCAAAGCGGTCCACACCAGGGCGGACGGCAAAAAGCGAATGTTGGTCGGCAGACGGGCCACGAGGCGCTGAAGGATAGAATACTACCATGTATTTTCTCGGCGTGGACGGCGGCCAGTCGAGCACGACGGCCGTCATCGGAGACGAGGCCGGCCGCGTGCTGGGGCGCGGCGAAGCAGGACCCTGCAACCATGTGGAGGCGGAGCGTGGCCGCGAAAAGCTTGCGGCGGCCATCTCGGAATCAGTCGCCGCGGCGGCGCACGCCGCGGGTTTGGGAGACCCGCCCCCGTTCGCCGCCGCCTGCTTCGGCATGAGCGGCGGACCCGCCGACAAGCGTGAAATCATCGGCTCGATCGTCCGGACCAACCGCCTGGAAGTCACCGACGACGCTTACATCGCCCTGCTCGGCTCGACGGCCGGCGAACCCGGCCTGATTGTGATCGCCGGTACCGGATCCATTGCTTATGGTAGAAATGCCGGCGGCCGCACGGCGCGGGCGGGCGGCTGGGGCCACATCTTCGGCGACGAAGGCAGCGGCTTCGACATCGTGCGGCAAGCCCTCCGCGCAGCCCTGCGGCAGGAGGAAGGCTGGGGCCCGCCCACCGCCCTGGGCCGCCGGTTGCTCGAAGCCACCGGCGCCGCGAGCGCCAACGATCTGCTGCACCGCTTCTACACGCGTGATTTCCCGCGCGATCGCGTGGCCGGCTACGCGCCGCTGGTCGACGCCGCGGCCCTCGAAGGCGATGCGGCGGCGCAGAGCCTGCTCCAGCAAGCGGCCCAGCACCTGGCGACTTTGGCCGCCAGCGTTCGCGCGCAATTGTTCGCCCCGCGAGAGGCGGTCTACGTCGCCTCGATCGGCGGCGTGTTTCGCAGCCCGATGCTGGCCGAGCGGTTCCGGGCCCTGGTCGAGCTCGAACCGGGTTCGACGGTGGGCCCGCCGAAGCACGACCCCGCCATCGGCGCCCTGCTCGGCGCCTACCTCAACGCCGGACTCTCGGTGACGCTGGCGCCCGGCTCCGCGGCATCGGAGTCAGCCCCGTAGCGACGACGGCGACCCCTAGTCTGGCAGCCCGTGGCAAAAGCCCGCGCCCTTGACGGTCTCGGCTTGCAAGTCTTTGATTGCGCTGAGCTTATCGAGCGCAAATTTGCGGTCGGGTCACCTTCGCCTGGCGCCGGCGGCGGCTCCAGAGTATCCGCGTCGGCCCCTTTTAGTCGATGATCTCGCTCGATTCCAGGAAGCACGTCTCGAAGGCGCGGTCGAGGACCTCCTCGGTCAGCTCCAACTGCAGCCGTTCGAAGCGAACCAGGTCGATGGCATGGGTGATGACGTCGCGCGGATGGCAGCGGCGAAACTTCTTGCCCGTCCGGCGGTAGTGTTTTTCGATGAAGCGGTCGAGCAACTCCGGCGGGCAATCCAGTTCCTTAGCGCGGCAGTAGCGCTGGAAGATTTCGACGAACTCCCCCTCCTGCGGACTCTTCAAGTACATCTTGTACTGGATGCGCCGCAGGAAGGCTTCGTCGCCCAGGGTGTCGGGCTGCAGGTTGGTCGAGAAGATCAGGAACGCTTCGAACGGCACCGCCACCTTGCCGCCGGTGTGGAACGTAAGGTAGTCTACCCGGCGGTCCATGGGGATGATCCAGCGGTTCAGCAACTCCGCCGGCGTCACCTTCTGGCGGCCGAAGTCGTCGATCAGGTAGATGCCGTTGTTCGCTTTTAGCTGAAAGGGCGCATCATACACCTTGGCGTTTGGGTTGAAGCTGAGGTCCAGCATGTCCAAGGTCAGCTCGCCGCCGGTGACGATGAACGGCCGGCGGCAGCAAACCCAGCGGGCGTCGTAAAGCGGCTCCACCGAGAGCGAAGACAGCGAGTCCTCGGCTTGATCGGCCGGCCGGTGGTAGAGCGGATCGAACATCTGAATGATCATGCCCTGGACTTCGATGGCGTAGGGCAAGTAGATGTATGCGTGCTCGACCTCCTGCAAAGCCTCGGCCATATACGTCTTCCCGTTCCCCGGCTGGCCGTAAATTAGAAACGACTTTCCCGAATTGACCGCCGGCCCCATCTTGGAGAAGACTTCGTCATTGATGACCATATGCCCGAGGGCGGCGATGAGGGTCTCCTTGGTCAGCCAGCCCTGCTGGACGCACTGGGCGCGGACCACCTCCGAGTACTGTGTGATCGGCACGGGGGCGTGGCCCGCGTACTGGTTGATATCCAGGTATTCCCGCGCGCGGCTGCGTCCGGCCTCGGAAAGCGCGAACACCGCCGAGACATTGCCGAAGCCGGAAGACCGCTTCACTTCCACCATGCGGGTTCGCTTCAGGAACTCCAGGACCTCTTCAATAATGCTGAACTTTAAGCCCAGCGACTTGGCCAGATCGCGGCCGACCGTTTCGCCCTCGAAATAGAGCATCTTGACGATGAGCTGCTCGATGTGCGACGGGCTGAGACCCGTGTCTTCAATGGTCGCGGGAACCGGAGGGACATAAGCCTCCTTCTCCAGATTGGGAGTGAGCACAGCGCTAGCCAGTGAACTCATACCCATAGTATGCGGGACGCTTTGCCGGAATTAGTACCAGGGAACCGCCGTAATCGGAGACCAGGAATCATCTACTCCGGCGGTGATATATCTTAGGTCGTAAGGGGGGGGCAGCAGCGCACGAGATCGCCCAATCAAGAAGCGCAGCCGGTCGCGATCTGAACTGCGGTCAATTGTTCCAACGCGAACTGCCCCCAGGCTTTCTCCTCACCCCGCTCCGCGTCCGATAGGTTGCTGTAGTAATCCGCAATCGCATCCTCTACAGTTCTCCGGCGATGGCGCGCTTCCTCCTGCTGGATCAAGTCGTCCAGCACCCGCGAAGCGGAGAGAACCTTGCGTTCCCTGCGAAGCCGCTCCAGAAATACGACGGAGGAGCGGGAGAGAGTGAAGCTCTTCTTGCTCTTAGGGGGGGTCTTACCTGACATCCTGTGAAAACTCCTACCTGCAATCCTACCGCACGGGTTGACCTTTCCGGAGGTAATCGTCCCGGGGGGGCCGAGGGCCCGGGCGCAATGGGTGGAAGTATGCCCCGCCGTTGCCAGGAGCCAAGATTGAGTGGAGGTGTGATTCCAATCTGTCCGAAGTTACGCGGGTGGCCTCCGTGGATGACTCCACGGCGGCCTGTCCGGTCACTCAACTACCGAGGCGGCGCGCCCTGGCCACCAACCCTAGCGAGCGTCACCTCGTCCACCGCCCTGCCGGCCACCCTGACGACCACCCGAAGCAGAGCCGAATCCCTGCGCCTGCGCCCCCGCTCTGATGAGTGCTGTTTCGCCGGGGCCCTGGAAGAAGGTGAAATCCGCGCGGTCCTTCCACATCAGCGGACCACCCAGCTTTATGCCGTGCTTCAGCGTAACATCGTGGATTTTGGTGACCAGCCCCTCATAGGTCGCGTCACCCCGTCGAGTGGCTGGATCGAAGAAGTGTCCCGAAAAGTTCCCCAGGTCGGTGCTGGCGGCGAAAATCACATCGACCCCGGGAACAGAGGCTATTTCCTCTGCGTTCGCAACGCCGAGCGGCGTCTCAATCATGATCACGACCATCATATTGTCGTTGATGGTCTGCCGGTAGTCGCTCCCCCACAGAGCACTGTGCTGGCCACCGCCCATGCTGCGGCGTCCGGCGGGGGGATACTTGGCCCACTTGACCGCCGCCTCAGCCTTCTCCCGTGTGTCGACCGTGGGAACGATAATACCCAGAACCCCGATGTCCGTCGCTTTCTGGATTTCGCTTTCCGTCGCGTCCGGCACGCGAAGAAAAGGCATCGCCGGAGCTCCCCGGCAGGCCCAGATCATTTTGGCCACGTCCGAATACGTCAGCGGGCTGTGCTGCATCTCGATCCAGAGGAAATCGAATCCGGCGCTGGCCATAGCGCAATACATGTTTGGATCCGGCGAGGATACGGTCCCGCCGACAATCTGCTTGCCTTCCATCAATTTCTGCTTCGCCGTATTGTAGATCTTCACCGGCGCGGCAGCCTTCCCTTGTTGCGCTTGCGCCACCGATGTAATCAGGAAGCACAGCATCGTGCAGACCACGGCGGACAGGACGATTCGCCTCACAGCCATAAACCCCCCTTCGCTGGAAGCATCGCTTCGAGCTTCGCGAGATTCAGTGTACACCCGAGCGGCGAGCTAAAACACCCGATTCTTCAGCCGCGCCACGTTAAAGCTGGCGGTATCGGCGATGGCCATGACGGCCATAACGCCGGCCTGCACCGGATCGCTCACCACCAGGTCGGCCACTTCGGGAACGCTGCCCGCCATGCGGAGCGAAATCACCAGGAGCCCCTTCGCGCGGACCTCCTCCACGGCGGTGCGGATCTCGCCGCCCATCAGCGAGCCGGCCAGAACCAGCGCTTTGGCGCGCGGCAGGCGAACCACGGCGCGAACCGCGTCGGCCAGCGCCTTCTCGCCGACCAGCGGAATGGTATCGACCGAGATGCGCTCGCCCCGGATGTTGTGGCGGTCGGCCTCCGATATGGCGCCGATCGCCACCTGTCCGACCTGCGCTCCGCCTCCGATGATGATGAGCCGCTTCCCGTAAATCTTCTGCAGCGCGCTGGTGCGCCCCACGCTCCGGACTACGTCCAGCCCGCGCATCTCCCCCTCGACCGCGGAAATGGCGTCGGCGCCCGTGATCTCGAAGAAAACTGTGGCCACCGGCTTGTCGCTGTCCAGGATCGCCACCGAGGTGATGTCGCCGCCGTGCCGAAAGATGACGCCCGTAAGCAGGTGCAGCACACCCGGCCCGTTGCGCACCTCCACCAGCAGGCCCATCTGCTCGGGAGCGGGAGGTTGGTCTGACATAAAAACAGTGTACAGTAGGCGGTAGCCGAGCCGCGACCGCAAGAAGCCGGCAAACAATCAGATGGAACCGCGGATAAACGCAGATGCACGCCGATGACTGCTTGGTTTGAATCTGCGTTTATCTGTGTTCATCCGCGGTTTCGATTCTCGCGGGGAGCGGTTGTAACGGCGGCAGCGGCGCACGGCAAGCTTCATGCAGGCCTTGGTCTTTTCAGCAGGCGGAGCATTCGGCGCTTACCAGGCCGGCGTCTGGCGGGCGCTCGAGGAGCGCGGCTTTCGTCCCGACATCATCGTGGGAGCTTCCGTGGGAGCGATCAATGCTGCCGCGGTGGCGCGCGGCTCAACCGGCTCTCAACTGGAGCAGTGGTGGCGGGACCCGAAGTCCGGCGTGTTCCGATGGAACTGGCCGCTGAAAAGCCTGGGGCTGCTCGATCCCTCGCCGCTCCAATCGCGCCTGGAGGAGCTCTTTCGGGAGTTTTCTCAGCCGGTCCCCGGCGTCCGCCTTCTGATGACCCTGACCGAACTGCCCAGCACGAGGATCCGCGTCGTGAGCGACGGCTCGATTACGCCGGGCCACGTGCTGGCATCCTGCGCGGTACCGCTGTTCTACGCACCCGTACGGCTCGCCGGGCGCTCGTACGTCGATGGCGGCGTGTTTTGCCGCATGCCGGTGGCGCTCGCCGCCGAGGCCGGGGCCAGCGAAATCATCTCGGTCGATCTGCTGGCGGCGCCGCCGTCACCGCTGGCGCGGGGCATGCTGAATGCCGCGGTCCGGCTGCGCCGGCTGCTGGTCCACGAGCGAAACCTGTCGGCCGTGCCGTCCAGTGTGCCCCAAAGCGTCCGGCTCTGGCGGGTGGAATCGCGCCGGCCGCTGGGCAAGTTTTGGGACATCCTGCGCTGGAGTCCTGAGAACATCGACCGCTGGATCGAGGCCGGCTATTGCGAGGCGGCGGCGGTTTGGGAGCGGCGGGAACGAGCGAGCCACGCCAGCGCCGCGCAGCCCAGCAGTCCCAGGGTGGACAGGGCGGCCCCGACATAGACCGAATACGGCCGGTACACCAATTCGATGTCGTGAATGCCGGCCGGAACCGAGACTCCGCGCAACGCGCCGAAAGGCGCCAGAAGCGGAGCTGGCTGTCCATCGACCCGCGCTTCCCAACCTGGAAAATACGGCTCGGCAAACACCACCAAGCCGGAGCAGGGCGTGTTCGCGCGGGCCAGGATGCGGTGCAGGCCGAGTCCGGTGATCTGGACGCTCGAATCGCCCGGGCAGGTTCCCAGGTTGACCGCGACGTGGTCCGACAGCAAGATCGCTTCGCGCCGAGGGTCAAAGCCGGGCGATCGGAACAGGTCCGCCGCCTCCCGCGAGTCGCGCGCCGGGCGCAGTGAATGGACCACCCAGGCTCGCGGCAACGCGTCTTCGTTGCGGAAGACCTTCCAGCCGCCCGGCTCGGCGTAGACCTCGCGCTGGCCGGGCCGGGTGGGCTGCTTGGCGATCACGTAGACCGTGTTCAGCGCCAGCGTCGCCTTACCCCAATCCCATCCCACAAAATCGTAAAGGTCGTCGGAAACCGAAGCCAGATAACCCCGTGTGCTCTCCAGGCCTTCCCAATCGCCCAGGTTCGCCGGCCAGTCGGTTTGCGAGGCGACGTCGAAGCGAAACGGCCGCGGCTGCGACTTGAGGAACGCCATCAGGTCGGTGTGCGCGGTGAGCTGCTTCAGATAGGCGGCGCGCTTGGGGTCGTCGCGATGGGAAAAAAAGAAGTAACTGGTAATGCTCATCTCGAACAGCAGCAGCAGAACCAGCGAGACCCGCACCGGCCGGGCCTCCAGGTGTCCCCGATGAAAACCATAGAGCACCGCCGCCAGCACAAAGGCCACCAGCGACGACAGAATCACGTGGTCGCCGGGATTGATCTCAAACTTCAGGTTCAGGTAGAGCCAAAAAAGCAGCACCCACGAGAGCAAACCGATGGCCACCAGCGCTTTCAAAATACGGCTCCGCCACCGCTCCCATTCCGGCTCCTGCGCGCCGAAGAACAGGTCGATGCCCTGGGCGGTGAGAACGAAGGCGGCGAACTGAAAAACGAAGATAGCGTGGCCGGGGCTGCGGGCTTTATCGAGGAACGGCGCCAGGCTATAGATCAGGCCGTGAAACAGCGAGTAGTAGCCCGCGGCATAGGCCACCGCGCCCAGGGCTACCACGGAATAAACCCGCACCCACCGCTGCTTCCAGCCGGCAGCCACCGCGAAAAAGGCGAAGCTCAGGCACACGAAGCCCAGGAAAGGGTCGGTCGTCAAGTGCGCTTTGGGAAACAGCGTCCCCAGCAGGGAGAGGGGAAAGATGCCGTAATTGTACTGGGC
>JBGOUJ010000039.1:0-23682 GCA_041477005.1 Terriglobia bacterium | reverse complement strand
TCTCGCAACGATGCGTACTGCGCGACCAGATCCAGTTGTGGAACCTTCATGGTGAAAATTGCCTGCTATAATGGCTGTTCCTACTCCCACGAAGGCGCGGGACCGCTCCTAGAGGGTCCGAGCCGCGAGGGTCAGAAGCCGTGAAAGAATCGAGCCGGTCGATTCGTGCAAAGGCGCCAAAAACGCAAAGCCGCCGAAGAAGCCTTTTTGGATGTAGTTGGCGTCTCGGCGTGAGGCCGGCATTTTTTTCACGTCCTCTCAGGGAGCGGACGGCGAGTTCGCTGTAGCCCGCGGGGCCAGCGCTCATTGGTAGCATAGCAGGGGGCCGCCGAGGTTGGCATCGGATGGATCGGATTACCCGTAAGACGCTGAAACAAGACCGCTTTGCCGCCGAGGTCACACAGTCGGTGGAATACTTAGCCGGGCACCGCCGGCAGACGACCCTTTATGGGGGCATCGCGGTGGTCGTTCTGGCCATGGTGCTGGGTGGTTATTTCTACTGGCAGCACCGCAAGACCGCCTCTCACAACTCCCTGGCCAAGGCCATGGAAACCTACCGCGCCCTGGTTACAGAAGAAGATCGCCCGGGCCGCGTGACCTTTAAGACGGAGGCGGATAGGAACGCCAAGGCCCTGAAGGATTTCGAAGGGGTCGTGAAGGCTTACCCGCGCACCCAGGAGGGTCAGACCGCCCGCTATTATATCGGTCTGGTCTACCAACAAATGGGTGACATGCCCCGCGCCCAACAGCAGTTGGAGAAGGTCGCGAGCGAGTCGGGCGATAGCATTCCTTCTCTGGCCCGGCTGGCGCTGGCCGATGTCTATGCGGTCGAAGGGAAAGACGAACTAGCCCGGCAGGCCTTTGACTACGTGATCAAGCACCCGTCCGACCTGGTTCCCGAGGCGCGCGCGCAACTCTGCCTGGTCCGCTTCCTGCGCTACCGCAAGCCGGAGGAGGCACGCAAGCTGGCCCAGGAGTTGGTGAGGCGCCCCGGCCCGGTCGCTTCCGCCGCCGGCGCCCTGCTCCGCGAGCTGGGGCAGTCGTGAGGCGACAATTGGATCATTTGGCGATTTGGTGATTGCGCACCTCCGCTTCCCGACCGAAAAAAGCCGAGGGCGGCGCTATCCCGAGCCTCCCCATCCCTACCGCAACGATTACCAGCGCGACCGCGACCGCGTGATCCACTCGCATGCCTTCCGGCGGCTCGAGAACAAGACCCAGGTCTTCACCTCACCGGTCTCGGATCACTTCCGCAACCGCCTGACCCACACCATTGAAGTGGCCCAGATCGCCCGCACCGTAGCAATTGCGCTGGGATTGAACGAAGACCTGGTAGAGGCGCTGGCCGTGGCCCACGACATCGGCCATCCGCCGTTCGGGCATTCCGGTGAGGGGAGGCTTCATGCCGAGATGCAGCGTTTCGGCGACCGCTTCGACCACAACCTTCACGCCCTGCGGATCGTGGAAAGCTTTGAGCACCGCTATGCGGCCTTCCCCGGCCTGAATCTGACCTTCGAGGTCCGGGAAGGTATTATAAAGCACTCGCGCGATTACAATCCCGCGGCGTTCCCGGAGCTGGCCGAGTATTCGCTTGGCCTGCGCCCGCCGCTCGAAGCGCAACTGATCGATCCGGCCGACGAAATCGCCTACGACTGCGCCGACCTGGACGACGCCGTGGATGCGGGCCTGATTCAGGTGGAAGCGGTAAGCGAAGAAGTTGCTCTGTTCAACCGGCTCCGGGAGCAGGCGGAGCGGGAGTGCGCCGGCGCAACCGAGCGCCAGAAATTCAATCAGGCGCTGCGGCAACTGCTGGACGCGCTGGTTTCCGGCCTGATCGACGGCACGCGCGCCGCGGCCAGCAACTCCAAGGTGCGCTCGGTCGAAGAGGTGCGCCTGTGCCCGCGACGGCTCGCCATCCTGACCGAGGAAACGCGCCTCGCCGGCAGCCAGTTGAAGAGCTTTCTCTACGGCCGCGTTTACACCGCGCCGGCCTTGCTCGAGGAAAAGGAGCGTTCTGCCGGCAAGCTGGGCGAGCTGTTCCGGCTCTACCTTGCCTCCCCGGAAAAACTACCCGCCGCCTACCGCGAGCGCGCCGATCAGGAACCTTTGCACCGGGTGGTGTGTGACTACATTGCCGGCATGACCGACAATTACCTGCTGCGGCTCCACGGGGCGGAGGTGGCTTGAGAATCTCCTGGGGTGGCTTGGGCGTGCGCCAGTCACAGGCCGGCGTTTTTTGTAAGTTATTGATTTTTAGAGGGGTTTTCGGACGCCTTGGGAGCGCCGGGAGGGGGCCCGTGCTAAACTGAAACGTGAGAGGTCGCTGGGGTCGTTGGGGCTAAAGTAAGCGATTGGGATGGTCGAACACTAGCTATGAGCATCGAACACTAGCTTATGAGCATTGGTGAAGGCTGGTGAAGGCTTATGAGAGCATCGGTAAAGGCTCATGAGCGTCGGTAAGGGCTTATGACCGTCGGTAAAGGCCCATTAGCGTCGATAAAGGTTTATGAGCATCGGTAAACAAATCTTGAGCACTGGGCGCCGCAAGCGGCTTGTGAACTGGCAGATGCCGGTGCTGGCCACAGCCACGCTCTTAGGCTTGACGGGCCAGGCCCTTCATCTGCCCTTCGAGCTTTGCCTGGCGGCGGTCGTTGCTTGGCAGTTCCTCGCGGTGACTCTTCTACTCGCCCCCTGGCGGCGTTGACTGCCGGACTACAAGCCTCCACTACCAGCGGCAGCCGCTTTGGATCTTGGCCCCTCCTCCCGGTTCGGTTTCGATCGGCGGGGCGAAGCCACGCGTCTGGTGATGGCGTAAATGCCAAGATGGATTGGCAAGACCAGTGCCACCATGCAGCCGAGTATCAGCCGGGCATCCACTCCTTTCTTCTCCAGAAGTGCAGCAACAGAGCCGAGGAGAACGGCGCACACGACGTACGATCGGAAGATCGAGTGGGCACTGGGCCAAATGTCGCGAAACGAGATCTTCATGTGGCCCCGCCGCGCAGTTCCTTGACCGCCTTCCTGATCTGAGCAAAGCCCCTGACGGTTAGCAGCACGAAGGAACAGACTGCAAACTGACTGACTGTGGCTATCGCGAACCAAACCAAGATCCTGTGGGAGGCGGTCAGGAAAGAATGCAAGCCTGGGAAGGAACGGCCGATCAGCTCCGCGAAACCGAAAATGCCGGTTTCCATCAGTAGCAGACACAGAACGTCCAAAAAATGGTCCCAGAGAATGGCTCGGTTGCCGTCCTTGGGGGTCTCACCATTGTCGGCCACGTCCCAGATTGATATCACTGAGATATGGGTCTGTCAAGTCCGCAGCCGTCACTTCTTTCCGGTATCTTTCTCGAGCGCCTGAATCTCCTGCAACATTTGCTGGGCTTGCTCGCGCAGTTTGCGGAGGCGCTCGCCCAGGCGCTGGCCGGCGGACGGCGCGGGGGCGGTCGCGGTCGCAGAAGTGGCGGCCGCGGGCTGGGCCTTGGGAGCCGGTACGCCGCCGCCGGTCAACTCGGCCAAGCCTTGTTCGAAGGTGTCGTGGTAGATGAGACGGTTCCCCATGGCCAGGACGACCTTCTTGAGCTGCGGCATGCGGGCTTCGACGGCCTGGATGTAGATCGACTCCACGTAGAGAAAGCCGTCGCTCACCGGCAGGGCGATGATGTTGCCGCGCAGCACGCGCGAGCCTTGCTGATTCCATAAGCTCAGGTCTTTGGAGATGTTCTGATCCTGGTCAACGCGCGACTCGATCTGCATGGGCCCGTAGACGAGCTGCTGCTTGGGGAGCTGGAAGTAGATCAGCTCGCCGAGGTGATCGCCGTCGCAGCGGGCGGCCATCCAGCCGATCAGGTTGTCTTTGCCGCGCGGGGAGAAGGGCACGATCAGGAGAAACTCGGGGTTGGTCTCGCCGGGCAGGGTGGCGACCACGTAAGTGGGTGACATGGGCTCGGGCTTGCCGGACTGGCCGTAGAGGCTGCGGGCGATCTCCCACACGTCTTCCTTGTTGTAGAACACCTGCGGATCGCGCATGTGGAAGATGCGGTAGGCTTCGGCCTGGGTGCGGAAGAGCACCTCCGGGTAGCGGGCGTGACGGCGCAGGTCGGCGGGCATCTCGGAAGCCTGGCGGAAGAGCGTGGGGAACAGGTGCTGATAGGCCTGGATGATGGGATCGGCCGGATCGAATACGTACAAGGTTATCTTCCCGTTGTACGCGTCCACGGTGGCCTTGACGGCGTTGCGGATGTAGTTGGCGCCGTCCCGCAGTCCGGTAACCGGCAGGGTCGGCGAATAAGGATGGGATTGCGAGGTGGTGTAGCCGTCGACCATCCAGACCAGGCGGCCGTCGCCGGTGATGACCATGTAGGGATCCGGGTCCCAGTGGATGAAGCCGGCCAGGTGGGCCAGCCGGCGGCGGACGTTGCGGTAGATCATCATGCGGCTCTGCGGGGTGAAATAGCGGGTGAACACGATGTTCGGCTCGCCCAGGGACAGCGCCGCGGCGGCCTGCACCGCGAACGATCCCACCGGGAAGCCGCCCGTTCCTTGATAGCGGGAATACTTATTCTGGTCCCCGGAAGGGTAATCAAATTCTTCGCGGGCGGTGGACACAAAGACCGGGTCGTGGGTGCTCTCACCGTAGTAGATCTCCGGGCGCGTGAGCTGGAAGCCCGGCGAGCGGATCTCCGGCGGGGCGTCGGCGATCAGCAGAACCGGCAGGCCGTCGGCGGTCGTCTTGTTCACCTCCGATACGACCACGCCGATGCCGTGGGTGTAAATGAAGTGGGGATTGATCCAGCTCTGCTGGGCGTCGGCAGGCAACTGCCGGACGTCGATTTCGCGCGGCGACAGCAGCACCTGCTTGATACGGCCGTTGATGGTGTAGCGGTCGACGTCGGTGTCGGGGAATTTGTAGTAGGGCCGCAGCGCCTGGATCTGGGTGATGGTGTCGCCGTAGGCGCGCCAGTCCCAGAGGCGGATATTTTCGAGCAGCGCGGCGTGCTCGGCCGCGTCCAGCACTTCGTTGGGGCTGACAGAGAACGGCTTTTCGGTGGCGCGGCGGGTCAGGCCGAAGGCGACGCGGGTGGCTTCGATGTGGCGTTCGATGTACGGCCGCTCGATGGAGATTTCACTGGGCCGCACGTAAACAGAGCGGACGATGCCGGGCACGATCAGGTTCAGGGCGTAGGAGGCGGCGAGCAGCACCAGGGTCCCCTTGTAGCGCCGGGTCCAGATCAGCGGCACTCCCACGAGCGCGGCGGCGATCACCAGCCAGCGCAGCGGCAGGACGACTTTCTCATCCACGTAATCGGCGCCGGTCATGAAAGCATGGGAATTCAGCAGCAGCTCGAAGTTGCCCAGAAAGATCCAGGCGGCGAAGCCCAACAGCAGCGCGGCGCCGATGGCGCGGGCGAAGGCGGACTGGGTGGCGCCGGGCAGCATCAAGACATTGGGCTCCATCTCGAACGTCTCCAGCGAGTGGCCGCTCTGCCGCCAGTTGCGAAAGCGCTGGCCGACCTGCCAGCCGCGTGCCGTGAGCCAGAACACGACGACCGCAAGAATCGACAGTACGAAAACAAAGCCGAGCACTTCGGAGTAGAAAGGCAGGTCGAACAGGTAGAAGGGCAGGGCGCGGTGGAAGACCTGGTCCCGCCAGGCGTCGGCAGCAAGAGTGATGTGGCGCGAGCCGGCGTAGCTCATCACCACCCAGTAATCGATGCTGGCCGAAGCGAACAGGGCGGCGAGGATCAGCAAGGCGACCGGCACGAGGCGCGAGTAGAGGCCGAGATCACGCGGCCGCAGGCCGGCGAACTGCACACCCCGCGCGTGGGCCAGCCACAGCACGAGGAAGGCAAGCAAAGCGCCGGCTGCCCCGGGGGCGATCTGGTAGAACAGCATGCTGAGCCAGGTGTCGACCTGCTCGACTTCCCGCCACCAGTTGTATTCGATGATGAAATCGGAGATCTTGCCGGAGGCGGCAATCAGAAGCACCGCCACGGCAGCCAGAATCAGGTTACGGATATGCCGGGGTCGCATGAGAACCTCTTGACGCGGTGTTCCAGCGCCACCAAGAGGGTATCACGTCGCCGCCGGATCGATGTGCATGGCTCGTGGGGGCGGGGCGTCGAGAAAGTCGTGCAGTTGGCGCTCCGGCCATCGGCCGGTAGCGCCATGACCTTGCCGCGCTCGGTTTGCCGGGGACTTTGGCGCTGGCCGACCTTCGCTAGCCGCGCTTCTCGATGGAAACGAACTCACGCCTGGCCGCTCCGAGATAGACCTGTCGGGGGCGGGCGATTTTCTGGGCGGGGTCGTTGAGCAGCTCTTCCCAGTGCGCGAGCCAGCCGGCCACGCGCGGGATGGCGAACAGCACGGTGAACATCTCGGGCTGGAAGCCCATGGCCTGGTAAATGATGCCGGAGTAGAAATCGACGTTGGGATAGAGCTTGCGCTTGATGAAGTATTCGTCATCGAGCGCGATCCGCTCGAGCTCCACGGCGATGTCGATCTTGCGGTTGCGGCCAGTGACCTCGAAGACCTCCTCGGCGGTCCGCTTGATGATCCTGGCGCGGGGATCGTAATTCTTGTAGACGCGGTGGCCGAAGCCCATCAAACGGCCCTCGCCGGCCTTCACTTTCTTGATGAACTCCGGAATGTGGGAAATGGAGCCGATTTCATCGAGCATCCGCAGAACGGCTTCGTTGGCGCCGCCGTGCAGCGGGCCGGAGAGCGCGGCCGCGGCCGCCGCCGTGGTGACGTAGGGATCGGCCTGCGAGCTGCCCACGTTGCGCATGGCGCTGGTGGAGCAGTTCTGCTCGTGGTCGGCGTGCAGGATGAACAGCACGTCCAAGGCGTGAGCCAGCACCCGGCTCGACTTGTAGCGCAGCTCTGTCTTCTTCCAGAGCATGTTCATGAAGTTTTCGGTGTAGCTCAAGTCGTTGTCCGGGTAGACGTAGGGCAGGCCCTGGCTGTGGCGATAGGTATAGGCGGCGAGCGTGGGCATCTTGCCGATCAGCCGCAGGATCTGGACCCGCCGGTTGGCCGGGTCGTGAACGTTCTTGGCTTCTTTGTAAAAAGTCGAAAGCCCGGCGACCGAGCTGATCAGCATGCCCATGGGGTGCGCGTCGTAGTGGAAGCCGTCGAGGATCTTCTTGATGTTCTCGTGGATCATCGTGCGGTTGGTGATGTCCGCGCTCCACTGTTCGAACTGCCTGGCCGTCGGCAGCTCGCCGTGCAGGAGCAGGTAAGCGACTTCCGTATACGTGCAGTTTTCCGCCAGTTGCTCGATGGGATAGCCACGATACTCCAGGATGCCCTTGTCGCCGTCGATGAAGGCGATGCGGCTCTCGCAGGAGGCGGTATTGGTGAACGCCGGATCGTAGCTCATCATCCCGAATTCATCGCCGGTGACCTTGATCTGGCGCAGGTCCATCGCGTGAATATTGCCGTGGCTGACGGGAACGGTGTAGGTCTTCCCGGTTCTGCTGTCGGTGATGGTAAGGGTCCCGTCTTGCGAAGCCGGATGCTCCCTTTCGACGGTGGATGTGGCGGCGGGCACAGGCATGGTCCTTCGACTCCTGTTGTACATTTGAGGATACCAAAAAAAACCGACGATGGATTCATCGACGGGCGCACATCGACGGGCGCTGATTGCTCCCGCCGTGGAA
The DNA here is from genome assembly GCA_041477005.1 of Terriglobia bacterium. Taxonomy (GTDB): domain Bacteria; phylum Acidobacteriota; class Terriglobia; order Bryobacterales; family JACQDG01; genus JBGOUJ01. Next base: position 16,022 of record JBGOUJ010000039.1, on the reverse strand, counting down.
GGTCGTCAATCGGTATAATGGCCCCGAGTGAATGGAACCACAGATGAACACAGATGGAAACAGCTCAAAAAACCAAAGCCTGATCCGCGCTCATCTGTGCTCCTGTGTGGTTTCGCTTTGTTTTCTCGGCGCTGTAGGTCTGCTCTGGGCTGTCGGCTCGGAGGAGATCCCCTTTCGCAAGCACGTCATCGACCTTGGGCGGAGCGAAACCTGCGCGGTAGCCGACGTCAACGGCGATGGGAAGCTCGACATCATCTCCGGCGAAAACTGGTTTGAAGCGCCCGGCTGGACCCGTCACAAGTTTCGCTCGCTGCCGTTCTGGAGCAACTACATCGACAACTTCAGCGACCTGGCGATCGATGTGAACGGCGACGGCTACCCCGATGTGGTCAGCGTGGCCTGGAACGCCCGCCGCATCGGCTGGTGGGAGAACCCTCGGGGACAATCGGGCGAGTGGCAGATGCACCCGATCGATTCCGGTTTTCCGGTGGAGTTCGCCTTTCTGGTGGACCTGGATAACGACGGCCGGGCGCGCGAGCTGTTGCCCCAGTTCGGCGACCTCAAAGCGCCGCTCGCCTGGTACGAAATCCGGAACGGCGCCTGGGTCAAGCACCAGGTGAGCGACCACAGTTACGGCCACGGCATCGGCGCCGGCGACGTCAACGGCGACGGCCGCACCGACATCATCACCCCCAAGGGCTGGTTCGAAGCGCCGGCCGACCCGCGGCAGGGCGCCTGGACCTTCCACGACGAGTTCGACCTCGGCTCAACCGGGTTCATTTACGTGCTGGACGTGAACCGGGACGGCCTGCCCGACCTGGTCACCAGCCTGGCTCACGACTATGGGATCTTCTGGATGGAGCAGAAGCGAACGAGCGGCGGGAGGCAATGGGTCAAGCACCTGATCGACGACGCCTGGTCCCAGGCCCATGCAATGACCCTGGCCGATCTGAACGGCGATGGCCGGCCGGAGATCGTCACCGGCAAGCGTCTCTACGCCCACAACGGGCACGACCCGGGGGAGCGGGAGTCCCTGGGCGTCTACTGGTATGAATATGTCCAGAACGGCGATCACTGGGACTGGATCCGCCACCTCATCGACTATGGCGGCCGGACCGGCGGCGGCATGCAAATCCCCGTCTTGGACCTCGATGGCGACGGCAACCTCGACGTCGTAGTAGCGGGCAAGTCAGGCCTGTATCTATTTCAAAACCTTACCAAGATCCGTCAACGGTAGTATGGCCGAAGTGGTATTGAACTTCGGCTGCCAAAGGGACTACGTTAGAGTCGGGTAGAACTCTAAGTGGACCATGCGACTCCCCCCTCGCTGGTGGAAAGCCGCTTTAGGGTGTGCTGCGGCTGGCTTTGCCGCCCGTGGTGTGTGCAGATGGTATCGGCGCTCGGGAGTTCGCAGCCTCCCCCAACCAAGAGGATCAACCTTCTTTCCCTGCTCCTGGTGGCCGCTCGATCCAAATGCAGCGCTTTCCTGCTGCGGACTGGCAGTTGCCTGGAGGCCGGCGGGCGCCGGCAGCGTCCGAGCGCCTCGCGACGCAGCCCCACGGGAGCTGCCGTCGTTCCTCCGCTTCCAGCCGGTCGCTGTGCCCGAGCATCAGGAGCCCCGGGAGAACGGAACAAAAGCAATGCCTAAGATAATCGAACCGACAGGAAGCGATAGCACGCCAGAAGATTCCCGACTGACGGAGGCTATCAGGGATGCTTATTGCGAGCGGCAGAGCGCGCCTTCGAAAGAGGCCGGGCCGGTCGAGGCCGCCCGTGTTCACCGAGCCGTTTCTCCCTCGTTGGGTTTGGGGCAAGCAGGGAAACGGGTTTCTCGCCAAGTGCAGCTAGTCTTGGGGACCACTCTCCGGTTTCTGCTGTGGCCTGTTCGCAATCGTGGCATGCGGTGGGCGGCGGTGGCCGCGGCGGCCATTGCATTACTCTGGGCGAGCCCCTTGACGATCTCCACCGCGACCTCCGTGTTTGCCGCGGCGGTCCGGCCAATCCAGGAGCGCGAGGCTTTCACCTGGCAGGAAAGCTTTGAAGACGGTCTGACACGCTGGATGTTCCCCTCCGCCCTGGCGTCGGCCGAGGCGGGGATCGTCCGGGTCCGGGGTCTGACCTTGCTCAAGCAAACGATGTCCCTCAAGAACTATGGAGTGGACTTCTCGGCCCGTAGCGAAAAAAAGTCCATCGGCTGGGTGGTGAGCGCGGCCGATCCGGGCAACTATTCCGTGTTCAAGCTGGTGGAGCGCGGGCGTACGGCCAAGGGCATTCGCTACGATCTGGTTCGTTATGCGGTGGTGGGAGGCGCCTCTCCGGAGCCGTCCGAGCGCGAAACGGTTCCGGTGATCGTGGTCTCGCCGGTGGACGGCTTTCTTGACATCTCGGTGCGGGTGACGGAGGAGCAGATTCTAACGCTGGTCAACGGTTTCGGAGTGGACACCTGGAAGCGCTCCAAAGTAAAACCCGGCGGCATCGGCTTTCTGGCCGAAAATGGGGAGTCCTTCCTGGTGAAATCGCTTACCGTGACCGGCAACGAAGACTCCTTGGGCTTGTTTCTCTGGGGCGCCGAGCAGACGTTCCGTTCGATCCGTAGCTGGTTCCCCCAGCGTCTGCCAAATGCCAGAGGGTAATGGCGCTCCGGATGGGCGCTAATCGTCCCGCCGGCCGCCCAGCAATCCGGCCCGAAGCAAGAAATAGAGCAACGTCAGCAGGGTGCTGATGGCCGCCGCTACGTAGGTCAGGGCAGCGGCGTTCAACACGCGATCCACGCCCTCGCGCTCGTGGGACGAGATAATCCCATAATCGAGAATCAACTGCTTGGCCCGCGCGGAGGCGTCGAACTCCACCGGCAAAGTCACAAGCTGGAACAGCAACACGGCTGAGAACAGCACCGCCCCGGCCACCACCATGTTTGTGGAAGAAAACATCAACCCCAGGACCATCACGATGTAGCCGATCGAGGAGCCAATGTTCGCGGTGGGCACCAGAGCCGAGCGCACCCACAGCGGCGAGTAGTGGCGGGCGTGCTGGATGGCGTGACCGGCTTCGTGGCAGGCGACGCCGATCGCCGCGATCGACGTGGATTGGTAGACGTCTTCCGACAGGTTGAGAGTCTTGTTGATCGGATTGTAATAGTCGGAGAGAATGCCTCCGGTCGCTTCGATGGTGACGCCTTCGATGCCGGCCCGGCGCAGCATCTCCGCCGCCGCCTCGGCCCCCGTCATCCCTCGCATGGAAGGCACCTGCGAATACTTTTTGAAGGCGCGCTTCACCCGGAAGCTCGCCCACAGGGAGAGCAGCAAACCGGGCAGAATGAACGCCAGGTAGATCGGGTCAAAGAACATGGTGCACCACCTCTTGGGGGTTCTCTTACTATTTTAGCTGTTTTTGGGCCGTTTCGGCGGAGGGCAATGGGCCGCTTTGAAAAAGTGGCTCCCTTCCCGAGGTTTTCGGAGGCAGGCTACGGCAGAACCCCGATTTTCTTGGACGTAATCGTTTTCGGCGATCCATTGAGGGCGGAGCCGATCAGCTCGGGGGCGAACACCGATACGGTCTTGACGAGGGATTCCACGTCGGCGCCTTCCTGGAGCGGTACTTCGTGCTCCACCCAGTTGCAAAGGGGGATGTTGCGGAAGTAAACGCGCTCCTGCATCACCAGGCTTTTCCGGGAGGCGAACAGCATCTTCTGCTCTCGAATGAAGTGCCGCTCCTCGGTCCGCAGATCGGCCAGAAATTCGTCGAGAGCCTTTCGGCGCACTTCCTCGCCGCGCAGGCGGTGCAGTTCATCCAGGGTGGACTTCTGGGCTTCAATGGTGGCCCGGGCCTCGCTGAGCGACTGCCGCTCGCGCGCCAACTGGACCTCCATCCGCTGCTGCATGATATAGACCGCCATCAGGGAGGACCCGAGGGCGATCAAGACCGGCAGTACCACCCATAGCAATGTAGCCATAAGAGTACTAAAACTAAATTACCATCATTTTGAGCCGGGGGCAAGGATTTTCTTGGCCTTCGCCCGAGGACTTTCTTGGTCTTGGCGCAAGGACTTTCTTGGGCTGGGGCAAGGACTTTCTCACAGCCTCTTACAGGATTTCCTCCCCCCAGTTCTCAATCGTCTGCTTGAGGTGGCCGAGGAACTGGTCGGCGATGGCGCCGTCCAGGATCCGGTGGTCGAAGCTCAGGGTCACATAGACGATCGAGCGAATGGCGATGGCATCCTCAATCACCACGGGAGCCTTGTGGATCGCTCCCAGCCCCAGAATTGCGGCCTGGGGCTGGTTAATGGCGGGGGTGGCAAACAGGCTGCCGAAGCTTCCATAATTGGTGATCGAAAACGTGCCCCCCTGCACCTCGTCCGGCTTGAGCTGCTTGCGGCGGGACCGCTCGGCCAGGTCGTTGACGGCCCGCTGGAGGCCCAGGAAGTTCTTCTCGTCGGCGTTCTTGATAACCGGGACGATCAGGCCCCAATCCACGGCCACGGCGATCCCGATGTTGATGTCCTGGTGGTAGATGAGGTTCAGGCCGTGGAGCGAGGCGTTGGCGATTGGGAAGGCCTTGAGAGCCGCGGAGGCCGCGCGGAGGAAGAACGGCAGGAACGTCAGCTTGACTCCGTTCTGCTGCTGGAACTGGCCCTTGACGCTCTCCCGCAGCCGGGCCACCCGGGTGGCGTCTACTTGCTGCACCGTGGAAACGTGGGGCGAGACCTGCTTGGTGAGCACCATGTGCTCGGCGATGCGCTGCCGCATGACGCTGAGCTTCTCAACCGTGTACCGCCCGAACAGGGCGGCTGGGGCAGGCGGAAAGGCGCCCGGAGGAAAAGCCGCCGAGGGCGGGGCTGAACCAGGCGCCGCAGGGGGCTGCTCGGGTCGAGCGGCGGGCGGCTGCGCGGTCTGCCGGGCCAGGTAGTCCTCGATGTCCTGCTTGCTGATGCGACCGCCCTGGCCCGTCCCCTTCACCAGCCGCAGGTCTATGCTGTGTTCCTTCGCCAAGCGGCGAACCAGGGGCGAGGAGCGGATGTCCTGTTCCGCCGCCGCCGGCGCCTCGCTCGCCACCGGGACGGGCTGTGGCGGGGGGATGGACGCAGGCGGAGGTACGCCTTTTGCCGGAGTGAGCGCCGGCGCTGGAGGTGGCGGTGTTGCAGCAGCGGGTTGAGGGGCCGTGGCGGTTCTTCCATCGCCTTCTCCGATTCTCGCCACCACGGTATTGACTTGGACGGTCTGCCCCTCGGTCACCAGAATCTCGGTCAGCACCCCGCCCGCCGGCGCTGGAATCTCGGTATCGACCTTGTCCGTCGAGATCTCAAACAGAGGCTCGTCGCGCTCCACGCGGTCACCGACCTTTTTGAACCACTTGGTGACCGTGCCTTCCACGATGCTCTCGCCCATCTGGGGCATGATTACGTCGCTCATAGCGCCTCCGGCAGCCATCAGCTATCAGCTATCAGCCCTCTCCCGGCGTTCGACCGGGGGGTTGCTGAGGGCTGACGGCTGAAAGCTGATGGCTGTTTCCTGATGGCTGCCTCTCTGTGTCATGCGCCGCTCGAAAATTCGGCCAAAATGCTCGACTACCGCGGCGATCACTTGCTCGCTTGCCGGCGCACGGCCGAGCAGGCGCTCCATCGAGGTCACGGGCCTGCCGGCCAAGCCGCACGGGATGATGTATTGAAAGTAAGACAGGTCGGTGGTCACGTTCAGTGCGAAACCGTGGCTCGTGACCCAGCGGCTGATATGGACACCGATCGCGGCGATCTTGGCGGGCCCAGAGGGCGCTTCCACCCACACGCCGGTCATCCCTTCCATTCGCCCTGCCATAATGCCGAACTCACCCAGGGCGCCGATCAGTGACTCCTCGATCGCGCGCAGGTAGGCTCCTACGTCCCGCTTCCACTGCTTTAGATCCAGAATCGGGTAGCCGACTAACTGGCCGGGGCCGTGGTAGGTGATGTCGCCGCCGCGGTCGGTGGGATGAAAATCGACGCCCGCGCTCCGGAGGTGTTCTTCGCCGGCCAGCAGGTTCTCCGGCTTGCCGTTGCGGCCCAGCGTGATCACATGCGGGTGCTCGACGAGCAGAAGGACATCGGGGATAGATCCCACCTTGTGCCGCTCTACCATATCCCGTTGCAGATCGAACGCCTTAGCGTAATCCAACCTTCCCAGATCGGCCCAGACGCACTCAAGCATTGACCGACAGCCCGTAAACGGCGTTGAACGCGTCGCCCATCGCCTCGGACAGCGTGGGATGCGCGTGGATGGTCTGCAGGATCGTTTCGACCGTCGCTTCGGATTCCATGGCGGCGACCGCCTCGGCGATCAGTTCGGTCGCCGACGGCCCGATGATGTGGACTCCGAGGATCTCCCCGTAGCGGGCCTCGGCTACGACCTTGACGAAGCCGGCGTGGCCGCCCAGAATCGAGGCCTTGGCGTTGGCGAGGAAGTTGAACTTGCCGATTTTCACCTCGAGTCCCTGGGCCTTTGCCTGCGCTTCGGTGAGGCCGGCGCTCGCAACCTGCGGCTCGCAGTACGTGCAGTTGGGAATGCGGCGGTAGTTTACCGGCCGGACCGGCTTGCCGGCGATGCAGCCCACGGCCACCAGGCCTTCCATCGACGCCACGTGAGCGAGTTGCGGGCTCGCGGCTACGATGTCTCCGATCGCGTAGACGCCCGGCTCGACCGTGGCCATCCACTGGTCCACGGGGATGAAGCCGCGGTCGGTCTTAATGGCCGTATTCTCGAGGCCGACGTTTTCCGTGTTCGGCTTGCGGCCCACCGCGACCAGGACCTTTTCGGCCGCCAAGCGCTGCGCCGCGCCCGCCGCATCGCGAAACTCGATCGTCACGCCGTCGGCTTGCTTTTCCACCCGCTCCACGCGGGCGCCGGTGTGAATCGTGATGCTTTGCTTGCGGAAGGCCCGCTGCAGCTCGACCGAGATTTCCTCGTCCTCGAGCGGCACGGCCCGCGGGAGCATCTCGAGGATCGTCACCTCGCTGCCGAAGCGGCGGTAGATCGAAGCGAACTCGACCCCCACCGCCCCCGCGCCGATGATGGCCAGCGACTTGGGAATGCCGGGCAGCTTCAAGATCTCGATGTTGGTCAGGATTCGCTCGGGGTCGGGCGTCAAGCCGGGCAGCATCCGCGCCTCCGAGCCGGTGGCCAGGATGATGTTCTTGGCCTCGATCTCGCGCTTGCCGCCGTCTTTCGATTCGACTTCCACGCGCCCTTTGGCTTTCAGACGGCCATAGCCCGTGATCGCCTCGACCTTGTACTTGCGGAAGAGAAACTCGATGCCCTTGGCATGCTTGAGGACGATCTTATCCTTGCGGGCCTGCACCTTGCTCCAGTCGACCTTCACGCCGTCGCAGGAGATGCCGTGCTCCTCGGGGTGCAGGAACTCGCCGTAGACGTCGGCGCTGTGGAGCAGCGTCTTGGTCGGAATGCAGCCGACGTGCAGGCACACGCCGCCCAGGAGCGAATGCTTCTCGACCACGCCGACCTTCAGCCCGTATTGCCCGGCCCGAATGGCGGCCACGTAGCCGCCCGGACCGCTACCGATAATCAGAACGTCGTACATGGGTCAATGCAGCGCCATCCTTTCCATGTGCTGGGGCACGTGCACGTCCCAGCCGAGTTTCTGCTCGATCCGTTTTTCGAGCGCCTGCGCCGCCTGGGGCTCTCCGTGGACGAGCAGCACCTGCTTCGGCGGCGTCTGGAATGAGCCCAGCCAGCGCAGCGCCTCCTCGTAGTCGGCGTGGTCGCTGAACTCCTCGAAACTCTCGACGTGCGCCCGCACCGGAATATCCTCGCCGTGGATGCGGACCGTCGGCGCGCCAGAGGCGATCAGGTGGCCGCGCGTGTCGGCTGCCTGGAACCCGACGAACATCACGGTATTGCGGTGGTCCGGCAGCCGCTGCGCCAAGTGGTGCAGCACGCGGCCGCCGGTGGCCATGCCGCTCGCCGAAATGATGATCATGGGCTCGCGTGAGGCGCTCACCTGCTTGGATTGTTCCACGGTCCGGTCGAAGTAAACCTGCGGCCAGTGAAACGGGCTGCCGTGTCGCTTCACCATGGCCTTGGTTTCCTCGTCAAACTCCTGGCCGTAGCGCATGAAAATCTTCACCGCCTCGATGGCCATGGGGCTGTCGATGTGGATGGGGATCTGCGGGATCAGGTGGTCGTCCATCAGGGTGCGCAGCAGGAAGAGCAGCTTTTGCGTCCGCTCCACGGCAAAGGCCGGAATCACCACCGAGCCGCCGTGCTTGACTGTATCCTGGATTACCTTGGCCAGCCGCGGCCGCACGTCGTTTTTGGGATGTAGGCGGTCGCCGTAGGTGGATTCCATCACCACGTAGTCGGCGGGGCCTGGGGGAGCATCGGGGTGGCCGCCGGTCGCGCGGTAACGGCCCAGGTCGCCGGTGAACATCACCCGCAGGCCGTTGGCGGTCACCAGCAGGGACTTCGATCCCAGGATGTGACCCGATTTCGAGAATTGAAACTGAAAGCCGTTGTCCAGCTTGACGGGTTGATCTTGGGCAAAAGGGTGCAGATAACGGAGGGCGTCCTGGGCGTCTTCGGCGGTATAGAGCGGCAAGGCCTTGGCGTGCTTGGAGAAGCCCTTCCTGTTGGCGAACGCGGCGTCCTCTTCCTGCAGGTGGCCCGAATCGGGCAGCAGCACGCCCATCAAGTCGGCGGTGGGTTGCGAGCAATAGACCGGCCCGTGAAAACCTTCCTTCACCAGGCGCGGCAAGAAACCGGTGTGGTCAATATGAGCGTGGGTAAGGGCTACGGCGTCCAGGTTCCTGGGGGGGATGGGGAACGGCTCCCAGTTTCGCAGGCGCAGTTCTTTACGCCCCTGGAACAGACCGCAATCCACCAGCAACTCGCTTTCACCGGCCGCGAGCAGATGGCGCGAGCCGGTCACCGTTCCGGCGGCCCCCAGGAATTGGATCGTCAGCGTATTCATCAGTGTTGGGCGCTTCGCCGCTTGCGCTAGAGTAGTAAAGGTGGCTCTGAAAACAGGGCCAATTCCATTTGTACCATGACTTGTTTGGTCACGATTGCGCCTCGCCCGCCGAGCCGGCCGACCTGGCTCAAAGCGCCGGCGCCAGTGGGGGAGAACTATCGTGAGCTGAAGGAGCTGGTCGGGCGGCTGCAACTCCACACCGTCTGCGAAAGCGCCGCCTGCCCCAACATCGGCGAATGCTGGAACCAGCGCACGGCCACCTTCATGATCCTGGGGAACGTGTGCACGCGGCGCTGCGGGTTCTGCGCCGTGCAGAAGGGGGCGCCGCTCGAAGTGGACTACGACGAGCCGCGCCGGGTCGCCGCGGCCGCTGCGGCCCTGGGCCTGCGCTATGCGGTGGTGACCAGCGTGAACCGCGACGACCGCAAGGACGGCGGCGCGGAGTTGTTCGCCCGGACCATCCAGGCGATTCGCGAGCGGCTGCCCGGCTGCCGGGTCGAGGTGTTGATTCCGGACTTTCAGGGGTCGCGCGAAGCCCTCGCGATGGTCCTGGCAGCGCGGCCCGACGTTCTCAACCACAACATTGAAACCGTGCCGCGCCTTTACCGCCAGGTACGTCTGGGCGCCCGCTACGAGCAGTCGCTCGAGGTCCTGGCCGCTGCCAAGCGGGCCGTTCCTTCGATGCCCGTCAAGTCCGGCCTGATGGTGGGGCTGGGGGAAACCGAAGAGGAAGTGCTTGCGGTGATGCGTGATCTGGCCGGCCGGGGAGTGGACATCCTGACGATCGGGCAGTACTTGCGCCCCTCGCCCCGGCATTTGCCGATCGTGCGATACTACCTACCGGCTGAATTCGAGGCCTTCCGCCGGGCCGGCTACGACCTGGGCTTCGCCCACGTCGAGGCTGGACCGCTGGTGCGCAGCTCCTATCACGCCGCCGAATCCGAGCTGCGAGCGGTCTCACAGATTGGGAACCGCAGATGAACGCAGATAAACGCAGATGGAATCGCCGGGAAATGATGAAGGGTGCGATCGGCGGAGCCACGACCGCGGCCACCGCCGGCGCCCAGAGGGCGCCTCAAACGGCGCCCCAGAAGGCGTCCCAGCGGGCAGCCCAGAAGGTCGCCGCTCCGGAAGGCTGGAAACCTGCCTTCTTCGACTCCCACCAGAATGAAACCGTGGTTGCCCTGACGGACTTGATTATTCCCGCCACCGACACGCCGGGCGCCAAGGCGGCCCAGGTGAACCGATCCATCGACCTGCTGCTCAACGAATCTCCGGCCGAGGCGCGGCGGAAGTTCCTGCAAGGCCTGGCCTGGCTCGACGGCTACGCCCTGCGCACCCACGGCGCGCCGTTCGTGAATTGCTCGCCGTCGCAGCAGACCGCCTTGCTCCAAAGCCTCGATCCGGCGGGCCGCCCCTCCGGCGAGGCGCGCCCGGGGGTGGAGTTCTTCCGCGAGATCAAGGGCCGCACCGTCTCCGGCTACTATAGCTCCAAGATCGGCCGGGAGGAGTTGAACAAGGGCGGCCGCGTGCCAGCCTCGTTCGGCTGCCAACACGAGGGACACACCCCGGCGGACTGAATGAAGATCCGAAGCAGAAACGGCGGGCGGAGCGTCCGCTGTCTGGCGGCCGCGGGCTTCCTGGCGATGCGGCTGGCAGCGCAGGACCCAGCCTCGATATGGAAGGCGCTTTCGCAGCCGGCCTTTGACTCCGAGAAGTCAGCTCCCGTGCACAACCTGACCCTGGTGCGGGACCGGATCCAGATTACGCTCGCGGAGGGCGTCATCCAGTTTGCCCAGCCCGCCGGCGGCGTGGTGTTCGGCGCCGCTTTTGCGGGTCGCGGGCGCGTGCAGCTCGAACCGGCGAGCCAGGCTGAGAAGCAGCAATTGCGTCTGTTCCTCAAGCGGGACAGCCTCGACCTGGAGTTTACCGAGGCCGTCTTCTGCTTCGCGGATAATACCTTCGAGGAACTCGGCGGCCAAGTGCACTGGGCGCCATCGGCCGACACTCGCCTCGGCAGGCTCTACCACGATCGGCAGCAGGAGCGGGAAGACGCCGGCGCGGAACTGCTGCCCCGGTTGTTCCAGAGCATCCTCTCGGCCGACCGCCAACGCACCGCTCTTTTTTCCGCCGACTTGAAGACCAAAGAGAAGGACTGGGTTCACTTCCGCTTCGATGCGCTCGAACCGGAAGAAATCACGGTGGGCCGCTGGACCAACTGGGACGGGGCCATTCGCTACGACGCCTGGCTGAGCTTCCCGGCCGGCGGCCGCAGCGCCGGCGACGTGTTTCGAGATCCTCTCGCCAAGGAGGGTTTTCAGGTTCGAGGCTATTCCATCAGCGCCGCCGTGACCCGCAACGCCGAATTACACGCCGCCACAAAGGTAACACTGGACCACCGCGCCGCCGGCGATCGGACGCTTCTGTTCGGGCTGGATTCGAACTTGCGGGTGGAATCCGTAAAGGATGCGCAGAGCGGGGCACTCCTTTTCTTTCAATCTCGTGAAAAGAAAGAACGCAATCAGTCCTATGGTGACTCTATAGCAGTCGTGCTCCCGGAACCCGCCCGCTCCGGCCAGAGCCGCACGCTGGAGTTCCAATACTCCGGCAAGCGCGCCGTCCGGAAAGTCGGTCAAGGCAACTTTTTCTGTGAGAGCTACGGCTGGTACCCGGCCCGGCCGAACAGCTTTGCGGCTCGGGCTGACTTTGAGATGACCTTCCGCTGCCCCAGGTCCTACACGCTTGTCGCCACCGGCAGCAAAGTGAACGAGACTACGGACGGCGATATGGCCGTCACTAGCTGGAAGAGCGACATTCCTTTGGCCGTGGCGGGCTTCGCGTTTGGCGATTACAAGGTCTACAAGGAAACGACGGACAAGATCGATGTCGAAATTTACGCCAATCGCAACCCGGACCAGTTTATGCAGGCGGTAGGGGATTCCATCGATTCCCATCTGCCGACCGGGCCGTTGGCGGGAGCACCGGCGGTGGGCACGCTCAGCCCGGCCGCGCTGGTCAAGACGATGGGCATCGAGATTTCCAACACCCTGCGCCTGTTCGAAAAGTTCTTCGGGCCGTATCCCTACAAGCGGCTGGCCGTTACCAACATCCCTTACTCCTACGGTCAGGGCTGGCCGAGCCTGATCTACCTCTCAGCCCTTTCCTTTCTCGACACCACGCAGCGGCAGGCCTTGGGCGTGACCCAGCATGTGGTGCTCACCGACTTCTTCCGCGCCCACGAAGTCTCCCACCAGTGGTGGGGACACCGCGTCGGCTGGAAGAGTTATCACGATCAGTGGATCTCGGAAGGCTTCGCCGAGTTCTCCGGCAACCTCTATGTCCGCTACCGGAAGAACGAAAAAGAATGGCTCGCGCGCCTCCGGCAGGACAAGCAGGAGCTGCTCGCCCGGGACCAACACAACCACGTTTACGAGTCGGTTGGGCCGGTCTGGATGGGGCAGCGGCTCGCTTCATCCGAATCGCCCGGCGCCTACTCGGTGGTCGTCTACAAGAAGGGAGGCTACATCCTCCACATGCTGCGCATGATGTTATTCGACCCGCGCGGCCAAGATCCCGAAGCGCGCTTCATCGCCATGATGCAAGACTTCTGCCGGACCTTCCAGAACAAACCCGCCTCGACCGAGGACTTCAAGGCCGTTGCTGAAAAATACATGACGCCGACGATGGACCTCGACGGCAACCATCGCCTGGACTGGTTCTTCCGCCAGTACGTTTACGACACGGGCGTGCCGCACTACGGGTTTCGATACACGGTGCAGGAGGCAGGGGGTGGCAAGTGGAAGGTCGCCGGAACGATTACGCAAAGCGGTGTCCCGGCCGGATGGAAAGACATTCTGCGCCTCTACATTCGTGCTTCCAACCGCACGGCGCCTCTGGGCTGGATCGCAACCACAGGAACCGATACGCCGTTTGAGTTCCTCTTGCCGATGAAGCCGGAGAAACTGTCGGTCAACGAGAGCGAGGACCTGCTGGCCGAGATCAAGCAGTGAGGCGGGGCCGGGTTGGGCGCCCGCGTCTCGCCGTCCGCGTCCGGCTCTAGCTCTAGCTGCTAGGCCGTCTTGGCCTGGGAGACCGCCTCGGCGAAGACGTAGAACTGAAACATCGGTTTAGTCGAGCCGACGCCCCAGCGGGCTACCTGCCAGCGGGCTTGAAGGTGGTGGATTTCGGGCTTGCCGCTGAGGTTGAGAAGCAGTGTGTAAACGCCGGCGTAGAACTTCTGGGGGAAGGCGAGCAGGGGTTTGGTTCCCCAGTCGCTGCCGTCGGCCGAGCCCCAGATCAAGACGTCCAGGCTCTCCTGTTCGACAATCTTTGTAATACCCAAAGTCAGCAGCAGCGAGCGGCCGGAGGCGGAACCGAGCTCGAGCGTGGGGCCGGTCCCGTTGGCCTCGACCTTCGTTTCGGGCGCCAGGAAGTTGTTGGGCATCGCTATTTCGCCAGCTCCGGCGGGAGGGGTATTGTAACAGAACCGGTTGCCGCCCACTCGGCGCCGCGCTCGAAGGTGGCGATGAAGCCGACGTTCTTCATCGCCTCGGCGTCGTGGCCGAGCGCGGTGGCGAAGACGCGCCCCTGGCCGTAGCTCAGGGTCCACAGCATCGGCTGGTCGAGGCCGGGGCCGGGGGTGGGCTGGCGGGCTTTGCCCTTGTAGAGCGAGTGGTCGTCCCAGGCGGTGGCCAGCACGTGGTACTTGTCGGCCGGCTGCCATCGCAGGTTGGCGTAAAGCTCGTCGTTGTACTCGGCGAAGGAGGGCTTCAGGCCCCGGGTGATGGGGTGATCGGAGTCTTTGATATCGACCTTGAAATCGTGGCGGGCGGAATGATGGCCGTTGTTCGGCCGCCAGTTGCCGGCGGAGAGCTTCTCGTATTCCTCCCAGCCATCAAAGGCGGCGGCCGAGAAATGGTAGACCACCACGCCCTTGCCGGAGCGGACGAAGTCGAGCAGGGCATTGTCGGGGCGCGCGCCCCAGCGCAGCTCGGGCCTCCGCCGCTCGAAGTAATTCAGGATTACCAGGTCATAGGGGGCCAATGTTTCCGGCCCCGCGCCGCGGAATTCCTCGGTTACGCGGACCTCGAACTTCCCGGTGTCTTCCAGAATCTTGCGCATCACCGGCGTGGTCCCGCGCCAGTCGTGGCCGTTCTGGCCAGTGATGATCAGTACCTGGATCTTGGGCGGGGCATTCGCGGCGGGCTGTTGGGCTGACAAGGGAGCAGCGACCCCCGCCAGGACCACGCAAAGCGCCAGTCTTGTCATGGGAACCTCCGGCAAAACGGAAAGGAGATTATATCGCCCCGGCCGGCGAGTTGCACCTCTAACCACCCGATACTCAATAGAACGACCTAAAGGGTCTTGAGAAATGCGATGAGGGCTTTCTTCTCCTCGGGCGAGAGATCCAGCCCGAAACGGTGCCCCTGGACGGAGCGAGTCCGGCCGTCGTAGCCTTTGAAACCCGTGGGAACGTAGTCATCGCGAAGACGAGCCGGATCGAACCAGTCCTCGAGCGTGGCGACCGATCCGTTGTGCTCGAAGGGCGCCCGATACCAGACTCCCTTCAGCGACGGGACCTTGTAGTACCCCGTGCCCTTGTGGGTTTGGAGCGCGTAGCGGGGGTCCGTGCCGACGCGCGCTTCCATAATATCGAAGCGCTGCTTGTGATCCGGCGGAGGATCGAAGCCATCCACCGGAAGGAGCTTGTTGTTGGTGTAGAGCGGCGGCGCGTGGCACCCGGCGCAACCCTGGCGCTCAAAAATTCTTTTCCCGCGCGCTGCGACAGCGTCCAACCGGTTCGGGTTCGGCGGTGGCCGGAGCGAATAGAGGTAGAGCACGAGCGCGTACAACTGCTCATCGCCGTAGCGCGCGCCGTGGCCGGCCTCGGGCTTCGGCGGCTGCGAATCACCGTAGCGATCGAACCCGAATATGTCCTGCACGAGCGACGAATAACGCATCAGGTCGCCGGCGCCGCGGTGGCGCACCAGACCGGTGTGATCGAGATAACGGCGCTCTTCGACTCCAATCAGGTCAGGAACCTGCGGCGGCAAGAACATGCTGGTGTTGCTGCGCGCGGTCACTCCGGGCGGAATCGCTTCGCCGGCCGCGATCAGCTCTTCGAGCGACATCCTCTGCGCGCGCCGGTTCAGATCATCCGGCAGCCAGGGCATTTCAAACTGACGGGCGAACCCACGTATTCTCGCCAGCACCTTGGATGGATCGCCGGCTTTGGCGGCCCGGTGGAGCATCCACGCGCCCTCGCGATCCCCCGGATTGTTGCCTTGCGCGCCGGGAATCGCCGTCCCGTCCGTCATGACGCGCGTGTGACACGTATTGCAGCCCATCGATCCCAGCTCGACCTCACCCTTCCGGCGGATCACCCAGCGCGCGAATGGAATCGTGCCGTCCTTCGCGACGGGCATGCCGGTCTGGTCGTAGAACGAGGGATCACGGACATCCGCGGCGCTGAAGAAGACGGGGTTATAGGAGGTTGGCGCGTTGAAGACGAGTTCACCGGCCTTGACCCAATCCTCGCGTGTTTTCAGCTTGGAGGGGTCGAAGGCGATCTCGGGTTCCTGTTTGCTGAGCCACTCCATGTAGCCTGCCGGCTCCCGGCCGGGACGGTGGGCCGGATAGCTCTTGTAAATGATGCGCACAGGAATTCGATAGTAGGTCTCCTCAGAAATGTGAATGGGAGAGTAGCTCGGGTTCGCGAAAGGCACTTCCAGGGCGGCGACGGCCGAGTCCGTCCACGTCCTGGGAATCTCCGGGTGAAATGCGCTTGCCGCGAGCAGGAGTGCCAGTGCCTTCATTGAGAGATCTCCCGAGACAATCGCGGCGCCAGATCGGCCACCTCGCCTCCCGCCGTGGTCGAAGGAGAACTACGCCCCTCTTAGTTTACCGTGCCCATGCCAACGGGGACGCGACGTAAGCAGAGGGCCCTTGCGACCGGCATCGGTCAAGGGAATGAAAGATCGCTCTGTCCCGCAACCGGGACTTATGGGGTGTGACCCGCCAGACCGAGCCCCTTGGAGAATTCTAAGCGCGATTCGTGGATGCCAGAT
>JBGOUJ010000038.1:0-23975 GCA_041477005.1 Terriglobia bacterium | reverse complement strand
GCGGCCACGAAGGGGGCGCCGGCGAGGACGGAGCGGACGATTTCGCGCTGGACACCGATGCCTTTGCCGTGAATGATGCGGAGCGCCCGGAAACCGAGGCGGTGCGCCTCCTCGAGGTACGCTTCCAGGATCGGCTTTACGTCGCGCGGAGGGACTGTGTGGAGGTCGAAGACGTCCGTGATGGGGATGCGAACGGGATCGTCGGACATGGGGGCGGCCAGGCTCTCGGACTTACCCTCCAACATAGCGGGCGTAGAGGCTGCGGGCGACCCCGATATCGGTGGTGCCCTTGATGATGGCGCGGCCGTCGGGGAATACGGTCAGATCATAAGGCGCGCAAAAGAACCGCAAGGCATAGTCATTCGAGCGGACCGGGCCGAGCGGCCGGAGCGATTCGCCAAGCGCCCGCAGATCGATCGGGCCGGCGCGGGCGTGAATCTGGACCGAATTGCGCCCGCAAAGGCTGATAGGCGGCCGCTCGGCGCCTTCGAGGCTCCGGAACCGGCGCTCGGCGCAGACGGGGCAGCCCGGATCGCGATCGCGCGTGGAGATCGAGGAATGGGTGTTTTTCCATACATCGATCTGGAGCAGGCGAGGCTCGACCTGCTCGCGGTGCCCGGACAGGATCTTCAGGGCGTCGCCGACCTGCAGGGAAGCAACCAGCGACGTGACCGCGTTGAGCACACCCGCCGTGTCGCAGGTGGGCTGCACGCCGGAGGGTGGCTCGGGGAACAGGCATGCCAGGCACGCCGAAACACCCGGCAGGACCGGCATGGTCACGCCGTGGCTTCCGACCGCCGCGCCGTAGATCCAGGAAACGCCGTGTTTGACGGCCACGTCGTTAACAAGGTAGCGCGTGTCGAAGTTGTCCGTGCCGTCCAGGATGACGCCGGCGGGCAGAAGCAGCTCTTCGGCGTTGGAGGGGACCAAGTCGGCCACCACGGCTTGGACCCGGACCGAGGAGTTGATGGCCGCGAGCTTGCGGGCGGCGGCGATCGCCTTGGGTAAGGACTCGGCGGCGTCGGCCTCGTCGAACAGCCATTGCCGCTGCAGG
This sequence comes from Terriglobia bacterium, assembly GCA_041477005.1. Lineage (GTDB taxonomy): Bacteria > Acidobacteriota > Terriglobia > Bryobacterales > JACQDG01 > JBGOUJ01. The sequence continues at coordinate 22,921 of JBGOUJ010000038.1, read as the reverse complement.
TTGCTGGTTTCGACATAGTCGCGGTCGATGATGATGATTTCACCCACGCCGGCGCGAGCGAGCGCATTGGCTTGCAGGCTCCCCAGCGCCCCGCAGCCCACGACTACGGCCCGCGAGCGGAGCAGGTTCTCCTGTCCCTGCTCGCCCAGGGGCGGAAAAAGGATCTGGCGGGAATATTTTTCGCGCTCGATCGGGTTCATGGCCGGCGGTTGTGGCGCGTAGCGCCGCGCTACAACTACTATAATTGACTGTCAGTGTCCCGCTCCATTCTTATGGCGGCGGTGCTGTGGCTGGCGGCATGGCCGGCATGGCCCGGCGCCGCCACCGACGGCTTTCAGGACCTGCCCGTGGCGCAGATCTCCTTTTCCCCTCCGGCGCAGCCCATTCCGGAGGTCCGGCTGCGGGAGCTGATCGCGGTTCGCCCAGGCGCCCCGCTCGACGCCGAGGACGTCCGCAAGAGTATCCAGCAGATGTTCGCCACCGGCCGCTATAACGATATCCAGGTGGACGCCGTGCGCGCCGGTGCCGGGGTCCGGGTCACCTTCATCACCACCGAACGCTGGTTTATCGGCCCGGTTCACGTCGTCAATGTGCCGGCGCCGCCGTCGCCCAGCCAGTTGGTGGCGGCTACAAACCTGGTCCTGGGCGAGCCGTTTTCCGACGAGAGGTTGCAGGAGGCGGTCCGGGCGCTGCGGCGGATGCTGGCCGAAAACGGCTTTCACCAGGCGGCGATCGAGCCGGAGACCGGCGGCCACTCCGATACCCAGCAGATCGACATCACGTTCAACATCCGGCCGGGTAGCCGCGCCCGCTTCGGCGAGATCCGCCTGACGGGCCGGCCCGACCTGCCCCCGGACCAGGCGCGCCGCATCGCCGGGTGGAGCAAGGAAAAGCACCTGACGCAACCCACCGTCCAGAGGGGTCTGGACCGGCTGCGCCGCCACTATCAGCACTCCGACCGCCTGGAGGCGGCCGTCCGCCTCACCGAGCAGAAGTTCGTGCCGGCTGCCAACCGCGTGGATCTGGTGGTCGCGATCGAGCCCGGACCGCGCGTGGAGGTGGATGTCTCGGGCGCCAAGGTGTCGCGGAAGCAGCTCCGCCGCTATATTCCCATCTACGAGGAAGGCGCCGTCGACCACGATCTGCTGGCGGAGGGAGCCCGCAACCTGCGAGATTTCTTTCAGACCGACGGCTATTTCGAGGCCAAGGTCGATTTCGACGAGCATCCGGAGCAGAACGGCCAAATCGTGGTGGAATACCAGGCGACGCTCGGCGAGCATCACCAATTCGTCAAGCTCGACATCACCGGGAACAGCTACTTCGACGAAGCCACGATTCGTGAGCGGCTGTTGCTACAGCCCAAAAGCCTTCAGTCTCGCCGGGGCCGCTTCAGCCAAAGCCTGCTCCGCAGCGACGCGGCCACCATTGAGGATCTGTACCACTCGAATGGATTCCTGCAGGTCAAGATCAGCTCCAAGGACGAGGACGACTATCTGGGAAAGAAGGGCGACGTCGCTGCTTTCTTGAAAATTGAAGAGGGCCCTCAGACGCTGGTTTCGAAGCTCACGATCGCGGGCAATCAGGCGATCCCGACGGCGGCGCTCCTGGGGCGCGTCAGCTCCCTCCAGGGCCAGCCATTCAGCGATGGGAACGTGGCGGCCGACCGTGACGAAATCCTGTCCTATTACTTTTCCGAAGGATTCGAGGACGCCACGCTCGAAGTGCGGTCGGCGCCGGCCGCGGAGCCGCATCGAATCGATCTCGAATACACGATCCAGGAAGGGCAGCGTCAGTTTGTCAACAAGGTAATCTACGAGGGCAACCAGCACACGCGCGATACTCTCGTCGAGCGGCAAATCCAGGTCTATCCCGGCCAGCCTCTCTCGCAAACCTCCATGATCGACAGCCAGCGGCGGTTCTACGACCTGGGCGTTTTTTCCAAGGTGGACCTCGCGGTCCAGAATCGGGACGGAGAGGAGCAGTTCCGCAACGTGCTTTTCGAGCTGGAGGAGGCGCGGCGGTGGACCATCGGCTTCGGCGCTGGGGCTGAGATTGCCCGCTTCGGAGGCGGAACGGCCAACCTGACCGCCCCCGCCGGCGCCACCGGCTTCAGCCCACGCGTCTCGTTCCAGGTGAACCGGCTCAACATGTTCGGCAAGGCCAACACCTTGACCCTTCAGACCCGCTTCTCGACCCTGCAAAAGCGCGGCCAGGTCACTTACGTGGCGCCGACCTGGCACGGCAAAGAGCGTCTCACCCTCACCTACAGCTCGCTGTATGACGCCTCGCGGTACATAAACACGTTCGCGGCCACCCGCTTGGAGGGCGCTCTGCAATTGCAGCACAAGATCAGCAAGCCATCCTCCCTGTACTACCGCTATACTTACCGGCGGGTGAGCGTCGATTCGAGCACCCTGAACATCAACCCGCTCCAGATCCCTTTGCTCTCGCAGCCGGTGCGCGTGGGGATCCTCTCGGCCAGCTTCTACCAGGACCGGAGAGACGACCCGGTGGATGCCAAGCGCGGGATCTACAACGCGGTGGATTTGGGAGTGGCCAGCTACTATATCGGCTCGGCAGCCAGCTTCACACGCGTGCTCATGCAGAATTCGACCTATCACCCTCTCGGCCGGAAGCTCGTTCTGGCGCGCAACACCCAGTTCGGCGCGCTGACTCCCTTTGGCCGGAGACGGAGCGTGCAAACGACCGAGGACGGCCAGCCCGTGGTCACTTTCACCCGAGAGATTCCCCTGCCGGAGCGCTTCTTCTCCGGCGGCTTCAACTCCAACCGCGGCTTTCCCATCAACCAGGCAGGGCCGCGCGACCCGGTCACGGGCTTCCCCCTCGGCGGCAACGGGCTGTTTCTCAACAGCCTGGAGGCGCGCTTTCCGCTGAAGGGACAGAACATCGGCGGCGTGCTGTTTCACGATATGGGCAACGTCTTCTCGCAGCCACAGAATATTAATTTTCACTTCCACCAGCGGACTGCCGAGGATTTTGACTACATGGTGCATGCCGTGGGGGTCGGGATCCGCTACCGGACCCCGATCGGGCCGGTCCGGGCAGACTTCGCCTGGAGCCTCAATCCGCCACGTTTCGTCGGTTTCCAGGGCAGCCGGGACCAGCTCCTGGCTTGCGGGCGCAACCCACAGTCGTGCCCGGCCACTCCACAACGGATCTCCTGGTTCCAATTTCATTTCTCTTTGGGGCAGACGTTCTGAATGAGGAGCTTGGTCATCTTCGCCGTGTTGAGTTTCTCCGCCCCAGGCGCCGGGCGCGCCGAGATCATCGACGGTGTGGCGGCGGTGTTGGGAAAGCAGGTGGTCACCGAGAGCGAGGTCGACAAGGAGGCGCGCCTCGAAGCGTATTTCAACGGCCACCCGCCGGCGAGCGCCACGGCCGCAAGCCGCCGCGAGACGCTGGAGCGGTTGATCGATCAGCGGCTCATCCAGCGCACTATGGACCAGATCAAGTTTCCCTCCGCCGACGACGCACAAGCGAGAAAGCGGCTGGAGGCGATGGGACCAGTCGCCGCGAAGCCCTCCGACTACGGCCTGCGAGACCAGGATCTGCTGAATTACGCCCGGCGCATCGAAGACATCGATCGCTTCCTGAAACTGCGGTTCAACCTGAGCGGACCGGACCGCAAAGATGACCCGGAGATCGACCACTGGCTCAAGGAGGTCCGGGCCCGCCTCGGCGTCCGGGTGACGGAGCCGGAAAAACCATGAAGCGGGCGCTTCGAATCGGCGCGGCGGTGGCGGTGCTGGCTCTGCTGGTGGGCGCCGGCGGACTACTGGTCCTGCGCACGGCCTGGTTCCGGGAGCAGCTCCGGCAGCGGGCGATCGAGGAGCTGCAGAAGACGACCGGAGGCAAGGTCGAGATCGCCCGGATCGACTTCGAGCCCCGGCGATGGCGTGCCCGGCTGGCGGGCCTGACCATTCGCGGCACGGAAGGCCCGGGCGACAGCCCCTTGCTGCATGCCGAGGCGCTGGAGGTGCAACTGAGGCTCATTTCGTTCCTCGAGCGCCGGGTGGACGTGGCCGGATTGCGCCTGGTGGCGCCCGAGATCCACATCCGCGTGGCGGCAGACGGCTCGACCAATATTCCGACGCCGCCGGGCAAGTCCCGGCTGTTTACCGAGGATGTGCTCGATCTGGCGGTCGGCAGCTTTGAGGTGGAGCGCGGCGCGCTGTGGTGGAACGATCGGCGCTACGATCTCGAAGTCGCCATGTCCAGCCTTCGGGCGCAAGTGCGGCTGGACAAGCGCCAGCGGTACGTGGGGCACGTGGAGGCGGTGCGAGCGATCCTTCCGCCTTGGCTGCGCGTGCCTATGGTCGGGCATTTGGCGGCGGACTTCCAGTTGCTGCGGGACCGTATCGAAGTGCCGGATGTGACCGTCCATACCGGCCGCTCGATGGCGAAAGCGAGCGGCACAATCAGCAATCTCTTCCAGCCGCATTGGCAGTTCCAATACGAGGCGGCCGTGGAAGCTCCGGAAGCGGCCCACGCCATCGAGCTGCCGGAACTCAAGGCGGGCCGGATTCTGGTCCGCGGGAAGTTCGATGCCGGCCCCGGTGGCTGGGGCGCCCGGGGAACGCTTTCCGGGCGCCAAGTCGCCATCGCGGGAAAAGGATTCCAGCTTCGCGAGGCGAGCCTGGACGGGGAGTACCGGCTGGACCCGCGGCAATTGCGGGTCGATGATTTACGCGTGCGGCTGCTCGGGGGCGAGTGGAGCGGGCGCCTCAAGGCGGATTATCCCAGCCGGAGCGAGCCCATCCGCGCGTCCGCGGAGGGCCGCGTGGAAGGCATCAGGCTGGAAGCGGTCGCCCAGGCGCTGTCGTCTCCCGGCTTCAGCAGGTTGGGGTGGACGGCGGTGATCAGAGGCCCGGTGAATGCGCGGGGGCTTTGGCCACTTTCGGCGCGAAACCTGTCGGCCGAGGCGGACGTAATCTTGGAGCCGCCGGGCGATCCGGGGGGCCTTACGCCGGTCCGGGGCACGCTGCGGGCGGCCGGCCAGGGCCAAAGCGCCCAGGCCCAGATCAACGAGTTCCGGCTGGCGACGGCCGCTACCTCGATCGTGGCTTCGGGCCACGTCAGCAGCGAGAGCCGCTCCGACTTGCAGTTCCAGTTGCAAACGACCCGCCTGGAGGATCTGGCCGGGACCGCGGCGGTCCTGTCGGGAGAGAAGATCGAGATCCCGCTACGGCTCGACGGCGAGGCAGCGGTGCGGGGTCGCGCCACCGGCACGCTGGAGCAGCCCGAGGTGGACGCGAACGTGGATGTGGCCCGGTTTGCGTATCAGGGCCGCGAATGGGATTCCTTCAGCGGCCGTGTGCAGTGGTCGCCCCGGCGCCTGCGCCTGATCGGCGGCCGCTTGGCCAAAGGCCGGACTGCGGTCAGCGCCAGCTTGACGGCGGAGCTGGAAGACGGCAAGCTGACCGACCGCTCGCGGCTCGAAGCGGAGATTGCGGTGCGCGATACGCAGTTGGAAGATCTGGCGGCGCTGGCCGGCCAGAAGCCGCCCCTGTCGGGCGCGGTGACGGCCACTTTGAAGCTCGAGGGAACCCGGAAGGAGCCGCGCGGCGCGGGACGAATCGAGATTCGCCGGGGCGTCGTGTGGGAGGAGCCGTTCGACTCGTTGCGGTCGGGGGTGACGATCGATGGCAGCCAGGTCCGCCTGCAGAACGTCCAGATCGCCAAGGGCGGCTCGGCGATCACCGGGGCGAGCGCCTTCGATCTGGAAAAGCGTACATTTCGCTTCGACGCTCAAGGCCAGAATCTGGCGCTATCTCAGGTGCAGACGCTGGCCAAGCTCGGCCAGGACGGGGCCAGCAGGAAAGTGGCCGGCAGCGCTAGCTTCGAAGCCTCAGGCTCGGGGCGGATGGCGGCCCCGGCCGCCGGCTCGGCCGTCGAGGAGCTCGCGATCGCGGGGGATCTGCGGCTGCAGAAGGTTGCCCTGGACGGGCACGCGCTGGGAGATTTCGCGGCTACGGTCCGCAATCAGGGGGACAAGCTGAAGGTCGAAGTGCAATCGAGTTTCGCGGGAGGGCAGATCCGGGGTGACGGCGAAGTCACCCCGCGCGGCGCTTTTCCCGTGCAGGGTCGAATCGAGTTTCGGGATCTGGACCTGGCGCCGGCGCTCCAAATGGCCGGCCTGGGCAACCCGTCGGCGCGAATTCCGACCGACGGCAGCCTGGCACTGAGCGGGGAGGCTCGGCGGCCCGAAACCATCAGCGCCGACGGCAGCCTGACGCGGCTCGAAATCATCGTCCCAGCGAATCCTGGCGCGGGGCAGCAGCGGACCTTGCGCAGTGTCGAGCCCGTAAAGTGGCGTGTGGCGAAACAAAAGCTGACCCTGGAGGCGCTCCACCTGGCGGGTGAGGGCTCCGATCTGCATTCCTCCGGCTCGGTCGATCTGGGATCGGCCGGAGCTATCAACCTGGCGGTGAAGGGCAGCTTGGACCTGGAGGTGCTTGCCCGCTTGGAGTCGAAGCTGGATGTCTCCGGTTCGTCCACCGTCGATGCCACGATCACCGGCCCCCTTCGCCACCCCGACCTTCGCGGCGCCATGGAACTCCGCAAGGTTTCGGTGGGATCGGATGAGCTGCCTGTAAGCTTCAGCGCCGGCGAGATCAATCTGTCGGGCTACGCGGATCTGGCCGGTGAGAACACGGCTTATCGCTTGCTCGCCGACGCGCGCCAGATGCGCGTGCACTACCAGCGGGGGTTGACCGCGTTGCTCGAGGGAAGAGCGGTCCTGGCCGGGGCCAATCAGCGGAGTGTATTGAGCGGCGACATCAAGGTCTCGCGCGTCAGCACGCGCGCGTCGCTGGACGTGGGCGTTCTCCTGGCGGCCCTCAAGCAGCCGATCCGCACCCCGAGTCGCAACCCCTGGCTATCGGGCGCCCAACTGAACGTGGCGATCGTGACGGCGCCGGATATCCGTTTTGACACCTCGCTTGCCCGCAATTTCCAGGCCGACGCCAACCTGCGGTTGCAAGGCACCGCGCTGAACCCGGCTTTGCTCGGCCGCATCAACATCACGCAAGGGGACTTCCAGTTCCAGGGAACGCACTTTTCGATCGACCGCGGCGACATCACGTTTTTGAACCCGGTCCGCATCGATCCCATCCTGAATCTCGACCTCGAGACCAGCCTGAGCGGCTATGAGATCACCCTCACGCTGGCCGGGCCCATCCAGCAGTTGGGCGTCAGTTATCGCTCCGATCCCCCGCTGCCCTTTAACGAGGTGATCACGCTGCTGGCGGTGGGCCGCGCGCCTACCACCGATCCGACAGTGGCCGCCGCGCAGAGCGCGCAGGCCCGCTCTCTGACCCAGCTCGGCGCCACGGGCGTGATCTCCCAAGCCATGGCCAAGCCAGCCGCGGGCGGGCGGCTGCAGCGCTTTTTCGGCGCGAGCCACCTCAAACTCGACCCGGAGATGACCGGGGCGGAAAGCGGCAATTTAGGAGCTCGCGTCACCCTGGAGCAGCAGGTCGGCAAAGACATCACCTTTACCTACACCTACAACCTGGCCTCGGCGCAGGAGCAGATCGTCCGGGTGCGATGGGCGCTCAGCCCGCAGTTTTCCGTGATCGCCGTGCGGGATGAGAACGGCGTGTTCGGCCTGGATTTTCTTTACAAAAAGAGGTACCGGTAGGTGCTGGATTGGGACCGGTTGCGCGAGGAGATGGTCGAGAAGCAGTTGCGCCGGAAGGGCATCCGCGACCGGCGCGTGCTGGAGGCGATGCTCCAGGTCCCCCGCCACAAGTTCCTCCCCTGGCCGGCGACCCGCATCGCCTATGCGGATGAGCCGCTGCTGATCTTCGCCGGGCAGACCATTTCGCAGCCTTACATGGTGGCGGCCATGGCGCAAGCCCTGGATCTTTCGGGATCGGAGCGCGTGCTGGAAATCGGAGCCGGCTGCGGCTACCACGCGGCCGTGCTCGCCGAGCTGGCCGCTGAAGTGTTCACCATCGAGCGTGATGCTGATTTGGTGAAGCTGGCCCGCCGGAATCTGCGCCACCTCGGCTACGGCCGCGTGACGGTGCTGAAAGGCGATGGCTCGCTCGGTTATCCGGCCGCCGCTCCCTACCAGGCGATTTCGGTGGCCGCGGGCGCGCCCGACGTTCCCGCGCGGCTGCTCGAACAGCTTGACGAAAACGGCGGCCGCCTGGTGATCCCGGTCGGCTCGCTGGACGACCAGGAGCTCCGGCTGATCCGCAAATCACCGCGCGGCCTCCGGACCCGCGTAGTGGACTACTGCCGTTTCGTCCCCCTGCGCGGGGCGATGGCCTGGAAACTGGAGTGAGGCAGCCGTCGGGAAGCAGCCGTCAGCAACCCGCCCCGGCGCCGCGGTCTCTGGTGAAAGCTGATAGCTGAAAAGCTCACGGCTGATCGCTGAAAGCTGGTAGCTCACGGCTGATCGCTGATCGCTGAAGGCTGAAAGCTGACTGCTGACGGCTGTTTCTATGACGGCTGTTTCTATGCGGCATATTATCATCGGCACGGCGGGGCACATCGACCACGGCAAGACGGCGCTGGTGCGCGCGCTGACCGGCATCGACACCGATCGGCTCGAGGAAGAGAAGCGGCGCGGTATCTCGATCGACATCGGCTTCGCCGGCTTGCATCCGGCGCCGGATCTCGAGCTGGGATTTGTGGACGTGCCGGGGCATGAGCGGTTCGTTAAAAACATGCTGGCCGGTATCGGCGGCATCGACGCGGTGCTGTTTGTCGTGGCCGCCGACGAATCGATCAAGCCGCAGACGCGCGAGCACTTCGACATCTGCCGACTGCTCGGGATTCGCCACGGCCTCGTGGTGCTGACCAAGGCCGATCTGGTGGACGGCGAGTTGAGGGATCTGGCCAAACTGGAGGTCGAGGAGTTTGTGGCGGGATCGTTCCTCGAGGGGGCGCCGGTGATGGCGGTGAGCTCGACTACGGGCGAGGGAATCGAGGAGCTGAAACGCGCCCTCCAAGAGCTGGCGCGCGCCGTCGAGCCCAAGAACACCGGTCACCATTTTCGGATGCCGATCGACCGGGTCTTCGTGATTAAGGGATTCGGCACGGTGGTCACGGGGACGCTGATCGCCGGAACGGTGGAAAGGGAAGCGGAAGTCGAGGTCTATCCGCTCGGCCGGCGAGCACGGGTGCGCGGGGTGGAAGTGCACAACCGGCCGGTCGAGCGGGCCTGGGCGGGCCAGCGCACCGCGCTCAACCTGGCCGGCGTGGAGACCGAACAGTTGTCGCGCGGGATGGTGCTGGCCGCGCCGGGCAAATTCCGCCCCACGCGGCAGCTCGATTGCTCGCTCGACCTGCTCGCTTCCGCGCGCCCGCTGAAGCACCGGGCGCCGGTGCACTTTCATGCGGGCACGGCCGAGGTCGAGGCCGAGATCTTCCTGCTCGAGGGGCGGGCGCAGCTTGCCCCCGGCTCGCGCGCCTACGCCCAGATGCGCCTGCGGGAGGCGCTTCTGGTGCTGCCGGGCGATCGGTTCATCATCCGGCAGTTTTCTCCGGTCGTAACCATCGGCGGAGGCGTGGTGCTCGACAACCTGGCGGAAAAGCACCGCCGCGGCGAGCCGGCAGCGGCGCGACTGCAGCGATTCGAGACGGGCGCTCCGCAACAAGTGCTCGAGACTCTGCTCGAGCGAGCCGGGTCCGGGCTGGGCCTGGCCGAGATTATCGCCCGCACCGGCTGGCTGGAGCAAGAAGTGGAGGCAGCGGCCCGGGATCTGGCGCAAAGTGGCCGGGGGGAGCGGCTGGCCGGCGGCGCGCTGTGGCTCATTCACCGGGATCCGTTCCGGGCCGGCCTGGAGCGCACGTGGCGGACGCTGGAACAGTTCCACCAGGAGAATCCGCTCGCCTCGGGGATGGCGAAAGAGCTCCTCCGCGCGCGTGAGTTTTCGGAGGCGCCGCCGGCCTTGGTCGAATTCCTGCTCCAGCGCCTCCAGCAGGAAGGCAAAGTCGCCGTCGACGGCGAAACCGTGCGCCTGGCGACCCACCGGATTGTTCTAAAGCAGGACGAGACCCAGGCCCGTGACAAGATCCTGGCTGCCTTCGAGCAGGCCGGCCTCGCCGTGCCCGGCGTGGAAGAAGTGCTGACCCGGGCCGCCGTGGACCGGGACCGCGCCCAAAAGATTCTCCAGATGCTGCTGCGCGAGCGGCTGCTGGTCCGGGTGGCCGAAGGGCTGGTGTTTCACCGGCAGGCGATCGAAAACCTGAAAGCTCTGCTGGCCGAGCAGAAGAAGAAGTCAGGCCGGCTGAGCGTGCCGCAGTTCAAGGACCTGACCGGCATCAGCCGTAAGTACGCCATCCCGCTGCTGGAGTTTCTGGACCGCGAGCGAATCACCCGCCGCCTGGGCGACGAGCGGATTATTGTGTGATGGTGGGGTGTGACGGCAGGATCGAAGAGGATCCTAGGCGCTCTTGGGGCGCTTTCGGCGGCCGGCGGCATCCAGACGTTCCAGGGCCACGATGCATTGATCCAGGTCGAGCTTCTCGCGCCGAAGCTTGCGCATGACCACGGGATGGTTCCGCTGCAACTGGCGCACCCGCTCCAGGTCCTGAATCATGTAATTCAATAACTTCAGTGTTTCGCCTAGCGTGCGCCTTAGTCGTGTGGCCTTCATAGAAACGGCCCTCCACATCCAAACACGGGCCCCTCATTCTGTTCGGAAACGGCGTTCTTGCCAATAGCCCAGCAGTACCATGCCGGGATAGAACCTCGGTGGTGGGAGGGGGTTCCGAGCCGGGGATCCAAGCCATCACCGACGCACCCTGGGGTGGTTTATTGGGTTTATTGCGGCAGGAAGCAAGCATTCCGCCCGGGGGTCGGGATCGGGTACAATGGAGTGCATTGGCTAGGCCGTCCTTATGCGTTCCCACACGTCCATCCAGCTTGCAGTTACGTTGATCCTCGCCATGGCCGCAGCCCGGCCGTGCTCTTCTCAATCGGCCGGGGATTACGAGACGCTCAAGAAAGAAGTTGAGGACCTGAAAACCAGCCAGAAGGCGATGCAGAAGGACCTCGAGGACATCAAAAACTTCCTGGTGCGCCGGCCGCCCGAGCAACGCGAGGTGGTTCTCAGCATCGAGGGCTCCCCGTATATGGGCGATAAGAACGCCAAGGTTACGCTGATCGAGTTTTCCGATTACCAGTGCCCCTTTTGCGCCCGCCACTCGGCCAAGACGCTGCCCCAACTGCTGACCGATTACGTCAAGACCGGCAAGGTGAAATACGTTCTCCGCGACTTCCCGTTGGAGGCGATGCATCCGGCGGCGCTGAAGGCGGCCGAAGCGGCGCATTGCGCCGGCGAGCAGGGCAAATACTGGGAACTGCATGACCGGCTGCTGATGAGTCAGAAGGCCATCGACCCGAAAGAGCTGCCGGGGCATGCCAAGGCGCTGGGTCTCGACGTTCCCAAATTGGAGCAGTGCGTCGATAGTGGCAAGTACACTGCACAGGTCCGCAAAGACGTCGATGACGGCCAGAAAGCCGGCGTCAGCGGCACGCCGACCTTCTTCCTGGGAGCAACGCAAGGGGATACCACCGTCAAGGCCACGCGGATGCTGGTGGGCGCCCAGCCCTATCCCAGCTTCAAGGAAGCGATCGACGGGCTGCTGGCGGCCCAGAAGTAGGCGGCAGGAACACCAGAAATCGCCCCATGCTCACCGGCTCCCCGGTTCCTCGGTAGAGCCGGACCTTCTCTTCGTTTCCCGCGCAGTTCATACACAGCACGGCGCAGGGCCGGATGGCCGGCCGCTGCGGATATCGCGCCGACGCATTGCCGACGCCCACGTGGGCAAACCGGGCGCTCGGATTGCGCTCCAGGAGCAGCGCCTGGAAGGGGTACTCAAGCTGAAACTCGCTGCTGTCGATGCCGACACTCGCGCAGCCGCTCTCGATCGTCATCGCGACCGCGCGCAGGTATTGCTGCTTGTTGTTCCATTGCTTCATGTCGGCGAAGTAATTGTCGTCGCGCGCCGTCTTCAAGACGCTGGCCGGTCCCTGCAGCGGCCGGACCCAGTTCTCGAACACGTACGGCCGGGTATTGTTCAGCAGGAAGAGTCCAAGCGCGGCTTGCAACGGCGTGGGAAGAAAGCGCTCGGCCAGCACGCCAATGATCGGCGAGCCAAGGACGAAAAGGGGCAGGTGCAGGCGGGTGATCCATGGCATCCATTTCAGGTAAAAGCAAAACAAGACGCTAGCGAACACGAGGCCGAGGTAATAGCAGAGCCAGGTTTTTGTTTCCAGGGGCCTTTGCGCCAAACTTTCCCGGGGCCTTTCGCTGAGCGCTTGCGCACGCCGGTCCCCGCGCCAGGCCAGCCAGCCGAGGGGCGCGGCTGCGGCGACGAGCAGCAGCAGTTGCCAGCGGTTCGGAGCGTTGGCTTCGTGGTTGGAGTTCGCCGGCGGCCCGAATTCCTCCCCCCGCCAGGTAGTCGCCGGGTCGCTGACATCCATTCCGATTCTCTCGTGGGCGAGCAGGACCACCCGATAGACGCCCTGGTTCCAGGCCGGGCGGCGAGCGCCGAGGTGCGCGGCCAGGTTCCGGAGCAGGTTCGACAGCGTCGGTCGCAGGCCGAATTGTTCGTTCCGCCAGCGGAACTTGCCGTCGCCCTGCGCCGAATCGTAACCCAGGATCGAGCCGCTGAAAATGAAGTTCCGCCAGTATTGCGGCCCATTCAACACCAGCACGGCCAGCGCCATGAGGGGCAGCACCCGCGGCAGGCGAGCGCGCTCGCGCCACGCCACCGGCGCGAACACTCCGGCGAGCAGGGCGGGGGCAAAGATGTAGGCTGTCCCTTTCGTGAGCAATGCCAGTCCCAGCGACGCGCTCAGCCACGCCAGGTCTGCTCGTTCGAACCGTTGTGAAAATCGAAGCGCGAACCAGGCCATCGCCACCAGCCACAGCGCGAGCAGGTAGTCGTTTTTGCAGCCGGATGCCTGCAAGATGCCGTTGGGAATCGTGGCGCAGAAAAGCGCGGCGACGACCTGTCCTCGCAGGCCCGCTCCCATCGCCTGGGCCACCAGCGAGACGCCGATCAGGCTGCCCACAAAACCCAGGAACTGCACCAGGTTCACGAACCGATCGCCGCCGGAGAGCACGTAGGTGTGGAGCTGGAAGTACTCGGCCAGCGGCTGCAGCATGATCTGGTTGAAATAGGGCGTGGGAAAGAACGCCACGCTGCGCGCTTGCGCCCAGTAGACGACCCGGGGCAGGTGGTAGGCCAGGGCGTCGGCGCTGTTGGGCGGGCTCAGTAGGGCGATGCAGCCGACCAGCAGGACGATCGCCGTGATGCCCGCCAGCAGAGTCCCGTCGAGCAACCCCGGCCGGCGCCTGTCGGCGATCGCTCGGCGGCTGATTCGCGCGCTCCAGGCGAGCGAGGCCAGGGCGACGAGCGACCACGCCGCCACCACGGGCGCGCGCCCCAGCAGCCCGGCGGCGCCGAGGCACTCGGTCAGAATCGTGACAGTCGCGCCGAACAGGACCAGCGACCGTAGCGCGGCCTCACGCCAATTGTCGCGCCGGCGAAACAGCGCCAGCAAGCAGAGCAGTGCCAACGGAAGAACCAGAATGGCAAGGCTCATAAGCCGCTTCAGTTCATCCGCGCCCGCAGCCGGGCCAAAGCCTTAAAAGCGGTTTCATAGCGGGGTTCGAGCCGCAGGGCCTCCTTATACTCCCGGATGGCTTCCATCCAGCGGCCTTTTTGCTCATGGATGCCGCCCAGGTTGGCGTGGGGGAAGTGGCGCGGCTCGTACCGTTTGGCAGTCTTGGCTTTCTCGAGCCACGGGATGGCCTCGTCGAGCTGCCCCTTTTGCATCAGGTAGACGCCGATATCGTTATAAGGATTACCGAAATCCGGGTCGATCTGGATGGCGATCTTGCAGTCTTCGATGGCTTCATCGAGGCGCCCGAGGTAGGAAAGCGCCCAGCCGCGAAACGTGTAGCCCTCGGCGGTCGGCTTGACGGCGATGCTCTGCTCGAAGAGCTTGACCGCCTCGTCGAGCTGGCCTTCCGTCAGCCGCGCTGTGCCCTGCTCCCAGAGCTCTCGCGCGCGTTCGTCTTCGGTCACTGCGGCATCCGCTCCCTGGCGGGCTCAGAGGGCGCCCCGGCTCAGGCTTTCTATTGTGGCAGATTCCCGCCCTGAAACCGCCGGTGCGGCCTTCCCGTCCTTCTGAATAGAACCTTAGAATATTTGGGATGGACCTCAAGATGTGGGAACGACTCGGTGTCGCCCTGTTCTGCCTGCTGGTGGTGCTCGGCTCGCTGGGGATGGCCGTCTGGATCGTTGCTACAGGCCAGATCGCTTACTTGGACGGCATCTTTCTGACGCTGGTCTTTCTGGTGCTGGCCCTGGCGTTCACGCTGGCTCTCTGGTCGATGATCAAGACGGCGATGCTGCCGGCGTCCGGGACGCAGCAGAAAGCGCCCTCAGAGCGTTGACTTGACCCCACGCCGGCCTGCCATGGACGACGGCATGGGACCTCCGTGGGTAGAGAAGCCCGCAGCGCCCCGGGATCGATGCTGTTGCATCTGGGGTGGCTACGCTCGAAGTACAATGACGCTATGCCGACCTTGCTCGCCCTGGGCGCTCATTACGACGACTGCGTATTCGGCATTCCCGGCATTCTGCTGAGCGCCGTCCGCAAGCACTACCGCGTCGTCATCCTGGCCATGATCGGCGATTACACCAATTGGGCGCCGATCGGAAGCCGCCAGAAGGAGCTGCTCCAGGGCACGGTGGACATCTGCAAAGAGTACGGCGCCGAGATGCGCTACCTGCGATTCAAGTCCATGCACTTCGATGTGACCGCGGAGAACAAGAAGGCGGTGGCGGAGGTGGTGGCCGACGTCGAGCCGGATATCGCGCTTCTGCTCTGGCCCCACGACCACCACGGCGATCACGTGGCGGCGTCGCAGTTGAGCGAGATCGCCCTGCGCCACGCCAGCCCGCTGCTCGACAAGCGGTCGGTCAAAGCGCCCCGAGGTTTGTATTGGTATGACAATGGCCCCCGCCACACCATCGGGTTCGAGCCGGACACATTCGTGGATGTGAGCAGCGAATGGCCCGCCGCGATCGACTGGCTGGGCCGCTTCATGGCGCTGGTGCGTAACGAACCATACAAGCCGCGCTCCCGCGACTCGGCCCAGCAACTGAAGGAAGCCCTGGCGGTCTATCGCGGCAAGACCTGCGGCGTCGCCTACGCTGAAGCGGTGCGGGCGGTCGATCACTATCCGCGCGAGATTTTGTAGTCAATCTTTCCAGGCGCCCAGCAACCGCCGCAGCAGGACCAACTGGCCCAGGTGATAAGCGTTGTGGTCGGCCACCAGCAGCGCCTCCCGCAGGACGGTCTGGCCGTCGCCGTGCGGGATGCGGGCAAACAGGCTGGTTGCCGGATCCTTCACCAGCTTCTCCATGGCCTTAAGGCCGGCTCGAAAGGCCGCTACGCTCTTGTCCCAGGCCGTCTTGTTTGGCGGCGCTTCGGTCGCCGGCCAGTAGCCCTTGGGAAACTCCGGGGAAACGTGCCGGGGATCACGGCTGAATTCCAGGATGTCCCACTGGGCGAGGCGCAGGTGCTCCAGCAGTTGCCAGGGCGTGTGGGGCGCTCCCTCGGGCTTGGAGCCGCGCAGTTTGGCGGGCAGGCCGGCGATTGCCTGGTCGAAACTGAGGTGGCCGCCGCCGCCGCCGAGCAAATAAAGCAGGTGTTGCCGCAGAGCAGAGTCGTCCTTCATGGGTGCCCTCCCGAAAGATTTCGCGCAAAAGCGCAAAGAACGCAAAGCAAACAAGAAGCTTTTCTTGGCGTGCTTGGCGTGAGATCGGCATTTCGCGGGTCAGAATCGGCTAGCAGCCCGTGGCGAAAGTGACCCGACCGCAAATTTGCGCTCGATAAGCTCAGCGCAATCAAAGACTTGCAAGCCGAGACCGTCACCGGTGGGGACTCCTGCCACAGGCTGCTAGACTTTGGACCGCCACAGGAGCAGAGATGCCGCCAGGGCCAGCACGAGCATCACCGCCGAGGTCGGAATGGCCCAGCTTTCATCGTACTGCGCCCAGGGCAGGCCGGCCGCTATGCCCCAGTAGTGTAGGATCACGTACGTCCACAGAATGTAGATGCCGGCCGCCGTGAACACGGCCAGCAGGCTCACGTTGATCAGCCGATTGCGCTGCCGCTTCGCTTCGTCGATGGTGCAGATGCCCTGCTTGCGGAAGTAAACAACCAGGCCGATCGCCAGGCACAGCAGGGCCACGGCGCGAAACGCCCAGTGGTAATCTCCGTACAAGACATCCCCGACGCTGGCGGCCGCCGAGGCTCCCGCCAGGCCGAACAGCACCAGCACGATTGGCGCAAGGCAGCACAAGCCGCCGATGATCCCACCCAGCGTGGAGAGGGTCCAGATTGCTTTCTGATCGCCTGGCTGAGTCGACTGCATCCCCGACCTATGCTTCTTGATGCCGTGCCGCCGTGGAAGTTACATTCTACTCCACTTCGCGCAGGAGCCTCTTCCAGGCCGCTTGCTCGCGCGCCGGCCGGAACAGGGGCGCCAGACGGTTACAGCGAGCCTTCAGCTCGGCATAGAATCGAGGGTCCGACTCGGCCCGCGCGAGCAGCCGGGCCAGGGCCGCTGTGTCGGCCACCGGGAAATACCCAGGGTAGTCCGCGCCCAGCAGCCCTACGGAGCCCGGGATCCGCGAGGCGAGCACCGGTGTGCCGTCCACCAGCGCTTCTGAAATCACGTTGGCCCCGCCCTCCAGGCGCGAGCTCAGCACCATCACGCGGCTGGAGCGAATCAGCCGCCGCGCCTTCCACCGGGGGATCTCTCCCAGCCAGTGGTAGCGAGGACTGCGTTTCCCCTCGGCGCGGGCCAAGCGCGCCATGCGCTCGTCCATGGCCTTGCCGGCATGCAGGACTCGGATGCAGGATTCCGGCGGCAAGCGCCGGCTCGCCCAGGCAGCCCGGAATGGATCCTTTACGCTCCGCAGGTGCCCCAGAACGCAAACGTCAAAGAACCCCGCGCTTCCGGCGCGCCGCCCCTTGGCTGGCCGTACGGACTGGTAAATGACTCGCGCCTTCCCCCGCGCGGCCGCCGGCAATTCCTCAATCGCGAGCGGCTGCAGCACGACCAGTCGCGTGGCGATCTCCAGGGTCTGTTGCGCCTTCCTCGACCGGCGGATGTCGCGGTAAACATCGGTCCCGGTCAGCGCCACAATCAGCGGCTTGTTCGGATGCCGCTCGTGGAACTCCAGCGCGGCATCGGCGCTGCGGCGCGCGTGCAAGGCGATCAGCAGGTCGCATGGCTCGCCCCGGTAGCTTTGCGCGATGGTCAGCCGGCGCCCCAGCTTTCGCAGGATCCGCGCCCATCGCAACGCCGTCACCCGGTTCCCATACAGGCTCCCCGGAGGCGCCGGACAGATCATTCGGATCGGCATCACTTGTAGGGCATAATACTATCGTTATGCGCTCTTCGGAACTGGTCGCGATGCTCACCGACGCTCGCCGCCGCACTCTGGATTTGGTGTCGGATCTCACCGATGAGCAGATGAAGGTCCCGCTACTCGACATAATCAATCCGCCCGCGTGGGAGATGGGCCACGTCGCCTGGTTCCAGGAAAGGTGGGCGTTGCGGCACTTACGCGGAGAACCGCCGATCCGCTCCTGGGGCGATTCGGTGTGGGACTCGGCTGCCGTCCCCCACGACGACCGGTGGCAGCCGCCTTCCCGCGCCGAGACCTTGGAGTACATGCGGGAGGCGCTGGACCGTGTTCTCGACCGGCTCTCGCCGGGTGAAGCAACCGACGAAGAGGCCTACTTCCACTGGCTCGCCGTCATGCATGAGGACATGCACGGCGAAGCGTTCACCTACACGCGGCAGACGCTGGGTTACGCCGCCCCGCCGCCGATCGGGCCGTCTTCGGCGCGCCCGGCTGCGCCGCCACCGAGCCGTCCGGCCGCCGACATCCCGAATCGCGGCGGAGCGTTCCTTCTGGGCGCTTCGCCCGGCGAAAAGCTTGTTTTCGATAATGAAAAATGGGCCCACCCGGTTGAGGTGAAGCCCTTTGCCATCGCCTGCTTTCCCGTAACCAACGGCCAATTCGCGGAGTTCGTGAACGACGGCGGCTACCACCGCGGCGAATTCTGGGGCGACGAAGGATGGTCCTGGCGCGAGAGGGCGCGCGCCGGGCATCCGGTCTACTGGGTCCCGGACTCCGGCGGCCGTTGGCTCCGCCGCCATTACGACCAGATCGTCCCGCTGGGCGACGATCTTCCCATCATTCACGTCAACTGGTATGAAGCCGAGGCGTACTGCCGCTGGGCCGGCCGGCGGCTGCCCACCGAAGCCGAGTGGGAGATGGCTGCCTCGTCCAGCGCCTCGCCGGCCAAGCGCCGGTTTCCCTGGGGCGACGAGCCGCCGGCGGCGGAGCGCGCTCACCTTGATGCGGCCTCGATCGGCTGCGTCCCGGTCGGCGCCCACCCCGCCGGGGCCAGCGCCTGCGGCTGTCAGGACTTAATCGGCAACGTCTGGGAGTGGACTTCGACTGACTTTCTTCCCTACCCGGGTTTCGTCGTCGATCCCTACAAAGAGTACTCGGAGCCCTGGTTTGGCAGGGAGCGCAAGGTGCTCCGGGGCGGCTGCTGGGCCACCCGGTCGCGTCTGATCCGCAACACCTGGCGGAACTTCTACCCGAAAGATCGGCGGGACGTGTTCGGGGGATTCCGGACCTGCGCGGTCTGAATCGAGTCAGGGAGCGGTTGGGGCGGGTTCCGAGGGCCTCACTGCCGATTCTTCAGCAGGAGGTCGATCCGGGCGATGTATTTCTTGGCCTGGTCGGCTTCAGCCAGGTCTTTGTTCATCTCCAGCATGGTCACGAAATGACGGCGGGCTTCGGGCAGGGAGTCGAGACTGCCAGTGATCTCGGCCTTTTTGGTGTAGGCCAAGCCCAGCGCCCACTGGATCTTGGGGTCGTCTTTGTCATAGGAGAGCGACTTCTGGTAATAGTCGATGGCCGCGTCGGGATGGGAGAGCAGGCGCTCGCAGTCGCCCAGGCCGAAATAAGCCATGCTCTGCAGGTCCTTCCAGATGTCCTGCTGCGCGGCCCGCTTTTTTTTGCCGGCGCCGACCAGGAAGCCCAGCACGTAGTAGTTGAGCTTGCCGGCCAGCTTGCTCTGGAAGTCACTCAGCCTTAGATATTCCCGATATTCATTCTCCGCCGGCTGGTAGGAGCCGCTCAGGCGCAGGCTGTCGGCCAGGAAGAAATGAGCCTCGGAGTTGTTCGGATTCAGCCGGATGGCCTTGCGCGCGGCGTCGATCGACTGCGGGTAGAGATCCTTCATGCGCAGCGCCTCGGCGAGCAGGCTCCAGGCCAGGGCGTGGTTGGGGTCGCGCTGCACCACGGTGTTGAGCTGGCGGATGGCCTCGTCGAAGCTGCCGACGTCGAGCAGCATGCCGCCGAAACCGGCCCGCGCCTCGACGTAGTCGGGATCGATCTCGAGCGCCCGGCGAAAATATTTTTCCGCCTTCTCATCTTCGTAGAGGGCGTTGTAAGCCCGGCCCAGATAGAGCGCGGCCTGGCTGAACTTCGGGTCGGCCTCGAGGGCCTTCTCGAACTGCTCGGCCGCCTTCCGGTAGTTTTCGGCGTAGCCCTTGTTGTAAAACTCCAGGCCCTTGTCGAGCAGGTCCGAAGCGTGCTTGTTGCGCCGTCTGACGAACAGGATCTTGATGGTGACGGTGGTCTCCTGGCCGGGGTAGACCATTTCTTCGCGCGGCCCATCCGGCTCGTAGCCCATCTTCACGCCCTGGATGGTGTGGTTCCCCGGCCGCAGCCCTTGCAGCTTGAGCGGCGTGCCTTTGCTCACCACTCCGGACGACTTGCCGTCCACGAACACCTCCACGCCGTCCATGTTGGCTTCGAGGACCAGCGTGCCGAATTCGGAAGCCGAGGCCGTGGGCGCCCGGCGCGCCAGCACCTTCGGGATGTAGGCCAGCGGCATTTGCGGGTCGAAGCTGCCGCGCTCGGAGGTGGGGTTCTGGCGGCTGTTGGTGGCTTCGCGGACGTTGCGATGCACATATTCCGCCAGTTCGTCGGCGGTGACGATGCCGTCGGCGTTTTGATCGGCCTCGCCCTCCAGGCCTTTCACCACGTAATACGTGAAGATGCCGTGGCCGCCGCCCCAATCGGGGCTTTCGAACGAAGACTCGCGGTCGCGGCTCGCGGTCAGCGAGAACAGTGAGGTGTGCAGGTCCAGCAGCGTCCGGTTGAGAGCCTGGTTGTTGGTTTCGGGTGTGATGGCGCCGCTGTGGCAGGCGTCGGTCAGCAAGACCTTGTAGCGCGCATTAATGCGTCCGCCGATCAGCTTGCCGAGCGCGTCCATGGCATAGCCCGTACCGGCGATGTTGCCCGGCGCCAGGTCGTGTGGGGCCAGGTAGGCTTTGCCTCCGAAGATGAAACCGTGGCCGGCGAAGTAGATCAGGACGCGGTCCTCGCCTTTGGCGACGCCGGGCAGCCATTCCTCGAGCTCGTGACGCATACCGGCCAGCGTGGCCTGCGGTCCGATGAGCTTGTGGACGTTCTCGGCGCGGAAGTTCCCGCCTTCGGGGCTGATCAGAATCGCGTAGACCGCCTCGGCGTCGCGATCGGCGAATTTCAGCGAGCGATCCGGCAGGTTCTTATACTCCGAGACGCCAACTATTAGGGCATAGCTGCGCGGGACGGCGACCCCGGCCGTCGCGGCGGCGCCCTCCTTCTCCACCCGCAGGTCGCGCTGCTGCTGCTGTCCCCACAGGGCGCCGGCGGCGAGCGCGAACGCAATCAGTTTCCGTGACATGTTGTCACCTATGCGCCAGACGAAACTCGAAAACCACCGGTCCCTTCAGCGCTTGCGGCGCCGCCACCACCGACGCGCCCTGCTGGCGCATGAACATCAGCTCGCGCGACGCGGCGCCCGGCACCGCGGCCAGGTTCTCGGGCAGCTTCCTGTTTTCCGGGACCGCCTTGGCCCCAGCCGAGGTATCCACGCAGTCGCCGCGCGCCCGCAGCACGGTTTCATCGCAGCGGGGCGTGATGTTCGGCGGGACCTTCCCCGGCTTCGGCGGAGGCGGCAGCGGCAGGTAATCCGGCTCGCTTTTCAGCTCCACCGGGCTCACCATCCAGTAGACGATTTCGTGCCCAGGCGGCCCGGTGATCCGGAACCACCCCTGGGTGGCGGGCACAAGGTATTCCTTTCCGGCCTCGATCCGGTTTTTCCGCCCGGCCTCATCGCTCGGGAAGAGCAGCGTGTAACGGCCCGAGGTGGACTGGTTCATCACGTACAAATAGCCGTCGAAGTTGGGGTGGATTCGGAAGCGCACGCGGTCGTTCTGCTCGAACACCAGCCCCGGATCGACCCTCTTCCAGGCGCCGCCCTCCTGCTTCTCGAGGATGATCTCCAGCCGTTGCGGCGCGCCTTCGCGCTCCTGGCACCACGCCGCTCCCAGCGCCAGCAGAGCGAAAGCCGCCACGAGCCGTCGAGCCCTCATTTGTGACTCATCGTGACGTCCGCCACTACGCGGGAATCGGCGCTGCCCGTCTTGTTGACGATATAGACGGCCTTTTCCTTCTTGTCTGAGGCGGCATCGTCGCTGACTTTCTCAAAGACCAGATCGCGGGCCACCACTTGGCTGCGAATACGGGTCACGAGGGCGTCATCGACCGGCGGAAGGTTCATAGCGAGCAGGGGCCGGGTCGGCGTTTCCCGGGCTGGCGCGGCCACTGGAGCGCCCCCCGGGGCCTGCTGCAAAGAGTAGAACATCTTCTCGAGGCTCTCCTCCGGCTTGCGGCTGAGCACGATGAACAGCTTTTCCGTGCCCGCTTGCTCATCGAAGGTGAACCAGTGTCCCGACGGGATCTCGTAAAGCTTGCCTCTCTCTATCACGTTGTTGCCGTTCGAGATCTCGGGCGAGGGGAACAAGACGCTCCAGTTGCCGCTCGAACCGCGCAGCACGATATAGAGGTAGGCCCGGTCGTTGGCCTCGATGCCCAGCCGGATGCGATCGCCGGAGCGGAAGGCGGTGTCGGCGTCCACTTCCGCTGTCTGGCCGCTGCTGGTCCGCCTGAGGATGCTGTAACGCAACCCCAGCGGCGCAGCGGGCCGCCCCGTCTTGAGGCTCACCGGCGTGACCACCGATGGTCGCCCGGTGCTCACCGTCGTTGGCTGCCCGGCCGTGACGGTGGTTGGCTGCGCCGCCGCCTCGATCGCGGGCTGCGCCGCCTCAGTCGCGGGTTGCGCCGGAGCATCGGTGCTGGGCCGCGGCCGAACCGGATGGATCACCTTGCGCGTGGGCGCGGACGCGGGCGCGGTCTTGGCCGGCGCCGGCGCCACCAAGCCCGCGGCCGAGTGGAACATGTCGCGGGCGCTCATTTCTTGCTGTTGCGGATAAGCCGGCGGGGCCACCAGCCACAGCCCGGCCGTTACTATCAGACAATGTGCTTTATTTCGCATCTTTCACACACCTGAAGCCGATATACGGCGATTTGGCTGCTTGCGGGAATCCCCGCCGCATGTAGGTCCGCAGCCACAGTTCGTCACTCGTGAAGTTGCCGCCCTTGATGACCGCCCAGTCCTTCCCCACGGACCGCAGGACGGCCTTCATGTCGGCGATCTCCCGGGGCGTGACCGGATAGGAGTCGGCCGTCCATTCCCACACGTTGCCGGCCATGTTCCGCGCACCGGATGGGCTGCCGCCTTCCGGAAAGGCGTCAACCGGGGCCGTGTACTCAAAGCCATCGGCCGCGCCGGCTAGGTTGGCCTGCCTGGCGGGCGCCGCGTTACCCCAAGGATACATCCGCCCGTCGGCTCCTCGCGCCGCCTTTTCCCACTCCTCTTCGGACGGGAGCCGCTTCCCGGCCCAGGCCGCAAAGGCCTTGGCATCCTCCAAAG